>NZ_WOGU01000008.1:0-202224 GCF_009735315.1 Kocuria sediminis
TGGCACACTATTGAGTTCTCAAACAACAGACCAAGAACCAGGACCCCCAGGGCCCCGAAACTCGTGAGTGGAATCTTATCCGCGCCCTCCGACTCGGAACCAGCGTTCCCAGCCTCAGGCAGCTCGTCCATCCTACGCGGCCCGTCTCCGGCGTGTCAACTTGACGCTGGCACCCGATCCGGTCCCGTCAGGACGGTCGTTCCCGCATGAACTTGGCTCGGCGCTCTGCCGGGCTGCTCTTTGCGGGACTGTCGCCGGCCGGCCTCTCGGCCCCGCCTGACGACTCGATGAACACTACACCCCCGTCCGGGGTGCCGCAAACGCGGTTCCCCGGCGGGGGTGCCGGCTCCGAACGGTCGTGGATCAGGGATGCACGGTCACCGCGGCAAGGTGCTTCTTTCCCCGGCGCAGCAGGGCCCAGCGCCCGTGCAGGAGCTGCTCCGGGCCCAGCTCGGCGTCCTCGCCGACGACCTTCTCGTTGTTGACGTAGGCCCCGCCCTCCTTGAGGGTGCGGCGCGCGGCGGACTTCGACTCGGACAGGCCGGTGGCCACCAGCAGGTCGGCCACCTGCAGCCGGCCGGCCTCCACGCTGGCCCCGGGCAGCTCCCGGGCCACGGACTCCAGGGTGCCGGCGTCCAGCTGCCCCAGCTCACCGCGGCCGAAGACCGCCGCCGAGGCCGCGATCGCCTTCTCGGTGGCCTCGACCCCGTGCACCAGCGAGTTGACCTCCCAGGCCAGCACCTTCTGGGCCTCCCGCTTGTACGGCTCCTCCGCGGTCCGCCGGGCGAGCTCCTCGATCTCCGCGCGGGACTTGAAGGTGAAGACCTTCAGCCGGTCGACCACGTCGGCGTCGGCGGTGTTGAGCCAGAACTGGTAGAAGGCGTACGGCGAGGTGAGCTCGGGGTCCAGCCACACCGCGTTGCCCTCGGACTTGCCGAACTTGGTGCCGTCCGAGTTGGTGATCAGCGGCGTGCCGATCGCGTGCACGGCGGTGCCCTCGACCTTGCGGATCAGTTCGGTGCCGGAGGTGAGGTTGCCCCACTGGTCGGAGCCGCCGGTCTGCAGGGTGCAGCCGTGCTCCCGGTAGAGGTTCAGGTAGTCCAGGCCCTGCAGGATCTGGTAGCTGAACTCGGTGTAGGAGATTCCCTCGTCCGAGTTCAGGCGCTTGGCAACGATCTCCTTCTTGATCATCGTGCCCACCCGGAAGTGCTTGCCGATGTCGCGCAGGAAGTCGATCGCCGACAGCTGGGAGGTCCAATCCAGGTTGTTGACCATCACCGCCCGGTTCTCCCCCTCGAAGGAGAGGAACCGCTCGACCTGCCCGCGCAGCAGGTCCACCCACTGCGCCACCGTCTCCTTGGAGTTCAGGACCCGCTCGGAGCTCTGCCGGGGGTCGCCGATCAGCCCGGTGGACCCGCCCACCAGCCCGATCGGGTGGTGCCCGGCCAGCTGGAGCCGGCGCATGAGCAGCAGCTGGACCAGGTGGCCCAGGTGCAGGGACGCGGCGGTCGGGTCGAACCCGCAGTAATAGGTGACCTTCTCCTCCGACAGCGACGTCTCGAGCGCCGCCTCGTCGGTCGACACGTGCACCAGGCCGCGCCACTGCAGCTCCTGCCAGATGTTGGCGAAGGCCGGGTCGTTGTGCTGGGAGTTCAGATCAATTGCGTTCGACACGGATTCCAAGGTACCAGGGCGCGGACGGGCAGCCCGTCCGCGCCCCGTCCCCGGTCCGGCGTCAGAAGCGGTCGAGACCGGCCGGCAGCCCGGCGGCCGCGACGATGCGCAGGCGCTGGGTGGGGCGGGTCATGGCCACGTACAGGTTGCCGACCCCGCCGCCGACCTCGTCCAGCAGGGCCTGCGGCTCCAGCAGGACGACGGAGTCGAACTCCAGGCCCTTCGCGTCCCAGGCGGAGAGCACCACGACCTGCCGGTCCAGGCGGCGCACTCCGGCGCCGACCAGTCCGGGCATCTCCTCGGCCAGGGCGGCGCCGATCTCGGGCACGCGGTCCTCGGGCACGATCACGGCCACGAGTCCCCCGTTGACGAGCTCGAGCTCGGACCGGACCTGCTCGAGCACCGCCTCGACGACCTCCGCGGGGCCGACCCGGGTGACGACCGGGGGCTCGCCCTCCCGCACGGCCCGCGGCGCGGAGATGTCCAGGCCGGCGGCACGGGCGACGTCGACGGCGGCCTCCGCGATCGCGGCCGGGGTGCGGTAGTTCACCGTGAGCTCGTCGAGGACGAAGCGCTCCCCCACGAACGGCTCGAGGGCGTCGCCCCAGCTGTGCGCCGCGGTGGCCGAGCCGGCCTGGGCGATGTCCCCGACCACGGTGAAGGACTTCATGGGGCAACGGCGCATCAGCACCCGCCACTGCATCGGGGACAGCTCCTGCGCCTCGTCGACGACGACGTGCCCGTAGGCCCACGTGCGGTCGGCGGTGGCCGCCTCGGCGGCGGTCATGCGGTGCTGGGTCGCGGCGTTGAAGTCCGTCAGCTGGGAGGCGGTGACGATGCCGTCGGCGCCGACGTCCTCGAGGCTCTGGTGCATGTTCTGCAGCGCACGCTCGGCGTTGTCCGTGGCCTTGCGCTGCTCGCGCTCCGACTCGGCCCGCCGGCGCACCCCGGCCTGCTCCAGGTCGCCCAGCAGCTCGGCGGCCTCGTCCAGCAGCGGCACGTCGGCCACCGTGAACGGGCTGCCGGCCGGGCGCAGCAGCGCCTCGACCTGGCCGGCGTCCAGGTGCGGGGCCGCCGACTCGAGGTAGTGCCGCTTGCTGAACAGCTGGTCGACCAGCGTCTGCGGGGACAGCGGCATCCACGCGAGGTTCAGGGCGATCCGCACGTCGCGGGCCTGCCGGATGTCCTCGGCGAGGTAGGAGCGGTCCATCACGTTGCCGCTGGTGGTGTTGAGGTGCTCGCCGAGCTGCTCGGTGAGCTCGCGCAGCACGATCTTGACGAAGGTGTTGCGCGCCTCGTTGTGCGGCTTGCCCGTGGCGCGGGCCCTGTCCCGGGCACGCTTGACGGTGCGCGGGGTCAGCGTCACCCGGTGCGTGTCGACGCGCAGCACCTGGGCCTGAGCGGGGACCTTCTGCCGGTCGCGCACGGCACGGGCGACGACGTCGGCCATGTCCAGGCCCGACTTCAGCCGCGCCGTCCGCGGGTTCCGCTCCGGGACCGCGGCGACGCCGGGGAACAGCTCGGCCAGCGAGGACATGACCACGCCGGTCTCCCCCAGCGCGGGCAGCACGCGCTCGATGTACCACAGGAACGACGACGACGGGCCCACGATGAGCACCCCGGCCTTGCGCAGTCGCTCCCGGTGCTCGTAGAGCAGGTACGCGGCCCGGTGCAGCGCCACGGCGGTCTTGCCGGTGCCGGGCCCGCCCTGCACCACGCGCACACCCGGCAGCGGGGCGCGGATGATCCTGTCCTGCTCCGCCTGGATGGTCGCGACGATGTCGGACATCCGCCCGGTGCGCTTCTGGTTCAGCGCCGCGAGCAGGGCGCCCTCCCCGTGCAGCACGCCCTCGTCGTCGAGCATGTCCGGGTCCAGCACGTCGTCCTCCAGGGCGGCGACGTCCCGGCCCTCCAGGATCAGGTGCCGGCGCCGGCGGATGCCCATGTGGTTCTGCGCGGTCGCCTGGTAGAACGCGGCGGCCTCCCGGGCGCGCCAGTCGACCATGAGCCGCTGGTGGTCCTGGGTGGCCAGGCCGATGCGCCCGACGTAGCGGCGGTCGCCCTCGTGCGTGTCCAGCCGCCCGAAGACGAGCCGGTGGTCCACGGCCTCCAGCTGGGCGAGGCGGTCCTCGTAGTGGGAGGCGAAGGCGTCGCGCTCCGCGCGGTTCTGGTGGTTGCCGGCCGACTCGCTGCGGCGCACGGCCGCGAGCTCCGCCGTCTTCTCGGCCCGCAGCTCGTCGAGCCGGTCGTAGAGCATCGCGACGTACGCGCGCTCGACAGCAAGTTGCTCGGCCGCCATCGTGGCGACAGTCTCTGCCATGGGTGGACACCTCGTTCCGGATCGAACAGACCATCGATTCTACCGGTACGCACGGCGATCCCACGGTCGCGCCGCCGCACGTTGCGTAACAGGCGCAACGCCGGGGACGACGTCCCCGGTCAGACGCGGTACAGGGCCCGGACACGGTGGCCGCCGAGGCGGCTCCGGCCCCGCAGGTCCGTGAGCTCCATGACCAGCCCGAAGCCGGCGACGTGCAGGCCGGCCCGGTGCAGCAGCTGGGCGGTGGCGCCCAGGGTGCCGCCGGTGGCCAGGATGTCGTCGAGCACGAGCACCCGGGCGCCGCGGGGCACGTCGTCGGTGTGGATCTCCAGCACCGCCGAGCCGTACTCGAGGACGTACTCCTCGCGGAAGGTCTCGCGCGGCAGCTTCCCGGCCTTGCGCACCGGGATCAGGCCGACGCCGGAGGCGTAGGCCACGGCCCCGGCCATGAGGAAGCCGCGCGCCTCGATCCCGGCCACGTAGTCGAACTGGCCGCGGAAGGCGTCGACCAGGGCGTCGATGGTCCGCCGGAAGCCGGCGGCGTCCGCGAACAGGGGCGTGAGGTCCCGGAAGAGGACCCCCGGCTCCGGGTAGTCGGGGATCTTCACGCACAGGCGCTCGATCATCTGCTCAACGGATTCGCTCACGCTCGTCATGCTAGCCGCCCTGCGCGGCCGCCGGGTCAGCGGCGGCGGCGCGGAACGGCGGCACGGTACGGGGAGACGGAGGGCTCCCCCGGGATCCACCAGCGCCAGGGGAACTCGGAGGTACCTCCCGGCCCGGACACGCCCGTGCGCGGCCCCGAGGCCACCGGCTGCTGCTGCGGGTCCTCGGGCGGGACCAGGAAGAAGCCCGGGGCGGCGGGATCCCCGGCCGCGAGCGCGGCGCCGTCGTGGCCGAGGTCGATGCCCAGCGCCTTGGCCAGGTTGCCGGGACCGCGGGCCAGCCCGGCGTCGGGCACGGGGCTCGACCGGCCCCGGGCGCGGCGGGCGCGGGCCAGCTCGACGCCCTCCACGACCTCCCCGGCCCGCACGAGGCACCCGCCCGCCGCTCCCTCGGGCCGGCAGACGAGGTTGACCGCGTGGTGCATGCCGTAGGTGAAGTACACGTAGACGTGGCCCGGCGGGCCGAACATCGAGGCGTTGCGCGCGGTGCGCCCGCCCCAGGTGTGCGCGCCGGGGTCCGGCAGGTCGGAGCCGGCCGGCCCGCCGTAGGCCTCGATCTCCGTGATCCGCACGACCACGGCGCCGTCCTCGCCGCGGTGGCCGAACAGGCCGCCGAGCAGGCGCGGCGCGACCTCGGGGGCCGGCCGCGAGAGCAGCGCGAGCAGCGCGGTCCCGTCCACGGGCGCCCCGGGCCTCATCCCGCGACGATCGGGGCCCGCCGCGAGAACGCGGCGACCTCGGCCGTCTGCCGCTCGAGCTCCCCGATCTGGGCCGCGACGGCGGACGGGGCCGTGCCGCCCTGGGCGCTGCGCGAGGCCAGCGAGCCCTCGACCGTGAGGACCTCGCGCACGCCGGGGCTCAGGTGCGCGGAGATCTGGGCGAAGTCGGCGTCGGAGAGGTCCCAGAGCTCGATCCCGCGCTGCTCGCAGACCCTCACCGCGTCCCCGGCGATCTCGTGGGCGTCGCGGAAGGGCACGCCCTGGCGCACGAGCCACTCGGCCACGTCCGTGGCCAGGGCGAAGCCCTGGGGCGCGAGCTCGGCCATGCGCTGCGTGTTGAAGGCCAGCGTGCCGATCATGCCCGCGACGGCCGGGAGCAGGACCTCGAGCTGGTCGATCGCGTCGAAGACCGGCTCCTTGTCCTCCTGGAGGTCCCGGTTGTAGGCCAGCGGCAGGCCCTTCAGCGTGGCCAGCAGGCCCGTCAGGTCGCCGATGAGCCGGCCGGCCTTGCCGCGGGCGAGCTCGGCGATGTCCGGGTTCTTCTTCTGCGGCATGATCGAGGAGCCCGTGGAGAAGGCGTCGTCGAGCGTGACGAAGGAGAACTCCTTGGTGGCCCACGTGGTGATCTCCTCGGAGATCCGCGACATGTCCACCGCGATCATCGCGGTGACCCAGGAGAACTCGGCGTAGACGTCGCGCGCGGCCGTGCCGTCGATGGAGTTGTGCACGGCGGAGTCGAAGCCCAGCTCCGCGGCCACGGCCGCCGGGTCCAGGCCCAGGGAGGACCCGGCGAGGGCCCCGGAGCCGTAGGGGGACACCGCGGCGCGGGCGTCCCAGTCGACCAGGCGCTGGACGTCGCGCAGCATCGCCCAGGCGTGGGCGAGCAGGTGGTGGGACAGCAGGACGGGCTGGGCGTGCTGGAGATGGGTGCGCCCGGGCATGGGGGCCTCCGGGTGGGCCTTCGCCTGGTCCAGCAGGGCCTGGACCACGTCGAGCACGTTGCGGGCGATGATCGCGGCGTGGTCGCGCAGGTACATCCGCCCGAGGGTCGCGATCTGGTCGTTGCGGGAGCGCCCGGCGCGCAGCTTGCCGCCGAGCTCGGGGCCGGCCCGTTCGATCAGCCCCCTCTCGAGGGAGCCGTGCACGTCCTCGTCCGAGGGGGCGGGGGTGTAGGCGCCGGAGCGGACGTCCGCCTCGAGCCGGTCCAGGGCCGCGAGCATGCCCTCGAGCTCCTCGCCGCTCAGCAGCCCCGCGGTGTGCAGCACCCGGGCGTGCGCGCGGGAGCCCGCGATGTCGTAGGGGGCCAGCCGCCAGTCGAAGTGCGTCGACCGGCTCAGGGCCGCCAGGGCGTCGGCCGGCCCCCCGGCGAAGCGCCCGCCCCAGAGCGCGCCCTCGTTGGTGCCGTGCTTGTCCTGCTGCGCCATGTCTCTCCTTCTGCCGTCCGGGCGGTCTCTGCCGCCCTGGCGGTCCCGTCGGTGCGGACCGGGGCGGTCCCCCGGCGTGCGCGGAGGGCCCCACCGCCGGGATGGGGCCCTCCGTCGTCGTGCCCGTTCCTGCTCGGCACGAGCCTACGTGCTCCTGGTCTACTTTCCCTCGGCCGCGAGGCGCTGGTCGCGGGACGCCGCGACCTTCGAGGACATGCCGAACAGCTCGATGAACCCGCGGGCCTGGGACTGGTCGAAGGCGTCCCCCTCGTCGTAGGTGGCGAGGTTGAAGTCGTACAGGGACGTGGCGGACCGGCGCCCGGTGACGGTGGCCTGGCCGGCGTGCAGGGTCATCCGGATGTCGCCGTCGACGTACTTCTGGGTGTCCTGGATGAACGCGTCGAGGGACTGCTTCAGCGGGGAGAACCACTGGCCGTCGTAGACGAGCTCGGTCCAGCGCTGGGTGGCCGTCCGCTTGAAGCGGGCCTGCTCGCGCTCGATCGTGACGTTCTCCAGCTCGCGGTGGGCGGCGATCAGGGCCATGGCGCCGGGGGCCTCGTAGACCTCGCGGGACTTGATGCCCACCAGCCGGTCCTCGACGATGTCGATCCGGCCCACGCCCTGCGCCCCGGCGCGGCGGTTCATCTCCTGGATGGCCTGCAGCGGGGTGACGGGCTGGCCGTCGATGGCCACGGGGATGCCGCCCTTGAAGCTGATGACGACCTCGTCGGCCGGGGGCGGGAAGGTGGGGTCGTCCGTGTAGTCGTAGACGTCCTTGGTGGGGGCGTTCCAGATGTCCTCGAGGAACCCGGTCTCCACGGCGCGGCCCCAGACGTTCTGGTCGATCGAGAAGGGGTTCTTCTTGGTCGTGGCGATCGGCAGGTCGTGCTTCTCGGCGTAGCTGATGGCCTTGTCGCGGGTCAGGGCGAGGTCGCGGACCGGGGCGATGCACTTGAGCTCCGGGCCCAGGGTCTGGATGCCGACCTCGAAGCGGACCTGGTCGTTGCCCTTGCCGGTGCAGCCGTGGGCGACGGTCGAGGCGCCGAAGCGCTTGGCCGCGGCCACGAGGTGCTTGACGATCACCGGACGGGACAGCGCCGAGACCACGGGGTAGGCGTCCATGTACAGGGCGTTGGCCTGCAGCGCGGGCATGCAGTACTCGGCCGCGAACTCGTCGCGGGCGTCGGCCACGTAGGCCTCGACGGCGCCGCAGTCCAGGGCGCGCTGCCGGATGGTCTCGAGGTCCTCCCCGCCCTGTCCCACGTCGACGGCCACGGCGATGACCTCGGCCCCCGTCGCCTCGCCGATCCAGCCGATGGCCACGGAGGTGTCGAGGCCTCCGGAGTAGGCCAGCACTACGCGCTCGGTCACGGTGTTCTCCTTCGTCGGTGGTCCGGGCACCACGGCGTGGGCCCCGTCTCTGTGCATGACTATACACGGTAAGTTGTATTTATGCACTCTCGGGCGGGTCCCGACGGGCCCTGGGGCCGGCGACCCACCGCAATTATGAATAGCTAGCAATAGCCAGGCGCTTCCGACATACTGAGGGCACGGTCTCGTCCGCGCCGGACGAGCCCACCCGCAACGTCGGGGCCTCCGCGTCCCGGCCGTGCTGCACACCCGGTCCCTACCCCGAGAGGAACCCCATGACGAACGTTCCCGAGCAGACCCTCACCACGCGTCAGGGCCACCCGGTCCACGACAACCAGAACACCCGCACCGTCGGTTCGCGCGGCCCCGCGACCCTCGAGAACTACGCGTTCCTCGAGAAGATGAGCCACTTCGACCGCGAGCGCATCCCCGAGCGCGTGGTGCACGCCCGCGGCACCACCGCCTTCGGCTACTTCGAGGCCTACGGCCAGTACGGCGACGAGCCCATCGCCGAGTACACCCGCGCGAAGCTCTTCCAGCAGGCCGGCAAGCGCACCGACGTGGCCGTGCGCTTCTCCACCGTGGCCGGCGGCCGCGACTCCTCCGAGGTCGCCCGGGACCCGCGCGGCTTCGCCGTGAAGTTCTACACCGAGGACGGCAACTGGGACCTCGTGGGCAACAACCTCGGGGTGTTCTTCATCCGCGACGCCATCAAGTTCCCCGACTTCATCCACTCCCAGAAGCCGGACCCCGTGAACTTCGAGGCCGGCGTGGCCAACCGCGCCTTCGACTTCTGGAGCCAGTCGCCCGAGGCGATGCACATGGTCACGATCCTGTTCTCGCCGCGCGGGATCCCGGCGGACTACCGCCACCAGCAGGGCTTCGGCGTGAACACCTACAAGTGGGTCAACGCCGCCGGGGAGTCCGTGCTGGTGAAGTACCACTGGATCCCGAAGCAGGGCGTGAAGTCCCTGACCTCCGCGGACGCGGCGAACATCCAGGCCCAGACCCTGGGCTCGCACACCAAGGACCTCTACGACGCGATCGAGGCCGGCGACTACCCCGAGTGGGAGCTGCAGGTCCAGGTCATGGAGGACCACGACCACCCCGAGCTGGACTTCGACCCGCTGGACGACACCAAGGTGTGGCCGGAGGAGCTGTTCCCGCCGAAGCCGGTCGGGCGCATGGTGCTCAACCGCAACCCGCAGAACTTCTTCGCGGAGAACGAGCAGATCGCCTTCGGCACCGGTGTGCTGGTGGACGGCCTGGACTTCTCCGACGACAAGATGCTCGTGGGCCGCACCTTCTCCTACTCGGACACCCAGCGCTACCGCGTGGGCCCGAACTACCTGCAGCTGCCGGTCAACGCGCCGAAGGCGCCGGTGGCCACCAACCAGCGCGACGGCCAGATGGCCTACGCCGTGGACCACGCCCCGGGGCAGAACCCGCACGTGAACTACGAGCCGTCCATCATCGGCGGTGTCCAGGAGGCCCCGAAGCCCGAGGGCTACCGGCCCGAGGTCGGCCCGCAGATCACCGCGCGCCTGACCCGCGCCCAGATCGAGCGGACCAACGACTACAAGCAGGCCGGTGAGCGCTTCCAGCTCCAGGAGGACTGGGAGAAGGAGGAGCTCATCGCCAACCTGGTCGACGCGCTGTCCCAGTGCGACCGACCGATCCAGGAGCGCATGGTCTGGCACTTCTACATGGTGGAGGACGAGATGGGCCGCCGCGTGGGCGACGGCATCGGCGTCTCCCTCGAGGACGTCAAGGACCTCGGCCCGCTGCCCACCCAGCGCCTGACCGAGGAGGAGCAGCGGCGCGTGGCCAACCTCGGCAACAACGGCCCGCGCAGCGTGGAGGGTCTGACGATGACCCACTGCGTGCCCAACGAGCACGTGTCCGTGGAGCGCGAGCCCCGGGAGAACCCGGCCATGATGGCCAACTGATCCTCGGGCCGGGGTCCTGGACGGGCCCCGGCCGGATCGGTGCCCCCGGCGGACCGCCGGGGGGCAGGACGAGGAGGGCCCGGCCGCGGATCGCGGCCGGGCCCTCCGGCGTGCCGGGCTCAGCCGCGGCGCCCGGCGCCCTCCAGGTCGAGGGAGCGCTTGAGGATCTTGCCGGTCGGGCCCTTGGGCAGCTCGTCGACCACCTTGTAGTAGCGCGGGTGCTTGTACTTGGCCACGCGCTCGCGCACGAACGCGTCGAGCTCGTCGATCCGGGCGTCCGTCCCGGCCTCGAGGACGTCCCGGAAGGCCACGACCGCCGCGACCTCCTCGCCCAGCGTCTCGTCCGGCACCCCGACCACGGCCGCCTCCGCGACCCCGGGGAACTGGTAGATGACCTCCTCGACCTCGCGGGGGTACACGTTGTAGCCGCCGCGCAGCACCATGTCCTTCTTGCGGTCCACGATGTAGTAGAAGCCGTCCTCGTCCACGCGGGCGAGGTCGCCGGTGTGGAACCAGCCGTCGCGGATCGCCGCCTCGGTGGCCTCGGGGTTGCGCCAGTAGCCGGCCATCACGTACTCCCCCGCCACCACGAGCTCGCCGATCTCCCCGACGGGGACGTCCTCGTCCCGGTCGTCGACGACCCTCAGCTGCGCCCCGCGCACCACGGTCCCGATGGACCCCGGCCTGCGCCCGTGCGCCTCCTGGTTGAAGCAGACGACCGGGGAGGTCTCCGACAGGCCGTAGCCCTCGTAGATGGGGGCCCCGAAGACCCTCTCGAAGCGCTCGAGGATCTCCACCGGCAGCGGGGAGCCGCCCGAGACCCCGGCCCGCAGGTGCGGCACCTCGACGGGTCCCTCGCCGGCGGCGTGCAGCAGCGCGATGTGCATGCTGGGCACCCCGGCGAAGACGGTCACCTCGTCGCGGACGAGGATCTCCAGGGCCTTCGCGGGGTCGAAGCGGGGCAGCAGCGTGACGGCGGCCCCGGAGGCGATGACGCCGTTGAGCGCCACCGTCTGGCCGAAGACGTGGAAGAACGGCAGCCCGCCGAACATGACGTCCCCGGGTCCCATGCCGAAGAGGCTCGCGGAGAGCTCCGCGTTGGTCCGCAGGTTGTGGTGGGTGAGCACCGCGCCCTTGGGCCGGCCCGTGGTCCCGGAGGTGTAGAGCAGCACGGCGGGCTCGTCGTCGGCCCGCTCGGCCAGCTCCGGCATCGGCGGCACCTCGCCGAGGCTCTGCAGCGTCCCGGCGGCCGTCACCTCGACCACGGGCACCTCCCGCTCCAGCTGCGCGACGGCGGTGCGGGTGGCCTCGGCCATGGCCTCCCAGACCAGCACGAGGGAGACCTCGGCGTCCTGGAAGTGGTAGGTGAGCTCCCGCGGGCTGAGCAGGGGGTTGAGCGGCACGACCACGCCGCCCATCCGCAGGATGCCGTAGTAGGCGATCGGCATGTGCGGGACGTTGGGCAGGATCATCGCCACGCGGTCCCCCGCCCGGATGCCGCTGGCACAGAGCATCGAGGCCACCCGCGCGGAGAGGTCGTCGAGGGCCCCGTAGCTCAGGGCCCTGTCGTCGAGCACGATCGCCCGGGCGTCGGGGGTCGCGGCGGCCGAGTCGGTGAGGAGGGTGGCGAGATTGGTCATGGGGACTCCGGATCCCCGGTGCGCGGGCACCGGCGCGAGGAACGGGCGGGGTGAGCTGTGTCACACGAGCGTGCCAGGTGGTTACTGCAACGTCAAGACCCGGGTACCGCGGAGTCCCGGCGCGTCGCCGACCCCGGTAAACTGCCCGTTCAGGACCCGCCCGACGACCCCGAAGGACCCGCCGTGACCGAGAACCCCCAGCCGCCCCAGGACCCGGCCGCCCCGCAGCTGACCGAGGAGGAGATGGCCTACGTGCTGACCCTCTTCGACATGGCCCGGGAGGGCCGCACCGAGGACCTGCTGCCCGCCGTGCGCGCCGGCGTCCCGGTGAACCTCACCAACGGCAAGGGCGACACCCTGCTGATCCTGGCCGCGTACCACCAGCAGGAGGAGACCGTCGCGGCGCTGCTCGAGGCGGGGGCGGATCCCGACCGGGTCAACGACAACGGCCAGACCGCGCTGCTGAGCGCCGTCTTCCGGGGCAACGAGGCCGTCGTCCGGGCGCTGCTCGAGGCCGGCGCCTCCCAGACGGCCGGCGCCCACTCCGCCGCCGACTTCGCCCGGGTCTTCGAGCGCGCCGACCTGCTCCCGGTGCTCGAGGAGTACGCCGGCCGCTAGGCCAGCCGCTCCACCTCGCGCTTGAGGATCTTCCCGGTGGGCCCCTTGGGCAGGGACCCGACGACCCGGTAGAGCCGCGGGCGCTTGTAGGACGCCAGGCGCTCGCGCACCCAGGACCGCAGCTCGGGCACCAGGCGCTCGCCGTCCGCGGCGGCCTCGGCCGTGAGCACCACGAACGCCGCGACCTCCTGGCCCTGCGCCTCGTCCGGGACGCCGACGACGGCGACCTCCGCGACGGCGGGGTGCTCGTACAGCACCTCCTCGATCTCGCGGGGGTACACGTTGTAGCCGCCGCGCAGCACCATGTCCTTCTTGCGGTCCACGATGTAGTGGAAGCCGTCCTCGTCCACGCGCGCGAGGTCGCCGGTGCGGAACCAGCCGTCGCGGATCGCCGCCTCGGTGGCCTCGGGGTTGCGCCAGTAGCCGGCCATCACGTACTCCCCCGCCACGACGAGCTCGCCGACCTCCCCGCGCGGCAGCTCCCGTCCCCGGTCGTCCAGCACCCGCAGGTCCGCCCCGGGCACCGCCGTGCCGATCGAGCCCGGCCGGCGCGGGCCCTCGAACCGGTTGAAGCAGACCACCGGGGAGGTCTCCGACAGCCCGTAGCCCTCGAGCAGGCGGGTGCCGAACGCCTCCTCGAAGCGCCGGAGCACCTCGACCGGCAGCGCGGCCCCGCCGGAGATCGCGGCCCGCAGCGCGGGGAAGGACGCGGCCCGCTCCCCGAGCGCCTCGAGCAGCGCCACGTACATGCTGGGCACCCCGGCGAACACCGTGACGCCGTCCCGCGCGAGGATCTCCAGCACGGTGCGCGGGGCGAAGCGGGGCAGCAGCGTCACCGCCGCGCCGGCGGCCACCACCGCGTTGAGCGCCACGGTCTGGCCGAAGACGTGGAAGAACGGCAGCCCGCCGAAGAACACGTCCCGCTCGGTGATCCGGAACAGGTCCACGACCATCGCGGCGTTGCCGAGCAGGTTGTCGTGGGTGAGCATGGCCCCCTTGGGACGGCCGGTGGTGCCGGAGGTGTAGAGCAGCACGGCCATGTCGTCCCCCGCGCGCTCCACGACCGCGGGCAGCGGATCCGCCGCCGCGAGCTGCTGCCCGGTCCCGGCGCCGAGCTCGACCACGGGGACCTCGAGCCCGAGGTCGGCGAGCGCGGCCCGGGCGGCCTCCGCCATCGCCTCCCACACCACCACGGCGGTGACCTCGGCGTCGCGGAAGTGGTGGGCCAGCTCCCGGGGAGTGAGCAGCGGGTTCAGCGGCACGACCACGGCCCCGGCGCGCAGGGCGCCGTAGTAGGCGATCGGCATCTGCGGGACGTTCGGCGCGATGAGCGCCACCCGGTCCCCGGCGCGCACCCCGGTGGCGTGCAGGAGTCCCGCGGCCCGGGCCGCGAGCCCGTCGAGCTCGGCGTAGCCGAGGACCCGGTCGTCCAGCAGCACGGCCGGGCGGTCGGGGTGGCGGGCGGCGGTGTCGGCGAGCAGGGACGCCAGGTTCGGCATGACGGGGTTCCTTCCGGGGCGGACGACGTGGAGGTCATTGCACCACACCGGACGGGGTCCGGCCTGTGTCCGCGGCCGTCCCGCGACCGGTTCCCGCGGGGGCGGGGAGCGGTCGGCGGGGATCAGTCGGCGAGGTCCAGGAACCGGCGGGCCACGGCCTCGCCGCCGTCGGCCTCCCGGCAGACCACCATGATGGTGTCGTCGCCGGCGATGGTCCCGAGCACCGCCGGGAGCACGGAGGTGTCGATGGCGGAGGCGAAGTACTGGGCGGCCCCCGGCGGGGTGCGCAGCACCACGAGGTTGGCGCTGGCCTCGGCGGTGACGAGCAGCTCGCGGCACAGGGACGCCAGCCGCGCGTCGAGCACCTCCTGGGTGATCCCGGAGGCGGGTGAGCGGTCGGCCCCGGCCTGCGGGACCGCGTAGACGAGGGCGCCGGACCCGTCCCGGACCCGGACGGCGCCGAGCTCGACCAGGTCGCGGGAGAGCGTGGCCTGCGTGACCTGCACGCCGTCCTGGGCCAGCATGGCCGCCAGCTCGGCCTGGGAGTGGACGGCGCCGCCGGTCACCAGGGCCACGATCCGGGCCTGACGGGCGGTCTTCGTCGCCGGGATGCTCATGCCGGCAGGCCCGGGGAGCGGGCGGCGTCGAGGTCGTAGCGCCCGGACCGGGCCATGAGCCACACGAGCAGGGCCTTCTGCGCGTGCAGGCGGTTCTCGGCCTCGTCCCAGACGACCGACTGCGGGCCGTCGATGACCTCCGCGGCGACCTCCGAGCCCCGGAAGGCGGGCAGGCAGTGCAGGAACAGCGCCCCGGGCTCGGCCCGGGCCATGGCGGCGGCGTCCACGCAGTAGGGTCTGAAGATCCGGGCCCGGGCCTCGGTCTCGGCCTCCTGACCCATGGACACCCAGGTGTCGGTGCACACCACGTCCGCGCCGGTGAGCGCCTCGGCCGGGTCGGTGGTCACCCGCACCGACCCGCCGGTCCGGGCGGCCCGCTCCTCGGCGGCCCGGACGACTGCCGGGTCCGGCAGGTAGCCCTGCGGCCCGGCCACCCGCACGTGCATGCCGGCGGTGGCCCCGCCCAGCAGGTAGGAGTGGGCCATGTTGTTGGCGGCGTCCCCGAGGTAGGCGAAGGTCAGCCCGGCGGGGTCGCCCCGGTGCTCGCGGACCGTGAGCAGGTCGGCGAGGATCTGGCAGGGGTGGTAGGCGTCGGAGAGCCCGTTCACCACGGGCACGTCCGAGGCGGCGGCCATCTCCTCGAGCCCGGACTGGGCGTAGGTGCGCCAGACGATCGTGGAGACCATGCGGGAGAACACGCGCGCCGTGTCGGCCACGCTCTCCTTGCCCAGCTGCGACTCCCCCGGGTTGATCATCAGGGGGTTGCCGCCGAGGTCGGCGATGCCGGCGGAGAAGGAGGCCCGGGTGCGGGTGGAGGTCTTGTCGAAGATGACGGCCACGGTCTGCGGGCCGGCGTAGGGGCGGTGGGCCCAGCGGTCGGCCTTGAGCGCGAGGGCCAGCTCGAGCACCTCGGCCTGCTCCTGCTGGGTGAGGTCCGTGTCGACGAGGAAGTGGCGGGGGGTCATGGACGGTTTCATGCTTCTTTCGGTGGGACGGCGGCCGGAGGGGTGCCGGCCGGGGCCGCGGCGGGGGCCGCGACGGCGGTGGTGGCGGTGGAGAGGATCCCGGGCAGGGCCTCGAGGAAGGTGCGCGCCTGCTCCTCCGTGAGGATCAGGGGCGGGGCCAGGCGCAGGGTCGCGGGACCGGTGGCGTTGACGATGAAGCCGGCCTCCCGCGCGGCCTCGACCACGGCGGGTCCGAACGGGGCGGTGGCGCCCTCGGGGACGAGGAGGTCGGCGCCGATGAGCAGGCCGCGCTGGCGCACCTCGCCGACGCCGGGGACCGCCCGCAGCCCGTCGCCGAGCAGAGCGCCGACCGTGCGGGCGTGCTCGAGCAGTCCGTCCTCCTCGATGACCGTGACGGTGGCCAGGCCCGCGGCGGTGGCCGGAGGGTTGCCGCCGAAGGTGGTGCCGTGCTGGCCGGCGCCCAGCAGGGCGGAGACCTCGGGCCCCACGGTGAGCATCGCCCCGATGGGGAAGCCCCCGCCCAGCCCCTTGGCCAGGGTGAGCGCGTCCGGCAGGTCGTCCCCGGTGAGCTCGGTCGAGGACGCGAACCAGCGCCCGGTGCGGCCCACGCCGGTCTGCACCTCGTCCACGATCAGCAGCGCGCCGTGCCGGCGGGTCAGCTCCCGGGCGCGCCGGAGGAAGCCCTCGGGGAGCTCGCGCACGCCGGCCTCGCCCTGCACCGGCTCCACGACGAGCGCGGCGACCGTCCCGTCGAGGTGCTGCTCGAGGGCCTCGACCGTGGCGGGGATGTGCCGCACCCCGCCGGGCAGCGGCTCGAAGGGGGCCCGGTAGGCCTCCTTGGCGGTCAGGGCGAGGGCGCCCATGGTGCGCCCGTGGAAGGCCGACTCCAGGGCGAGGACCGTGCTGCGGGGCCGGCCGTCCGGGCCGGGGTGCTCCTGGCCGTGCCGCCGGGCGAGCTTGAACGCGGCCTCGTTCGCCTCGGTCCCGGAGTTCGCGAAGAACACGTGGGACCCGGCGGGGGCCCCGGCCAGGGACAGCAGCTTCCCGGCGAGGGCGATCTGCTGCGGGGAGGTGAAGAAGTTGGAGACGTGGCCCAGCGTGGCCAGCTGGCGGGAGACGATCTCCACCCAGCGGGGGTGGGCGTGGCCGAGGGCGTTGACGGCGATGCCCGCGAGCAGGTCCAGGTAGTCCCGGCCGTCGGCGTCGGTGACCACGGCGCCGTGGCCGTGGGTGAGCACGAGGGAGGGGCTGCCGAAGACGCCGAGCAGGGAGTCGGAGTACTCCCCGAGCAGGGTGGCCTGCGCGGAGAAGCGGGAGGTGGTGTGCTGGGCGGCGGTCATGACGAGGCTCCGTGGTCGGGGACGAGCTGGGTTCCGATGCCGGTGTCGGTGAAGATCTCGAGCAGGCACGTGTGCGGGCTGCGCCCGTCCACGATGGACGCCCGGCGCGCCCCGCCCTCCACGGCCCGCAGGGCCGCCTCCATCTTGGGGATCATCCCCGCCTGGAGGCCCGGGAGCATGGCCCGCAGCTCCGAGGTGGAGAGCGAGGCGATGAGGGAGTCCCGGTCGGGCCAGTTCGCGTAGAGGCCCTCGACGTCCGTGAGCGCCACGAACTTCTCCGCGCGCAGGGCCACGGCGACCGCGGCCGCTGCGGTGTCGGCGTTGACGTTGAGGATCTCCCCGGTCGGCCGGCCGGTGTCGTCGACCTCGGGGGCCACGGAGGAGACCACCGGGATCCGCCCGGCGTCGAGGAGCTGCGTGAGGGGCTCGGCGTTGACGCCGACCACCTCGCCCACGTGGCCCAGGTCCACCTCGACGCCGTCCACCACGGTGCCCCGGCGCACCGCGCGGAAGAGCTCGGCGTCCTCCCCGGACAGCCCGACGGCGTAGGGGCCGGTGGCGTTGAGCAGGGAGACGAGCTCGCGCTGGACCTGGCCCGTGAGCACCATCCGGATCGCGTCCACGGCCTCCCGGGACGTCACCCGCAGGCCGCCGCGGAACTCGGAGGCGATGCCCAGCCGCTCCAGCATCCGGTTGATCTGCGGGCCGCCGCCGTGCACGACCACCGGCCGGACGCCGACGTGGCGCAGGAAGACCATGTCCTGGGCGAAGGCCTCGCGCAGCGGCTCGGAGACCATGGCGTTGCCCCCGTACTTGAAGACCATCACGGCGCCGGCGTAGCGCTGGATCCAGGGCAGGGCCTCCATCAGGGTGCCCGCCTTCAGCTGGGCGGTCTCGTAGCGGGTCGGGTCACTCGGGTGGGGCATGGTTCTCCTGCGCCGTGGGCGGTTCTGCGGTGGGCGGTGGGCGGTGGAACGGTCAGCTGGAGTAGGCGCTGTTCTCCTCGACGTAGTCGTGGGTGAGGTCGTTGGTCCACACGGTCGCGTCCGCGTCCCCGGCCTTGAGGTCGATCAGCACGCTGACCCGCCGGTCGGCGGCGAGGTCCACGTCCTCCCGGGGGTCGCCGATCGCCCCGTTGCGGCACACGGTCACCCCGTTGATGGTGACGTCGAGCTTGTCGGGATCGAACGCGGCCTCGGTGGTGCCCACCGCGGACAGCACACGGCCCCAGTTGGGGTCGTTGCCGAAGATCGCGGCCTTGAACAGGTTGGAGCGGGCCACCGAGCGGCTCACGTCCTCGGCCTGCTTCTCGGTCGCCGCGTTGACCGTGGTGATCGCGATGTCGTGGGAGGCACCCTCGGCGTCCGTGATGAGCTGCTGGGCCAGCGAGTGGCACACCGCCGTGACCGCCTGGCTGAACTCGAACTCGTCCGGGGTGACCCCGGAGGCGCCCGAGCCCAGCAGGACCACGGTGTCGTTGGTGGACATGCAGCCGTCGGAGTCCGTGCGGTTGAAGGTGACCTTCACGGCGTCCTCCAGGGCCCACTGCAGGGCGTCCGAGGAGAGCTCGGCGTCGGTGGTGAGGACCACGAGCATCGTGGCCAGGCCGGGGGCGAGCATGCCCGCGCCCTTGGCCATGCCGCCGACCGTCCACCCGTCGCGGACGTAGGCGGCCTGCTTGGAGACGGAGTCGGTGGTCATGATGGCCCGGGCGGCGGCGGCCCCGGCCTCGTCGTCGCCGCCCAGGGCCTCGACGACCGCGGGCAGACCGCGCTCCATCACGTCCATGGGCAGCTGGACGCCGATGAGCCCGGTGGAGCACACCACCACGTCGCCCGCCCCGACGCCGAGCGCCTCGCCCACGAGCTCGGCGGTGCGGTGGGCGGCCTGGAAGCCCTGCGGGCCGGTGCAGGCGTTGGCCCCGCCGGAGTTGAGGACCACCGCGGCGGCCCGCCCGTCGGCGGTCGCGGCCTTCGACCACTGCACGGGGGCGGCCGAGACCCGGTTGGTCGTGTAGACCGCCCCGACGTGGTGCTGCGGCCCGTCGTTGACGACGAGGGCGAGGTCGGGTCCGCCGGAGTCCTTGAACCCGGCGACGGTGCCGGCGGCGCGGAAGCCCTGGGCCGCGGCCACCCCGCGTCCGGTGTCCACCCGGAGGGTGCCGGCGGGCTGCTGGGAGGGGTACGTTCTCACGGTGCGACTCCTTGGAGGTTCAGGCCGGTGTCCTCCGGCAGGCCGAGGGCGAGGTTCACGGACTGGACGGCACCGCCGGCGGTGCCCTTGACGAGGTTGTCGATGACGCAGGTGACGACCACCCGGCCCGCGCGGGGGTCCAAAGCGAGCTGGAGCTGGGCGTGGTTGGAGCCGGCCACCGACTTCGTGGCCGGCCACGTGCCCTCGGGCAGGACGGTCACGAACTGCTCCGCCGCGTAGGCGCTCAGCCAGGCCTCCCGCAACCGGTCAGCGGTGACCCCCTCGGCGACGCGGGCGGTGGCGGTCGTGAGGATGCCCCGCGGCATGGGCGCCAGCGTCGGGGTGAAGGAGATCCGCACGCGCTCGCCCGCGGCCCGGGACAGGCCCTGCTCGATCTCGGGGGTGTGCCGGTGCGCCCCGCCCACCCCGTAGGGGGCCATGGAGCCCATGACCTCGGAGCCCAGCAGGTGCGGCTTGACGGCCCTGCCGGCGCCCGAGGTGCCGGAGGCGGCGACGATCACGACGTCCTCTGGCTCCAGCAGCCCGGCCGCGAAGCCCGGGGCCAGGGCGAGCAGGGCACTGGTCGGGTAGCAGCCCGGCACCGCGATGCGCGTGGCACCGCGCAGCTGCTCGCGCTGGCGGGCGCCCTCCCCGTCGACGATCAGCTCGGGCAGCCCGTAGGGCCAGGTCCCCGCGTGGGCCGAGCCGTAGAACTGGTCCCAGTCCTCGGCGGACTCCAGCCGATGGTCGGCCCCGGCGTCGATCACCACGGTCTCCGGCGGCAGCTGCGCGGCGATCGCGGCCGAGGCCCCGTGCGGCAGGGCGAGGAAGACGACGTCGTGCCCGGCCAGGTTCTCGACCGTGGTGTCGACGAGCACGCGGTCGGCCAGGGAGTGCAGGTGCGGCTGCAGCTCCCCCAGCCGCTGACCGGCGTTGGAGTGGGCCCCCACGGCCCCGATCTCGATCCCCGGGTGGCCCGCGAGGATCCTGAGGACCTCCCCCCCGGCGTACCCGGATGCTCCCGACACTGCTGCGCTGAACGTCATACGGCCCACTCTAGCTCAAATTTATGCATGCTCTTCAATAATTATGCACCGTGACGGGAGAACACCGCCGGCCTCCGGCGCGGCGCCCGGGCCGCTGGGTCGCAGCACGGGTCGCCGGGTGTCGCTCCGGCCGAGGCCGTCCGTCGTTCCCCCCGGAACGGCTCTGCCCCCGAATCTACGCTTTCCGGACGCAAACCTCGATCATGACGGGGGTCCTCCCGTGCCCCCACTTGTGCTCACGCTACCCCCGGAGGGCCGCCGCGGGCAGTGCCGCCCAGGACGGCGTGCCTACGATGAGGGCGTTCCGTCCGCGAAGTCCAGGAGGTACCCGTCATGGTCCGTTCCGTCATGGTCGAGCAGCCCGGAGGCCCCGAGGTCCTGTCCCTCGGCGAGCGCCCGGACCTCGAGCCGGGCCCGCAGCAGCTGCTCGTCGAGACCCGCGCCGCGGGGGTGAACTTCATCGAGGTCTACCAGCGCGAGGGCGTCTACCCCGTGGAGCACCCCTTCACGCCGGGCTCCGAGGGCATGGGCGTGGTCACGGGCGTCGGCTCCGCGGTGGAGCACTTCGCCCTGGGCGACCGGGTCACCACGTCCCAGGCCGCCCGCACGTACGCGGACGCCTTCCTGGTCGACGCGGACAAGGCCCTGCGGGTGCCCGCCGGGGTCTCCGACGAGGTCGCGGCGGCCCTGCCCCTGCAGGGCCTCACGGCCCACTACCTGGTCCGCTCCACCTACCCGGTGCAGGAGGGCGACGTCGCCGTGATCACCGCGGGCGCGGGCGGGGTCGGCGGTCTGGTGGTGCAGCTGCTGAGGTCGCTGGGCGCCACGGTCGTGGCCCTGGTCGGCTCGCAGGCCAAGGCGGAGACGGCGCGCTCGCTGGGCGCCGACCACGCGCTCGTCGGCTACGAGGGCTTCGCCGAGCGGGTCCGGGAGTTCACCGGCGGCCGCGGCGCGGACGTGGTCTACGACTCCGTGGGCAGGGACACCTTCGACGAGTCGCTCCGGGCGCTGCGCAAGCGCGGCGTGCTGGTGCTCTTCGGCGGCTCCTCCGGCCAGGTGCCCCCGTTCGACCTGCAGGGCCTCGCCCGGCACGGCTCCCTGTACGTCACCCGTCCCACGCTCAACGACTACCTGCTCGACGAGAAGGAGCGCAACTGGCGCGCCGGCGAGCTCTTCGACGCGGTGCTCGACGGGTCCCTGACCGTGCGCGTCGCCCAGACCTTCCCGCTGGCGCAGGCACGGCAGGCGCACGAGGTGCTCCAGTCCCGGGCCGCCCAGGGCAAGCTGCTGCTGGTCCCGTGAGCGCGGCACCGATGCACCGCTACCTCGGGGCGGACGGCGCCCGGGACCCCTACACCCCGTTCGTCGGGTGCTGCGCGGCCACCGTGGAGCACTACGACCTGGACCTCGACTACGACGTCGAGGACAACGGGCTCGAGGCCCGGGCGACCCTGACCTGCCGCGCCCTGCGGGACACGGACCGGATCGAGCTGGACCTCACCGAGCTCGCCGTGACCGACGCCCGCGTCGGTCACGGCGGGCTCGGCGGGCTGCTGGGTCCCCGCAAGGTGGGCGTGCAGCACCGGGGCAGCCGGCTCGTGCTCACCCTGCCGCGGCCGGTCGCCGCCGGGGAGTCCTTCGTGCTCACCGTGGCCTACGAGGGCTACCCGGAGTCCCTCGACGGACCGTGGGGCGAGATCGGCTGGGCCGAGCTCGACGACGGCGTGCTCGTCGCCGGGCAGCCCACCGGCTCATCCACCTGGTTCCCGTGCGTGGACCACCCCTCCCACCGGGCGACCTATCGGGTGAGCGTGCACGCCGACGCCGACTACGAGGTCGTGGTGCACGGCGAGCTGGAGTCGGTGGCCGAGCGCGGCGGCGAGCGCCACTGGGTCTACACGTCGCGGGTGCCGCTGCCGCCGTACCTGGCCACCGTGCAGATCGGGCCGTACCGGCGCAGCGAGCTCACCGGCTCCCGGGTCCCGCAGTACCTCGTGTGCTCGAAGAAGCGGCAGAAGAAGGCCGAGAAGACCTTCGCCGAGCAGGGCAGGATGCTCGAGGCCTTCACGGAGTGGTTCGGCCCCTACCCCTTCCCCAGCTACACCGTGGTGGTCGTGGACGAGTCGCTCGAGGACCCGTTCGAGTGCTTCGCCTGCTCCGTGTTCGGCAAGAACCAGCTCGGCACGGACTGGGAGGAGCAGCGGCTGGTGGCCCACGAGCTGGCCCACCAGTGGTTCGGCAACAGCCTCGTGCTCGCCTCCTGGCAGGACATCTGGCTCAACGAGGGCTTCGCGTCCTACGCGGAGTGGGTCTGGTCCGAGGCCTCCGGGGACAAGCCGGCCCGCTGGCACGCGGAGAAGGCCCACAGGACCCTCTCCAGGATGCGCCAGGACCTCGTGATCGGCGATCCCGGGCAGGTGCGCCTGTTCGACGACGTGGTCTACGTGCGCGGCGCCCTCACCGTCCACGCCCTGCGCGAGGCCCTGGGCGAGGAGGCCTTCCGGGGCATGCTCCGCGGCTGGGTCACGGCGCACCGCGACGGGTGGGTCAGCACGGCCGGCTTCCGCGAGCACCTGCGCTCCTGGGCGCCCCCGCAGCGCTGGGCCGAGCTCGACGGCCTGTTGGACGCGTGGCTGCTCCGCCCGGAGCTGCCCGCCCTGCCCGCCCCCGCCCGGCGCTGACCCGTCCCGGCACGCCCGCGGCGGCCCGTCCTGCGGCGGTCCGTCCCACGGCGGCCCGGCACGGCCCGGGGCCCCCGCCGGACGCGGTGCGTCCTGCGGGGGCCCCGGGCCGTGGGTCTGCCGGTCAGTGCCCGGCGGAGTAGAGCCGGCGGGCGTACCAGATCCCGCCCACGGCCGCGCCGAGGCCTGCGAGGAGCAGCAGCGCGGCCTGCACCCGCTTGCCCGTGATCGTCCCGGCGGTGATGCCGTTGCCGAACTCGCCGGCCTCGGCGGTCTCGACGACCTGCAGCGTGCCGTCCTCGACGGCGAGCAGGGCGTCGGCCTCCTGGTGGAAGTCGCCCTCGCGGTCGCCGGTCTGCGTGCCGCGGAAGACGATCTCCTCCCCCGCCTCCGGGACACGCGGGTCGGCGAGCCCGGAGTCGAAGGGCTGCGCCGTGACCGCCTCGTCGTCGGGCAGGGCCCCCCGGTAGATGGGGTTGTACGTCTTGGTCTGCAGGTCGTTGGTCATGTCCTGGTACGTCCCGGCGATCACCCACGACCGGTCCGCGTAGCCGGCCAGTTTCCGGGAGTCGTCCCAGGCCAGGGCGCCGCTCACGGCCAGCATCAGGCCCAGGAGCAGCCCGAGCAGGCCCACCGCGGTCGGTTTCCAGGCGATCGGCCGGCGGGAGCGCCCGTTCTCCCGCTCGTCGTCGTCGTCGAAGGCGAAGAACGCCTCCTGCCTGTCGGTGGTCTCCTCGGTCATGCTGAGCTCCTGGAACGGGGTCGGGAAAGGGGGACGACCGCGGCGCCGGGCCGAGGTCGGGGACCCGGTGCCACAGTACCGAAGATCACCACCGTCCCCCGGGAGCAGGGCGCGAGTGTGACCGGCCCGGTGCCGGCGCGACCGCGGAACGGCGCACGGCCCGCTCCCCGGGGGCGGGGAGCGGGCCGTGCGGCAGCGGGCCGGTCAGCCGCGCAGCACGGCGCCGTGGCGCTCGGCGGCCACCGCGACGGCGGCCTCGCGGGCGGCGGAGGCCTCGTCCGCGGTCAGCGTGCGGTCCGGGGCCCGGAAGCGCAGCGCGAGGGCCACCGACTTCCGGCCCGGCTCGATCCCGGCGCCCCGGTAGACGTCGAAGACGCGGACGTCCTCGAGCAGCTCGCCCGCCCCCTCCTCCAGGGCGGCGCGCAGCTCGGCCGCCGGGACGGAGTCCTCGACCACGAGCGCCACGTCCTGCGTGGCGGCCGGATAGCCGGAGATGGGGCGGGCCTGGACCACGTCGACCTCCGCGTCGATGAGCGAGCTGAGGTTCAGCTCCATCGCCACGGTGCGCGCGGGCAGGTCCTGGGCGGCCACCAGCTGCGGGTGCAGCTCGCCCGCGTAGCCCAGCGGGGTCCCGTCCGGGGCGCTGAGCACGGCCGTGCGGCCCGGGTGGAAGGCCTGGTGCGTGCCCTGCCGCACGGTCAGCTCCACGCCCAGGACCTCCCCGGCGAGCCGGGCGGCGTCCAGGGCGTCCTGCCAGTCGACCGGCCGCGGGGTGACCCACGGGCTCTCGGCCGCGTCCCGGCCGGCGAAGACCGCCGCGAGGTGGCGCGGCTGGACCGGGATCCCGGTCTCCAGCTCCTCGAGCACCTCCTGGCCCGGGTGCGCCCCCAACGGCGGGAGGGTCCGGGTGACCAGCTGCTGCACGGGCCGGAAGACCCGGCCGACCTCGTACAGGGCCAGGTCGCGGAAGCCGCGGGAGGTGTTGCGCCGCAGCACCTCGAGCAGCCCCGGCAGCAGGGAGACCCGCAGCATCCCCTGCGCCTCGCTGATCGGGTTGGCCAGCTTGACGGAGAGCACCGGGGCGCCGGGCTCGGGGGCGCCCCACAGCTCGTTGTCGGCCTGGGAGACGAACGGGTAGGCGAGCACTTCGGTCAGTCCCGCGGCGGCGAGCGCGTCCGCCACGCGCTTGCGGGCCTGCTGCTCGGGGGTCAGGCCCCGGCCGGGCGGGGCCACGGGCAGCCGCGAGGGGATGGTGTCGTAGCCGACGAGCCGGGCGATCTCCTCGACGAGGTCCTCCTTGGCGACCAGGTCCGTGCGCCACGACGGCGGCACGACGCGCCAGCCCTCGTCGGTGGTCTCGACCTGCGCGCCGAGCTCGGTGAGGACGGAGACGACCTGCTCGGCCGTGTAGTCCACGCCCACCCGCCGGCCCGCGTAGTCCCAGGGCAGCTCGATGGGCTCCGGGGCGGTGGTCGCGTCCACGTCCGTCACCTCGGGCCCGGCGGTGCCTCCGGCCAGCTCCACGAGCAGCTCCACGGCCCGCTGGGCGGCCACCGGGGCGATCTGCGGGTCCACGCCGCGCTCGAAGCGCTTGGACGCCTCCGAGGGTAGCCGGTGGCGGCGGGTGGTGCGGGCGACGGAGACCTCGTCGAAGCGGGCCGCCTCCACGAGGACGTCGGCGGTGCCGTCGGAGACCTCGGTGGTGGCCCCGCCCATGACCCCGGCCAGGCCGATCGGCCCGGAGCCGTCCGTGATGAGCAGGTCCTCGGGATCGAGGGCGCGCTGCTTGCCGTCGAGGGTGGTGAGGGTCTCCCCCGCGGCGGCCCGGCGCACGGTGAGCCCGCCGTCCAGGGCCCCGAGGTCGTAGAAGTGCAGCGGCTGGCCGAACTCGAGCATCACGTAGTTGGAGATGTCCACCGGCAGGGAGATCGAGCGGATCCCCGCCAGGCGCAGCCGCGCCGACATCCACGGGGGCGTGGGGGCGGTCGCGTCGATGCCGGTCACGGTGCGGGCGACGAAGCGGGTGCACCCGGGGTTGCCGTGGATGGGGGCGGCGTCGTCGACGGTCACGGGGAAGCCGCCCGCGGTGGGGGCGGGCACCCGGGCGGACACGGCCTCGGCCGGGTCGGTGAAGGGCTGGTGCACGGCGTGGCAGTACTCGCGGGCCACCCCGCGGACGGAGAAGGCGTAGCCGCGGTCCGGGGTCACGTTGATCTCGGCGGCCTCGTCGTGGAGCCCGAGCAGCTCGAGGGCGTCCGTGCCGATCTCCGGGTCCAGGCCGAGGGTCGAGAGCACGAGGATGCCGTCGTGGTCCTCCCCGATGCCGAGCTCGCGCACCGAGGCGATCATCCCGGCGGAGGTGTGCCCATAGGTCTTGCGCGCCGAGATGCGGAAGTTGCCGGGCAGCACGGCGCCGGGCAGGGTCACCACGACCTTGTCCCCGACCTCGAAGTTGTGGGCCCCGCAGATCACGCCCTGCACCCCGGAGGGGTCGATGCCCTTCCCGGTCAGGGTCTGCTGCCGGCCCTCGGGGACCACGCGCACCGTGCACCAGTTGACGGTCTTGCCGTTGGAGTGGGTCTCCGGCTCCTTGGACAGCACCTGGCCCACCACGACCGGGCCGTGCAGCTCGTCCGCGGGGCGGTGGACGTCCTCCTCCTCGAGGCCGACCTGCACCAGGGTGGCCAGGACGTCCTCGGCGGTGGCGTCCGCGGGGACGGGGGCGTGCTCGCGCAGCCATGACAAAGGAACTCGCATGTCTCTAGATCTCCATCCCGAAGTGCTCGCTGAAGCGGATGTCGCCCTCGACCATGTCGTGCATGTCCGGGACGTTGTTGCGGAACATCAGGGTCCGCTCGATGCCCATGCCGAACGCGAAGCCCGAGTGCACCTCGGGGTCGATGCCGGCGGCGCGCAGCACGTTGGGGTGGACCATGCCGCAGCCGCCCCACTCGATCCACCGGGGCCCGCCCTTGGCGTTCGGGTGCCACACGTCCAGCTCGGCCGAGGGCTCGGTGAACGGGAAGTAGTTGGGGCGCAGCCGGATCCTCGCCTCCGGGCCGAACATCTGCCGGGCGAAGTGCTCGAGCGTGCCCTTGAGGTCGGCCATCGACAGTCCCTTGTCCACGGCCAGGCCCTCGACCTGGTGGAAGACGGGGGTGTGCGTGGCGTCGAGCTCGTCGGTGCGGTAAGTGCGCCCGGGGACGACGACGTAGACCGGCAGCTCGCGGGTCAGCAGCGTGCGCATCTGCACCGGGGAGGTGTGCGTGCGCAGCACGAGGTGGGCCTCGGGCGGGTCCACGAAGAACGTGTCCTGCAGCTCCCGGGCGGGGTGGTCCGGCTTGAAGTTCAGGGAGTCGAAGTTGTACCACTCCGACTCGACCTCGGGCCCGTCGGCGACCTCCCAGCCCATGGCCACGAAGGTCTCGCCGATGCGCTCCATGAGGTTCGTCAGCGGGTGCCGGCCGCCCAGCTCGCGGCGGCGGCCGGCGGCGGTGACGTCCACCGCCTCCTCCACCAGGATCCGGGCGTCGCGCTCCTCCTCGAGCACCGTGGTGCGGGCGGCGATCGCCTGGTTCACGCGGCCGCGGGCCTGGCCCACGAGCTTGCCGGCAGCGGCCTTCTGCGTCTTGTCGAGCGAGCCGATCTGCCGGTTGGCCAGCGCCAGCGGGGACCGCTCCCCCGCGTGCGCGAGCCGGACCTCCTTGAGCTCGTCGAGGTCCTGGGCGTTCTCGACGGCGGCCAGGGCCGCCTCCACGGCGGCGGCGACCGCGGCCTCGTCGGTCGGGGCGACCGCGCCGCTCGGCGCGGTCTCGGATGGCAGTTCAGACATCAGCACTGGCTTCTTCGGCTCGGGGACAGTGGCGTCCGGGCACGCCGGCTCACGTTCCGTGAGTCCAGTGGCACGGGAAAGCCCGGATCGGCGCGGATCGCGGGCGGACCCCAGTCTATGGCACGTGGTCCGCGGTGCCGGTGGGGCCGGCCGCCTCCCCGGCCTGCGCCGCGACCCCGGCCCTCGACCGCGACGGACGGGCGGTCGCGGCCCGGTGGCCCGCGGCCTAGTCTGGGCCCATGAACGCTCCGGCCCACCGCCGGGCCCGCCAGCGCGCGGCCTGGAACCTGGCGAACCTGTCCACCCCGCTGGGGCTGCTGGTGGCCGCGCTCACCGGCACGCGGGTGGTCCGCGGGCCCGAGGGGCTGCTGCTGGGCTTCGGCTACCGCCCGCGGCTGCCCAGGGCGGGGGCGTTCACCGTGGGCAACGTGGTGCTCTTCCGGGCCGGGCCCGACGACGTCGCCGCCCGCCCCCGGCTGCTGGCCCACGAGTCCCGCCACGCCAGCCAGTACGCCCTGTGCCTGGGCCTGCCGTTCCTGCCCCTCTACGCCGCCGCCGCCGGGTGGTCGGTGCTGCGCTGCGGGCACCCGGCCCCGCACAACCCGTTCGAGGTGCGGGCGGGCCTGGCCGACGGCGGCTACCGCGCCCGGCCCCGCCGCCGGGGCGGCGCACCCGCCCGGAACTGACCGCGGTTCTCCCGAGTGACCACGGGACCGTGTGGTCACTCGGGGATGACGTGCTCACTCGGGGAAGCCGTGGTCAGCAGGGGGCCGTGGTCGGCCGGGGAGCCGTGATCGGTTGAGGAAGACGTGATCAGTCGGGGAAGCCGTGGTCGGTCGGGGTTCTCGACGTCCGCCAGGGCGATCGTGGCCAGGCGGGGGGTCCGGGGCGGCCCGGAGGGCGGCGGTCGGCCGGTCAGTCGGCCAGCTGGTCGAGCAGCGCCCGCACGATCGGCAGATCGGCCGGGATCCACGGCATCGCCAGTGCGGCGGCGGCGTTCCCGAGCGGCACCCAGCGCACGGCGAGGTGGTCCTGCCCGGCCGCGGGGTCGGGCGATCCCGCCGCGAGCACGCCGGTCCAGACGCGCATCGCCGCCGTCTCCTGGAGGGGCCAGCCCTGCGGGTGCGGGCCGGGCACCTCGGCCAGCAGCTCCACGGCCGCTCCGAGCTCCTCGGCGCACTCGCGCCGCAGGGCGGCCTCGCAGGTCTCGCCGGGCTCCTGCTTGCCGCCGGGGAACTCCCACAGCCCGCGCAGCCCCGCCGGATAGGCGCGCTGGGCGGCGAGGAAGGCCGTGGGACGGTGCAGGTCGTCCAGCAGGGCGGCACCGACCACCTGGGTGCGGAACGCGGCGGGCAGCGGCGCGGTCACCGGTGCGCCCGCCCGGCCCGTCGCTGCGCGCGCGCGGAGGCGTATAGGCACACAGTGGCCGCGGTGCCCACGTTGAGGGACTCCGCCCGGCCGTACACCGGCACGGCCACGCGGTGGTCGGCCAGGGCCTTCTCCTCCTCCGACAGCCCCTGGGCCTCGTTGCCGAAGAGCCACACGGTGGGGCGGGCCAGGTCGTAGCCGGTGTCCTCGACCGGGGCACCGGCGGCGCGGGCGGCGGAGAGGTCCTGGAGCCGGTCGAGGTCGACGTCCCCGCGGCCGTCGGCGGCGAGGATCCCGCAGCCGGCCGCGCGGGCGGCGCGGACCAGCTCGGGCAGGTCCGCGCCCACGGCCACGGGCAGGTGGAACAGGGACCCGGCGGTGGACCGGACCGCCTTCGGGTTGTAGACGTCCACGCTGCCGGTGCTGAGCACCAGCGCGTCGGCCCCCGCCGCGTCCGCGGCGCGCAGGAGCGTGCCCGCGTTGCCCGGGTCCTGCACCCGCGCCAGGACGGCCACCAGCTGCGGGGCGGGCCGGAGGATCCCGGCCGCGGGAACGTCCAGGGACCGGCACACCACGACGACGCCCTGCGGGCTCACCGCGTCGCTCATCGCCGCGAGCACCTCCCGGGTCACCAGGCGGACGAACACGGCGCGGTCGGCGGCCACGCGCTCGAGCAGGGCGGTGATGTCCGGGTGCTGGGCCAGCGCGTCCCCGGTGACGTAGACGGCGTCCACGCACGGGGACTCCAGGTGCCGGGCCAGGGCCTCCCGGGCGTTCTGCGGTCCCTCGGCGAGGAACAGCCCGCGCTTGGAGCGCGCGGAGCGCCCGGCCAGTCCCGCGACGTCCCGCACCCGATCGGCTCGGGGGTTGGACATCGGCCGGTCGGCCAGGCGCTCCGTGAGGTTCACAGCTCCGACGGGGTCAGGCTGCGGCTTCGCGCGGCGCGGAGGTGTCCTCCGGCAGGGCGTTCTTGGCGATCTCGACCAGCCCGGCGAAGGCCTGCTGGTCGTTGACGGCCAGCTCGGCGAGCATGCGGCGGTCGACCTCCACCTCAGCGGCCTTCAGGCCCTGGATGAAGCGGTTGTAGGTCAGGCCGTTGGCGCGGGCAGCGGCGTTGATGCGCTGGATCCACAGCCGGCGGAAGTCGCCCTTGCGCTTGCGGCGGTCGTTGTAGCTGTAGACGAACGAGTGGGTGACCTGCTCCTTCGCCTTGCGGTAGAGGCGCGAGCGCTGGCCGCGGTAGCCGGAGGCCTGCTCGAGGATTTCCCGGCGCTTCTTGTGGGCGTTGACCGCCCGCTTCACACGTGCCACGTGTGTACTCCTTCACTTCGGTCCCGGCCGCTCGGCCGGGAGGTCAAATCTGTGCGGGGCGGGGAGGCGGGCTCCCCGGAGGATGCGGTGGGGGTTACTTGCCCAGCATCTTCTTGATGACCTTGGCCTCGCCGGGGGTGACGATCTGGTCGGAGGCCAGGCGGCGGGTCAGGCGGGAGGACTTGTGCTCCAGGTAGTGGCGGCGGTTGGCCTGCTGGCGCTTCACCTTGCCGGTACCGGTGAGCTTGAAGCGCTTCTTCGCCCCGCTGTGGGTCTTCATCTTCGGCATGTGGGCCGTTCTCCTTGCGTCTCTTCCGGTGGTGGTCACCGGAGGGCACGACGACGTCCGTCGCACCTCAACGGTGCCCCCCGGGCACAGCCGGGACCGGCTGCGCCCGCGGGGCGTTGTCAGTTCTGCTCCGCTCGCGCGGAAGGTCCTGCTGCCCGCTCAGGCCCGGGGACCGGGCTTGGCGCCCGGCTTCGGGCCGGGCCGCGGGGCCTTGGGCGCCGGCCGCGGCGCCTCGGGGGCCGAGGCCTTCGGGGCGGCCGGTGCCGCGGGCCGCGGTGCCGGCTCCGTGCGGGCGGCGGGTGCCGCCTTCTGCTCCGTGGCCGCGGGGACGGCGGGCGCCGCCTCCTGGGCCTCGGGCGCGGGCGCCACCTCCTGGACCTGGGGCTCCGGCGCAGTCTCCTGCACCTGGGGCTCCGGCGCGGTCTCCTGCACCTGGGGCTCCGGCGCGGTCTCCTGGACCTGGGGCTCCGGCGCGGTCTGCTGCGCCGGCTCCTCGGTCCGGGCGGCCTGCTCGCGCAGCTCGGCCGGGAACGCGTCCCCGATCGACTGGGTCACGGGCTCGGCGGAGGAGGTGTCGACCTTCTCCCTGGCCTTGCGGTCGTTCTCGGCCCGGGCCTCCTCGCGCTGCTTCTGGCGGCGCGCCTCGGCCTTGGCCTCGGCCTTGTTCTTCAGCGGGCCCACGACCATGACCATGTTGCGCCCGTCGACCCGGGGGCTCGACTCGACCGCCCCGACCTCGGCGACGTCGTTCGCGAAGCGCTCGAGCAGGCGCACGCCCATCTCGGGGCGCTGCTGCTCACGGCCGCGGAACTGGATCATGGCCTTGACCTTGTCGCCGGCGCCGAGGAAGCGCTTGGCGTGGCCGACCTTGGTCTCGTAGTCGTGGGTGTCGATCTTGAGCCGGAACCGGACCTCCTTGAGGACCGTGTTCGTCTGGTTCTTGCGCGACTCCCGGGCCTTGACCGCGGCCTCGTACTTGTACTTGCCGAAGTCCATGAGCTTGGCCACCGGCGGCTTGGCGTTGGGCGCCACCTCGACCAGATCGAGATCCGATTCGCGGGCCAGCCTCAGTGCGTCCTCGACGCGGACGATGCCGACCTGCTCGCCTGCGGGTCCGACGAGGCGGACTTCGGGGACTCGGATTCTGTCATTGATACGTGGATCGCTAATGCCGTGCTCCTGATGTTTTGCGTGATCGCCCGGAGGTTTCCGGGGACCTCATGGTCCGGTCCGGTCCGCAACGGCAAAAGCCCCCGCTGCGGTCGGCAAGCGGAGGCTCATCGGCGCACCACCCGGAGATGGTGCGCTGCGTGACAGCACCGACTCGGGGAACCCGGCGGGCCGTCGTGCGGACGATGTCGTCGCGAACCCGGCGACCGTGGTCGGCGCGGGTGGGAGTCTCCTCCACTTGCACACTGCCGGACAGTCTAGCCCATCGGCCGGGGGTTGGGGAACCGGGCCCCTCACTCGTCCTCGGTGCTGTGCAGGCCGCGGCGTGCCGAGAGCAGCTCCGTCTCGGGGCGGGCCGCCACGAAGCGCTCGAGCTGGTCGAGGACGTCGACGAGGTGGGCGGAGTCCCCCGCGACCGCGCCGGCCCCCACGAGGGCCCGGCGGTGCAGGTCGAGGTGGCCGACCTCCGCGGCGCTCACCGGGTACCGGCGGCGCAGCTCGGCCACGAGGGGCCGCACCAGCGACCGCTTGGCCTTCAGCGAGTGCACGTCCCCCAGCAGCAGGTCGAACTCGATCCACCCGATCCACACCGCGTTCCGCCCCTCTCCGGCCGGCGCCGGCCTCCCCAGCAGGATAGGCCCGGCGGGCAGGGGCGGTGTGGCAGAGTTGGACCATGACTTCCGAGAACACCTTCCGCTTCGACGACGACGCCGCCCGCTCCGGCCAGGACCTCCCGCAGGAGACGGTGCAGGCCGTCGACGAGCAGATGCGCGACATCGCGGAGGTCCCCGCCATCGAGGTCATCACGACCGCCGCCGTCCACCTCATGAGCGCTGCCGCCGTGAAGTGCGGCCTGGCCGCCGGCGAGGACGCGGACGAGCTCAAGGACCTGGACGAGGCGCGCAAGCTCATCACCGCCCTGGCCGGGTTCGTCACGGCCGCCGCCCCGGAGATCGGCTCTCAGCACGCCGCCCCGCTGCGCGACGGCCTGCGCACGCTCCAGCTGGCGTTCCGCGAGGCCTCCCTCTACCCGGACGCCCCCGGTCAGGGCCCGGGCGAGAAGTTCACCGGCCCGGTGAACTGACCGGGCTCCCGAGCGCCTCGTGGACGCGGGCTGATCCGGTGCGCCGGATCAGCCCGCGGTCGTGAGGCGCAGCTGCATCGAGTCCACGTCCTCGGCGAGGGCCGGCTCGACGCTGAGCCGGGCCTGGAAGCGGGCGAGCACGTCGTCCACCTGGGTGCGGTCCAGCCCGGCGCGCAGGGCGAGCACGACCGCCAGCTCCGGGCCGGCTCCCCCGCCGTCGACGACCGTGCCGTCCGCGGCCCGGGCCGCGACGCCGCTGCCGGACGCGGTCCCCGCCGATGCCACCCCGGGCAGTCCCTCGGCGCAGCGGCGCACGGCGTCGGCGACGGCCGGGCTGCGGTAGGACGGCGTCCAGGCCCGGCCCTGGGCCAGCGCCCAGAGCGCCGGCCGGCGCACCACGAAGGGCAGGTCCGCGCCGGGGTCGAGCACGAGCAGCTGGGTGCCGTCCTTCACCGCGGCCACCGCCGCCCGGCGGACGTCGGTGGCCACGGGCCGGGCCTGGGGGTGCCAGGCGGACAGGGCGGCGGTGGACGTGAACACGGGCAGCACCGGGCGGCCGTCGGCCGCCCGCAGGGACACCAGCGCCATGTCCGCCTCCTTGTCGGCCACGTGCCCGGAGGCGGTCACGGTCGAGGAGGAGACCTCGGCCACGACCGGCACGAACACCCGCGTGCCCGCCAGGGCGGCGACCACCTGCGACTCGTCCCCGGTGCCGGCCCGCAGGCCGGCGAGCGCGTCGAGTACCGCCGCGGCGGCGGCGCCGTCGTCGTCGGGGAACCGGTGGGTGTGGCTGGTGCCCTCGCCCAGGTTGCGTCCCGCCCAGGCCTGCCCGCCGGTGTCCTCCGTGCCGCCGGCGCTCGCGAGCTGGGCCGCGATGTGGGCGGGGAGTGGGCGCTCCGTCACCGCGCCGCCGGACGGCCCGCCACGTCGAGGGCCTCCCCGAGCGTGAACCGGCCCGCGTACAGGGCCTTGCCCACGATGGCGCCCTCCACGCCGGAGGGCACGAGGGTGCGCAGGGCCGCGAGGTCGTCGAGGGAGGAGATGCCGCCGGAGGCGACCACCGGCTTGTCCGTGCGGGTGGCGACCTCCTTCAGCAGCTCCAGGTTGGGGCCCTTGAGGGTGCCGTCCTTGGTCACGTCGGTGACCACGTACCGGGCGCAGCCGTGCTCCTCGAGGCGGTCCAGGACCTCCCAGAGGTCACCGCCCTCCTCGGTCCAGCCGCGCGCGGCCAGCGTGGTGCCGCGCACGTCGAGACCCACGGCGATGGCCTCGCCGTGCTCGGCGATCACCTTCCGGGTCCACTCCGGGTTCTCGAGGGCGGCCGTGCCGAGGTTGATCCGGGCCGGGTCCAGGGACAGGGCCCGCTCCAGCGAGGCGTCGTCCCGGATCCCGCCGGACATCTCGACCTTCAGCTCGAGCTCGGCCGCGACGCGGCGCAGCACCTCGATGTTGTCCCCGCGGCCGAAGGCGGCGTCGAGGTCCACGAGGTGGATCCACTCCGCCCCGGCCTCCTGCCAGGCGAGCGCCGCCTCCAGGGGGTCGCCGTAGCCGGTCTCGGAGCCGGCCTCGCCCTGGACCAGGCGCACGGCCTGGCCGTCGGCGACGTCGACGGCGGGCAGCAGCTGCAGGCGGGGGGTCTCACTCAGGGGCATGGGATCTCTTCCTTCTCGGGCTCCCGGGCGGCGCGGGGCCGTCCGGGGCTGCTCGGGTGGTGGAGCGGCTCGGGGAGCCGCTCCGGGTCGGGGACGTGCGGGACGGGCGGGCTCAGCGGGCCTGGAACCAGGCGTACCAGCCGTAGCCGATGAGCCCGGCGGCGACCAGGGCCAGGGCCACCACCGTCCAGGCCGGCATCTTCTGCCGGTGGAAGGAGATGGCGCCGCCGGCGACGAAGGCGCCGAGGACCATCACGACGACGGCGGCGCTCACGCGTCGTCGCCCTCCTGCTGGAGGGTCGGCCGCCCGGCCAGGGTGTCCCCGCCCAGGGGGTCCCCGGCCTTGAGGTGGTCCAGCCGGCCGGTCCGCGGGAGGGTGCCCAGCCAGTTGCGCAGCAGCTGGATGCCGGCCTCGGAGGACTTCTCCGGGTGGAACTGCGTGGCGCACAGCGCCCCGTTCTCCACGGCGGCGATGAACCGTCCCCCGTGCTCGGACCAGGTGACCTGCGGCGGCTTCATCTTCAGGATGTTCTGCGGGAAGTCCCACTCCTGCACCCCGTAGGAGTGCACGAAGTAGAAGCGCTCGTCCTCGAGGCCCCGGAACAGCACCGAGCCCTCGGGCGGGTCGACCGTGTTCCAGCCCATGTGCGGGACCACGTCGGCCTTCAGCCGCTCGACGACGCCGGGCCACTCGCCCATGCCCTCGGTCTCCTGGCCGTGCTCGACGCCGGAGTCGAAGAGGACCTGCAGGCCCACGCAGATGCCCAGCACGGGGCGCCCGCCGGCGAGGCGGCGGCCGATCAGGCGCAGGCCGTCGACGGAGCGCAGGCCCTCCATGACCGCGGCGAAGGCGCCGACGCCGGGGACCACGAGCCCGTCCGCGTCCAGGACGGCCTCGGGGTCGGCGCTGAGCACCACGTCGGCCCCGGCGGCCTCGAGGGCGCGCACGGCCGAGCGGACGTTGCCCGCGCCGTAGTCGAGGACGGTGACGGTGGGGCGGGCGGCCTGCTCCGGCATGCGATCTCCTTCGGCGCTCACAGGGCGCCCTTGGTCGACGGGACGCCGCTGACCCGGGGGTCGGGCTCCACGGCCTGGCGCAGGGCGCGCGCGAGGGCCTTGAACTGCGCCTCGGCGATGTGGTGCGGGTCCCGCCCGGCCAGCAGCGTGATGTGCAGGCAGATCCCGGCGTGGTGGGCCAGGGACTCGAAGACGTGCTGGACCATCGAACCGGTGAAGTGCCCGCCGATGAGGTGGTACTGCTGGCCCTCGGGCTCCCCGGTGTGCACCGCGTAGGGGCGGCCGGAGATGTCGACCACGGCGTTGGCCAGGGCCTCGTCCAGCGGGACGGTGGCCTCGCCGAAGCGGCGGATGCCGGCCTTGTCGCCCAGGGCCTGCCGCAGCGCGTCGCCGAGGACGATGGCCGTGTCCTCGACCGTGTGGTGGACGTCGATGTGGGTGTCGCCGGTCGCCCGGATCCGCATGTCGATGAGGGAGTGCTTCGACAGGGCGGTGAGCATGTGGTCGTAGAACGGCACCGAGGTGTCGATGTCGTTCACGCCCGTGCCGTCGAGGTCGATCTCGACGGACACCGAGGACTCGCTCGTGCGCCGCTCCAGGGAGGCGCGGCGGGGGGCACGGGTGCCGGTGGGGCTCTGGTCGGTCATGCGGGTGGAACTCCTCGCGGGCGCGGCGCGGCCGTCGACGGGCCGCGGGGTGGCCCGGGCCGCCCCGGGCGGGCGGGGCGTCGGGCCCGGTGGTTGTCTGCCTCCATGCTATCCGGGACGGGAGGCCCCGGCTCCCGGGGCCTCAGCCGGCGGAGACGATCCGCTCCATGCTGGTCAGGAAGGCGGTGGTCTCCTCCTCCGTGCCGGCGGTGACCCGCAGGTGACCGGGGATCCCGACGTCGCGCACGAGCACCCCGTCCTCCAGCAGCGCCTGCCACATGGCCCGGGAGTCCGGCATCCCGCCGAAGAACACGAAGTTGGAGTCCGAGGCCGCCGGTGCGAGCCCGAGCCGGCCTAGCTCCTCGACGATGCGGTCCCGCTGGCGCTTGATGTCCTCGACGTTGGCCAGCAGCGCCTCCGAGTGGCGCAGGGCGGCCAGGGCGGTCGCCTGGGTGACGGCCGAGAGGTGGTAGGGCAGGCGCACGAGACGGATCGCGTCCGCGACCTCGGGGGCCGCCGCGAAGTAGCCCAGCCGGGCGCCGGCGAGCGCGAAGGCCTTGCTCATGGTGCGGGTCACGATGAGGCGGGGCCGGTCCGCCAGCAGGGAGAGCGCGGTGCCCGTGCCCGCGTGGGAGAACTCCGCGTAGGCCTCGTCCACCACCACGACGGTCCGGAACGGCTCACCGGCCTCGTACACGGCCGTGACGACGTCCTCGCCCAGGGCCGTGCCCGTGGGGTTGTTGGGCGAGCAGAGGAAGACGACGTCGGGGCGGTGCCGGCGGACCTGCTCGGCCGCCGACTGCGCGGTGAGCCCGAAGTCCGCGGACCGCTCCCCCGCCACGAAGGCGGTGTGCGTGCCCGCGGCCAGCAGCGGGTACATGGAGTAGGTCGGGACGAAGGTGAGCAGGGAGCGCCCGGGGCCGCCGAAGGCCTGCAGGATCTGCTGCAGGATCTCGTTGGAGCCGTTGGCCGCCCAGAGGTGCTCGGCCCCCAGCCCGTGGCCCAGGTACGCGGCGAGCTCCTCCCGCAGGGCCGTGAACTCCCGGTCCGGGTACCGGTTGAGGGTCCAGGCCGCCGCGGCGACCTCCTCCACGATCGCGGTGTGCACGTCCGCCGGGACCGGGTGGGTGTTCTCGTTGGTGTTGAGCGCCACGGCGACGTCCAGCTGCGGGGCGCCGTAGGGGGCCTTGCCGCGCAGGTCGTCGCGCAGCGGGAGGGCGTTGAGTCGGTCCAGGTTCTGCGTCACCCGAACAGTTTAGACCTGCCCCCGGTGCCCGCCCGCGGGTCGGGCGGGGCGGTCGGTGACGGGCGGGTCAGTGGGCGGCGCCGAGCTCGATCAGCAGCACGCCGCCCATGATGAGTGCGATGCCCAGGGCCATGACCCGGCTCAGGGGCTCGCCGAAGAGCAGCCGGCCCGCGATCGCGGTGAGCGCCACGCCCGCGGCGGCCCAGATGCCGTAGGCCACGCCCAGCCCCAGTCCGTGGCGCAGGGCGAGGGCGAGGAACGTGAACGCGAGCAGGTAGCCGGCCACCACGGCGGCGTACCAGCGCCGGCGGCCCTCCGCGGCGACCCGCAGGGACAGGGTGGCGGTGACCTCGGTGAGGATCGCCCCGGTCAGGTAGAGCCAGGCCATCAGGCGCCGCCGTCCCGGGCGGCCCGGTGGGCGCCGACCTCCACGCACAGCACCCCGGCCACGACCAGGACGATGCCGGCGAGCACCAGCGGGCTCAGCGCCTCCCCGAAGACCAGGGCCGCCAGGAGGGCGGTGAGCGTCACGCCCGTCGCCGCCCAGATGCCGTAAGCCACGCCGACGGGCAGACCGCGGCGCAGCACCGCCGCGAGGAGCACGAACGCGGCGCCGTAGCCGGTGACCACCAGCAGGTACCAGCCGGGGTGCTCCAGGGCGGCCTTCAGGGCCAGTGAGGCGGCCACCTCGCTGCAGATCGCGCCGGCCAGCAGCGGCCGGACGGTGCTCGACCGGCTCCGGGCAGGCCGCCGGGCAGCGCCGGCGGACCCGGGGGTCGGTGAGGTCCCGCGGTCGGGACGCGGGTGGAGGGCGCCGGTGCTCATGCCCTCGACCCTACCGATGCCCGGCGCGCTCCGGGGCGGGGTGCCCGGCGGCGGCCCGGCACCCGCTCCGGCGGACGGGCCGGCGGACGGGCCGCCGCTCAGGCAGCGGGGACCTCGACGAGCTGGCCCGCCTGGAGGACGGAGCTGTCGAGGTCGTTGAGCTCCACGATCTCGTCCATGACGTCCCGCGGGTCGCGCTCCGGGTCCGCCTGCACGGCGAGGTCCCACAGGCTCTGCCCGGGGTGCACCGTGGCCAGCTCCGTCCCGGGGCCCGTCACGGGCTCGCTGGTGGCCGTGGCCGTGGACGGGACGAGGAAGATCACGGCGAGCACCACCAGGGCCGCGGAGCCGGCCAGCACGGGCAGGCCCAGCAGCACCAGGCGGCCCCGCCGGGTCAGGACCAGCGGAGCGCGGGAGGCCCCTGCCGACGCGCGGGCCCGGCGAGCCGAGCGTGCCGGGCCGCCGAGGGATCGGGGGCGGCGCGCGGCGACGGCACTGAGGGTGGCACTGGCACTCATGACATGAACTCCTTGACGTTCCCGCAGGGAGCGGGCGATCTCGAACACCGGTCCGACCGGCGGCCCGTCCGGGCCTGCATGCGATCGAACATACTTTCGAATACCGATGACCCATGTCTAGCATGGGTCTGCGAAGGCTGTCGACACCCGGTCGTACATATGTTTGAAGACACACGGCGTGTCGCCTAGGCTGGGAGCACGTTCGGGCCTCGGGCCGGCACGCGTTCCGACACCCCGGCTTCCCGCTGGCTGGGACCCATCGAAGCATCCGGGTCCGACATCGGAACGGGGCCGGCGCGCACCGGAGGCACCACCAGCCGGACGCGAAAGGACGACGCTCCCATGGCTCAGCCCCCCACCCCCGAGGAGTCCCGCGCCCGGGCCGCGCGCTCCGGCACCCGCGCGCGCGGCAGGGGTCTCAGCGTGCGCCAGCGCACCATCCTCGAGGCGATCCAGCGCTCCATCGCCGAGCACGGCTATCCGCCGTCGATGCGCGAGATCGGCGACCTCGTGGGCCTGGCCTCGCTCTCCAGCGTCACCCACCAGCTCTCGCAGCTCGAGAAGCTGGGCTACCTGCGCCGGGACCCGAAGCGCCCGCGGGCGATGGAGGTGCTCGCGCCCCTGCAGCTGCGCGACGCAGCCGTCCCGGAGGGGCCGCACGAGCCGGCGGACGCGCCCCGCGGTCCGCGCGCCGTCGCACCGGGCGGGGTGGCGGAGCTGTCCACCTCCGCGGACGTGACCATGGTGCCCCTGGTGGGCCACATCGCCGCCGGCGGGCCCATCACCGCCGAGCAGGACGTGGAGGACGTGCTGGCGCTGCCCCGCCAGCTGGTCGGCCACGGCGAGCTGTTCATGCTGCGGGTCAAGGGCGACTCGATGATCGACGCCGCCATCTGCGACGGCGACTGGGTCGTGGTCCGCCGGCAGAGCGCCGCCGACAACGGGGACATCGTGGCCGCCCTGCTCGACGACGAGGCGACGGTGAAGACCTTCCGCCAGCGTGACGGGCACACCTGGCTGCTCCCGCAGAACACGCGCTACGAACCCATCCTCGGGGACCACGCCACGGTGATGGGCAAGGTCGTCTCGGTGCTGCGCAGCCTCTGACGCCTGCCGCCCGAGATCCGCCGTCGGGCATCAGCAGTCCGGCATCCGCTGTTCGGCCTCCGCTGCCCGGCTCGCGACACGGCACGGGGCCCGGCCGATCGGCCGGGCCCCGTGCCGTGTCCTGAGCGGGTCAGGCCGTCGCCAGGCGCGCCAGGGCCCCGAGCACCACCGAGCGGTCCGTGGTGGTCCACAGCGGCGGCAGCGACCCCCGCAGGAACCCCCCGTAGCGGGCCGTGGCGATCCGGGAGTCCAGGATCGCCACGACCCCGCGGTCCCCGCCGGCGCGGATGAGCCGGCCGGCGCCCTGGGCCAGCCGCACGGCCGCGTGCGTCGCCGAGACGGACATGAAGCCGTTGCCGCCCGCCCGCTCGGCCGCCCGGCTGCGGGCCGTGGACAGCGGGTCGTCCGGGCGCGGGAAGGGGATCCGGTCGATCATCACCAGCCGGCACGAGGCCCCCGGGACGTCGACGCCCTGCCACAGGCTCATCGTCCCGAACAGGCTCGTGGCGGGGTCGTCGGTGAACTCCTGGACGAGTCCCGCCAGCGAGGACTCCCCCTGGCAGAGGATCGGCAGGTCGGTGCGCCCGCGCAGGGCCTCCGCGGCCTCCTCCGCCGCTCGTCGGGAGGAGAACAGGCCCAGCGCCCCGCCGCGCGAGGCCTCGAGCAGGGCGAGCATCTCCTCCAGCTGGGCCTCGGTCAGGCGCCGGCCCGGCTTCTCCAGGTGCTTGGCGAGGTAGAGGATCCCCTGCTTCGGGTAGTCGAAGGGGCTGCCCACGTCCACGCCCTCCCAGCGCGGGGCGCCCTCGCCGCGGAGGCCGAGGGCCCCGGCGGCGGCGTCGAAGGAGGAGCCGACGGAGAGGGTGGCCGAGGTCAGCACCACGGTCCGGCCGTCGAAGAGGCCCTCCCGCAGGGTCCCGGCCACCGACAGCGGCGCGACGTGCAGGGTGGCCGGGTCGGTGTCCTCGGCGGGGACGTAGCCGCGGCCGGGTTCCCAGCCGCCCTGCCGCGAGATCCACAGCACCTCGCGGGAGTCGGCGGCGGCGAGGATCCGCTCGGCCAGCTCCAGCACGTCGCTGACCCGCGAGCGGGCCATCTGCCGTCCGGCGTCCCCGTCCTTCTCGCCCCCGGAGCCGCCCTTGGACTCGCTCATGACCGTGCGGGCGGCGTCCCGGATCTGGGCCACGGCCGCCGCCTGGGCGTCGTCGAGGCCCCGGTGCAGCAGTTCGGCGGGCGCGCCCAGCAGCGCGGCCTCCAGGTTGGCGGCCCCGGCGGTGAGGGAGTCGGGGTTCGCGGCGGTGTGCTTGCGCGCCGAGGCCGCCGCCGCACGCACCATGGCGGCGGAGAGCTGGCCGGTGACCGCCCCCGTGACCCGGTCCTGCAGCTCGTGCGCCTCGTCGATCACCACGACGTCGTGCTCGGGCAGGACCGTGATGCCCTCGAACGCGTTGATCGCGAGCAGGGCGTGGTTGGTGATCACGATGTCCGCCTCCCCGGCCCGCTGCTTGGCGAGCTCGGCGAAGCACTCCTCGACCAGGGGGCAGCTGCGGCCCAGGCACTCCTTGGCGGTCACGGAGACCTGGCGCCACGCCTTGTCGCTCACGCCCGGCAGCAGCTCGTCGCGGTCACCGGTGTCCGTGGCGCGCGCCCACTCGCGCAGGCGCTGGACCTCCTGGCCCAGCCGGCCGGGCTGCTCGGTGGTCTCCGGCTGCGCGGCACCGGGGTGCGGGGCGGCGTCGGGCAGGGCGAAGAGCGCACCCGGGTCGTCCTCGGACGGATAGCCGCCCTCAAGCTTGTGCAGGCAGACGTAGTTGCTGCGGCCCTTGAGCAGGGCGACGTCGACCTCGTGCTCCAGCTCCCCCTCCAGGGCGGCCAGCAGGCGGGGGACGTCCCGGCCCACGATCTGCGACTGCAGGGCGAGGGTCGCGGTGGCCACCACCACCGGCTTGTCCGCGTGCTGGGCGTGCGCCACGAGCGGGGCCAGGTAGGCGAGGGACTTGCCGGTGCCGGTCCCCGCCTGGACCAGCAGGTGCCGGCCGCGGTCGAGGGCCTCCGCGACCTTGGCGGTCATCAGCCGCTGCCCGTCCCGGACCTGCCCGCCCATCGCCGTGACGGCGGTGTCGAGCAGGCCCAGGGCGTCCTGGGCCCCGGGCAGGGTCTCCGGCCGCGTGCCGGAGACGTCCTGCCCGGACTCGTCGACGAATGCTGCGGGCACCGGCTCAGGCGCTCTCGGCGCCGAAGCCGGGCGCGCGCTCCGGGGCGAACTCCGCGAGCTCGGCCGCCAGGTCCTCGCGGACCTTCACCAGCAGGTGCGTGCCCTCGGGCAGGTGCTCGGTGCGCAGGATCTCCGCGTCCCAGTCGTGCAGCCGGCTCACGACGTCGCCGCGCTGGTACGGGACCAACAGGTCCAGCACCGTCTCCGGGCGCGGGATGGACTGGCTGATCCGCTCCCGCAGCGCCTCGAGGCCCTCACCGGTGCGGGCGGAGACCACCACGACGTTGCGCTCGCGCTGGCGGATCCGCTCGACCACGAAGGGGTCGGCGGCGTCGACCTTGTTGAGCACGATGATCTCCGGGATGTTCTGCGCGTCGATGTCCGTGAACACCTGGCGCACCGCCCGGATCTGGCCCTCCGGGTCCGGGTGGGAGGCGTCCACCACGTGCAGGATGAGGTCGGCGTCGGCGACCTCCTCCAGCGTGGAGCGGAAGGCCTCCACGAGCTGGGTCGGCAGGGACCGCACGAAGCCGACCGTGTCCGAGAGCGTGTAGCCGATGCCGTCCGGGGTCTGCGCCCGGCGGACCGTGGGGTCCAGGGTCGCGAACAGGGCGTTCTCCACGAGCACCCCGGCGTCGGTGAGCCGGTTGAGCAGCGAGGACTTGCCCGCGTTGGTGTAGCCGGCGATCGCCACGGAGGGCACGGAGTTGCGGCGGCGGTTGAGCCGCTTGGTCTCCCGGGCCGGCTTCATGGCGGCGATCTCGCGGCGCAGCTTGGCCATCCGCGTGCGGATCCGGCGGCGGTCCAGCTCGATCTTGGTCTCACCGGGCCCGCGCGAGCCGATGCCCTCACCGGCGGCGGCGCGGCCACCGGCCTGGCGGGACAGGGACTCGCCCCAGCCGCGCAGGCGCGGGAGCAGGTACTCGAGCTGGGCGAGCTCGACCTGCGCCTTGCCCTCCTTGGACTTGGCGTGCTGGGCGAAGATGTCGAGGATCAGACCGGTGCGGTCGATGACCTTGACCTTCACGACGTCCTCCAGCCCGCGCCGCTGGGACGGGGCGAGCTCGGAGTCCACGATGACGGTGTCGGCGCCGGTGGCGGCGACGATGTCGCGTAGCTCCTTGGCCTTGCCGGAGCCCAGGAACGTGGCGGGGTCCGGCTTGAGCCGGCGCTGGACGATGCCGTCCAGCACCTCGGAGCCGGCGGTCTCGGCGAGCGCGGCGAGCTCCCGCAGGGAGTTCTCCGCCTCCTCGAGCGTGCCCTCGGTCCAGAGACCGGCCAGGACCACGCGCTCGAGGCGCAGCTGGCGGTACTCGAGCTCCGTGACGTCCTCGAGCTCGGTGGACAGGCCCCCGACCCGGCGCAGGGCGCGGCGCTCGTCGAGGTCCTGCTGCTCGCCGTCGTGCTGCGAGTGCTCCTGGCCGCTGTCGGCCAGTTCGCGGGCGCGGCCGCTCAGCAGGCCGTTCCCGGCGGCCCCGGAGTCCTCGTGCCGGCGGTCGGCGCGCTCTCCGGCGTCGGCCTCCCGGGCCCGGGCCCGGGACAGGACGCGTTCGACGACGTCCTCGAGGTCCTGCCGGCTCAGGCCGTGGTCGGCCTCCACCGCGGGAGCCGCGGTGCTGTGGTCGGCAGGGGTGTTGTGAGACTGGGTCATGGTTCCTTTCGGAAAGGATGTGGTTCTCGGAATTCTAGTCGCGGTCTCCGACGAGCGGGTCCGCGGACGGGCGGCTGCGCGGAGCGGGCCGGGTCCGCGCGGTCGGTAGCATGAACATCTATGACACGGCGTTCCGACTCCCCCGATCCCGCCGCCGGACCGGCGGCCCCCAACCCGGGGACCGAGCACTACTTCTCGGAGGATCCCGCGGTGCCGGAGGTGCGCCGCCCGGTGACCGTGGCCCTGCGCGGTCGGGAGGTCGTCCTGCAGACCTCCAACGGCGTCTTCAGTCCGCGAGGTCTCGACAAGGGAACGTCCGTGCTGCTCCGAAATGTTCCCGATCCGGCCGGTGCGGAGCTGCTGGACGTCGGGTGCGGATGGGGCCCGATCGCCCTGAGCCTGGCGGAGGCCGCGCCCGGGGCCCGGGTCACGGCGGTGGACGTCAACGAGCGCTCACTGGGGCTCACCCGTGACAACGCCGCGGCCCTGGGCCTGGGCAACGTCGAGGTGCTGCTGCCCGAGCAGGTGCCGGCGGACCGGCGCTTCGACACCATCTGGTCCAACCCGCCCATCCGGATCGGCAAGCAGCAGCTGCACGAGCTGCTGCTCCGGTGGCTGCCGCGGCTGAGCCCCGGCGGGAGCGCGTGGCTGGTGGTGCAGAAGAACCTGGGGGCCGACTCGTTGCAGAGGTGGCTGGCGGCCGAGCTGGGCGGGTCCTTCCGGGTCTCCCGGCACGCCACCGACAAGGGGTTCCGCGTGCTGCGGGTCGACCGGCCGGCCTGAGCCGGTCCGGGCGGCGGGGCTCAGACGAAGGTGCCGTCGGCCACGAGCACGGCGGGGCCGGCGAGGACCACGTGCTCCGCGCCGTCGGGGGCGGGCACGAAGGTCACGGAGACGACCCCGCCGGGCACCTGCACGAGCCATTGGTCCGGGGCGGTGGGCCCGCCCCAGAACCGGGTCGCGGCCGCCGCCGCGCACGCGCCGGTGCCGCAGGACTGGGTCTCGCCCACCCCGCGCTCGTGCACCCGCATCCGGACCCGGCCCACACCGTCGTCGTCGCCGTCGGCGGGCACGACGAACTCGACGTTCGTGCCGTCCTCGGGCTCCGGGCGCACGACCGGGGCGGTGAACAGCTCGAGCTGGTCGAGCTTCTCCCCCTCGGCGAGCGCCACGACCGTGTGCGGGTTGCCCATCCCGATGGACAGCGCCGGGCGGGGCACCTTGAGCCCCTTGGCGGTCACGACGGCGTCCGAGCCGCGGGACCGGGCGGTCCCGCCGTCCAGGAAACTCCAGGGGCCCATGTCCACGGCGTAGCCGGAGTCGGTGCGCGCCACGGTCTTCACCCCGGCCCGGGTGCCGATCCGCAGGACCTCGCCCTCGGGGACCTCCGCGAGGCCCCGCTGGACGAGGTAGTGGACGAACACGCGCACGCCGTTGCCGCACATCTCGGCGATCGAGCCGTCGTTGTTGCGGTAGTCCATGAACCACTCGGCGTCCGGGGCGGTCTCCAGCACGGCCCGGCCCTCGGGCAGGGCCTCGCTGCGCACGGCCCGGATCAGGCCGTCGCCGCCGATGCCGCGGTGCCGGTCGCAGACCAGGGACACGAGGTCGGCGTCGAGCGCGAGCTGCGCGTCCGGATCGGTCAGCAGGACGAAGTCGTTGCCCGTGCCGTGGCCCTTCGCGAAGCCGCGCCCGCGCAGCTCCCCCCAGGGCACGGCGGCGTCCGGGGACGGGGCGGTCGGGCGGGTCTCGGGCTGCGCTGAGGTCACCCGGACATGATACGCGGCCCCGCCGGCGGGCCGGGGCGGGGTCACGGCCTTCCCCGGTGCCGCCGCCCTGGCTAGCCTGGGGGCACACCGGCCGGGGGTCCGGTGCAGCACGCGGGGGCGAGGACGGCCAGGTGGACGCACGAGGCAGCGACCGGGCACCGGATGCGCGGAGCGCGGTTCCGGGTGCCCGGCGGGGGCCGGGTCCGACCGCGGTCCTGTGGCTGCACCGCTCCGGGCGGCTGGCGACCGCACTGCTGGCGGGCTGGGGCGTGTACCACCTCGTGCTCGAGGACGTCGACGACGAGGGGCGCCTGGTGTGGGCGTTCGTGCCCGTCTGGGCGCTGTCGGCGTACGTGCTGCTCCCGTTCCTGAACCGGGTGCTCACCGGCCTCTACGTGCCCCACTACTTCATCGGGCGCGCCCGCACCGCCGACGGGCTGCTGGGCGACCCGGTCAACCTGGCGGTCACGGGCACCCCGCAGCGGCTGGCCGCGGCCATGCGCGCGGCGGGCTGGACCCCCGCCGATCCGCTGACGCCTGCCACGGCCTGGCACATCGCCCGCGCCGCGGTGCTGCACCGCAGCTACCCGGCCGCCCCGGTCAGCCCGCTCTACGTCTTCGGCCGCCGTCAGGCGCTGGCCTTCGAGCGCGAGGTCGCGGACAGTCCCGCCAAGCGGCACCACGTGCGCTTCTGGGTCTGCCCGCCGGACTGGCGGCTGCCCGGGGGCGCCCTGGTGGACCTGGTGGGCGCGGCGACCTTCGACCGCCGGGTCGGGCTGTCCCTCTTCACGCTGCAGGTGACCCACAAGGTCGCCGAGCGCACCGACGCCGAGCGGGACCTCGTCGTCGCCGCGCTGCGCTCCGCCGGCGCCCGGGTGCACGTGCTGCGCAACTTCTCCTCCGGCTACCACGCCCGCAACGGGGGCGGGGACGCGATCGAGACCGACGGTCACCTGCCCGTCCTCGACGTGCGGCCGGCCCTGCCGGCTCGGGGCCCGGGAGGTGGGTCCGGTGGCCGATGAGTCGCCGGACCGCCCGGCACGCCGTGCCGGGCCTGCCCAGAAGTACCGCCGGCTGTTCGGCACCGGTGAGTCCACCGATCGGACCGTGTTCTTCAGCGACGCGGTGTTCGCCATCGCGATGACGCTGCTGGTCCTGCAGCTCATCCTCCCCGGGGACCTCCCGCCGGAGCGGCTCGAGCCGGCGCTGCGGGCTCATCTGCCGCAGTTCCTCGCCTACGTCCTGAGCTTCGCCGTCATCGGCACGGCGTGGATGAGCCACCACCGCCGGTTCACCGTGATCCGCCGCATCGACGGGCGCCTGCAGTGGCTGAACCTGCTGTCCCTGTTCTTCATCGCCCTGCTGCCGATGCCCACGAGTCTGCTCAGCGACTACGGCGGAGACAGCTCGCCCTGGCCGGAGGCGCTGTACGCCGCGGTGTCGGCGGCCGTCTACGCCTCGCTGAACCTGGTGTGGGCCCACGCGTGGCACGCCGGGCTGATGGCCCCCGAGGTCGACGCCGACCTGTACCGCTACGTCCTGCGCGGGCTCCTGCCGGCGCCGGTCGTCTTCGCCCTCAGCATCCCGGTGGCGTTCTGGGAGCCCGGGTTCGCCGCGTGGAGCTGGCTGCTCATCGCCCCGGTGTCCGCCGCGGACGGGTGGTGGCTGCGCCGCTCCGCCGCGGTCGACGGCCCGTCCGGCTAAGGGGCGCCGGGATCGGCCGGGGACCGCTGCACGAGCCGCACGGCCCGCTCGGCGAGCCCGGGCCCGGCGGCGTCCAGCCAGTGCACCCGCGGGTCCGCCCGGAACCAGGTCAGCTGGCGGCGGGCGAACTGCCGGGTGGCCACCACCGTGGCCTCGGCGGCGTCCGCGGCCGAGGCGCGGCCGTCGACGACGTCGAGGAACTGCCCGTAGCCCAGGGCGCGGGAGGCGGTGCGCCCGGCGCGCAGGCCGCGCCCGGCCAGCGCGCGCACCTCGGCCTCCAGCCCGGCCGCCACCATCGCCTCGACCCGCCGGGCGAGCCGGGCGTGCAGCTCCGCGCGGTCGACGTCCAGGGCCAGCTGCACCGTGGGCGCCACGTACTCCCGGCGGGGCATGAAGGAGGCGAACGGGCGCCCGGTCAGCTCCCACACCTCGAGGGCGCGCACCAGCCGGCGGTCGTCGCGCACCCGGGCCGCGGATTCCGGGTCGACCCGGAGCAGGCGCTCGCGCAGCGCGCCGGGGCCCTCCACGGCGAGCTCCCGCTCGAGCCGGGCCCGGATCCGCGGGTCCGTGCCCGGCAGCTCCAGCACGTCCAGGGCGGCACGGACGTAGAGCCCCGAACCGCCGACCAGGACGGGGACCCGGCCGCGGGCGCGGATCTGCGCGAAGCAGGACCGGGCCTGCTGCTGGAAGTCGGCCACCGAGGCCTCCTCGGTGACGTCCAGGACGTCGAGGAGGTGGTGGGGCACCCCGCGCCGCTCCTCGGCGGTGGCCTTGGCGGTGCCGATGTCCATGCCGCGGTAGAACTGCATCGAGTCGGCGTTGACCACCTCGCCGCCCAGCCGCAGGGCCAGCTCCACGCCCAGGGCGGTCTTGCCGGTGCCCGTGGCGCCGACGACGGCGACGACCGGCAGGGCCTCGGCGCTCACCGGACGGGCAGGCTCGGCATGCCCAGGCTCACGGGCCGCGGGCCGGCGCCGTCGGCGGCGGGCACGCCGCAGGACTCGGCCTGGCGGCGGTCCCAGGCGTCACCGGCCCGGGAGCGCCGCAGCGCGTACTCCCCCGGCTCGCGGGGGTCGGCGATGAGGTGATAGGCGGCGGCGTCGGTCACGGTGACGGTCACGAAGTCGCCGGGCCGGGGGGCCTCGGCGCCCTCCGGCACGGTGAAGTGCACGAGCCGCTGGTCCTGGGCGCGGCCGGAGAGCCGGTGGGTCAGCCCGGACTTCTTGCCGGCCTCCGCCGTGACGAGCAGCTCGACCCGGCGCCCGACGATCCGGCGGTTCTCCTCCGCCGCGATCCGGTCCTGCAGGGCCACGAGGCGCTCGAAGCGCTCCTGCACCACGGCCTTGGGCACCTGGTCGGCCATCTCCCCCGCGGGAGTGCCGGGCCGGATCGAGTACTGGAAGGTGTAGGCCGAGGAGAAGCGGGAGGCGGCCACGACGTCGAGGGTGTCCTGGAAGTCCTGCTCGGTCTCCCCCGGGAACCCCACGATGATGTCGGTGGTGATCGCGGCGTGCGGGATCCGCTCACGGACCGTGTCCAGGATGTCGAGGAAGCGCCGGGAGCGGTAGGAGCGGCGCATCTGCCGGAGCACCCGGTCCGAGCCGGACTGCAGCGGCATGTGCAGCTGGGGCATGACGTTGGGGGTCTCGGCCATGGCGTCGATGACGTCGTCGGTGAAGGCCGCCGGGTGCGGGCTGGTGAAGCGCACCCGTTCCAGGCCCTGGATTCCCCCGCAGGCGCGCAGGAGCTTGGCGAAGGCGCCGCGGTCCCCGAACTCGACGCCGTAGGAGTTCACGTTCTGCCCGAGCAGGGTGACCTCCACGGCGCCGTCGTCCACCAGCGCCTGCACCTCGGCGAGGACGTCGCCCGGCCGGCGGTCGCGCTCCTTGCCGCGCAGCGAGGGCACGATGCAGAACGTGCAGGTGTTGTTGCAGCCCACGGAGATCGACACCCACCCGGAGTAGGCGCTGTCCCGCTTGGTCGGCAGCGTCGAGGGGAAGACCTCGAGGGCGTCGAGGATCTCGAGCTGGGCCTCGGCGTTGTGCCGGGAGCGCTCCAGCAGGGTCGGCAGCGAGCCGATGTTGTGCGTGCCGAAGACGACGTCGACCCACGGGGCCTTCTCCAGGATCGTGTCCTGGTCCTTCTGGGCCAGGCAGCCGCCCACCGCGATCTGGAGGTCCTTGTTGCGCTTCTTGGCCGGCACGAGCTGGCCGAGGTTGCCGTAGAGCTTGTTGTCGGCGTTCTCGCGCACCGCGCAGGTGTTGAAGACCACGAGGTCCGGCTCGCCGCCGGCGGCCGGGACGTAGCCGGCGGCCTCGAGCAGACCGGTGATCCGCTCGGAGTCGTGGACGTTCATCTGGCACCCGAAGGTGCGCACCTCGTAGGAGCGCGGAGCGGGGGCGGCGGAGGACGCGGTCGGGTCCGAGGGCTGGGCGGCAGGGGTCGAGATCACCGGTCAATTGTACGGGCCGCGCGCGGCGCCCGTCCCGTCCGGTCCCGGGGCACCGGATGCGCAAGGGCCGGTGCCCCCGGAGGCTGGGCGCGCGGAGCCCGTCCTCCGGTCAGGGGGTGTCGGGGTAGGCCTCGTCCACGCCGTCGTCGTCCGCACCGGCGCCGGTGCGGGCCTCGAGCTCCTCCTTGACGACGGCGAAGGCCAGTCCCGGGGCGTAGCCCTTGCGCCCGAGCATCCCGACCAGCCGGCGCACCGCCCGGTCCCGCTCGGTGCGGTCCGTCAGGTCCAGTCCCGCCGGCAGCTTCCGGCGCACCAGCTCCGCGGCGTCGGCCCGCTCGTCCTCGTCGGTGCGCTGCTCGAGCGCCGCCTCGGCGAGCTCGCCGGAGACGCCGCGGGTGGCCAGTTCCCGGCGGATCGCGGAGCGGGCCAGTTTGCGGGAGCCGGCGCGGGAGCGGACGTAGAGCTCCGCGTACTGGGCGTCGTCGACGAGGCTGACCTCCTCGAAGCGGTCCAGCACCTCCCGGGCCACGTCCTCGGGGACGTTGCGGTCGGCGAGCTTGTCCTCGAGCTGCTTGCGGCTCTTGGCCGAGGCCGTGAGCTGGCGCAGCACGATCGCGCGGGCGACCTCCCGCGGGTCGGGCTCCGGGTCCTGGGCGGCGGACGCCGACGCCGCCGGGCCCTCCGGCCCGCGGTGGCGGGCGGAGGACCGGCGGCGCCGGCGTGCGTAGGGGCTCTCGGTCACGGACCCGCTCAGAAGGCCGGGCCGCCGACCTCGGAGGGCAGTCCGGCGACCGGCGACTCCTCCTCGACCTCCGCGGCGCTCTCGGGCTCGGCCACGATCCCGAGCTTGACCAGGATCCGGCGCTCGATCTCCTCCGCCAGCTCCGGGTTGTCCTTGAGGAACCGGCGGGCGTTCTCCTTGCCCTGCCCGAGCTGGTCGCCCTCGTAGGTGAACCAGGCCCCGGACTTCTTCACGATGCCGTGCTCCACCCCCATGTCGATGAGCCCGCCCTCGGTGGAGATGCCCTCCCCGTAGAGGATGTCGAACTCGGCCTGCTTGAAGGGCGGGGCCATCTTGTTCTTGACGATCTTGGCGCGGGTGCGGTTGCCCACCGGGTTCGCCCCGTCCTTGAGCGTCTCGATGCGGCGCACGTCCACGCGCACCGAGGCGTAGAACTTCAGCGCCTTGCCACCGGTGGTGGTCTCGGGGCTGCCGAAGAACACGCCGATCTTCTCGCGCAGCTGGTTGATGAAGATCGCGGTGGTGTTCGAGTGCGAGAGCCGCCCGGTGATCTTGCGCAGCGCCTGGCTCATGAGCCGGGCCTGCAGACCCACGTGGCTGTCGCCCATCTCCCCCTCGATCTCGGCCTTGGGGACCAGGGCCGCCACCGAGTCGATCACGATGATGTCGATGGACCCGGAGCCCACCAGCATGTCCATGATCTCGAGGGCCTGCTCACCGGTGTCCGGCTGCGAGACGAGCAGGCTGTCGGTGTCCACGCCCAGCTTCTCGGCGTAGGCGGGGTCCAGGGCGTGCTCGGCGTCGATGAAGGCGGCGATCCCGCCGGCCTTCTGCACGTTGGCCACCGCGTGCAGCGCCACGGTGGTCTTGCCGGAGGACTCCGGGCCGTAGATCTCCACGACGCGCCCGCGCGGGAACCCCCCGATGCCCAGCGCGACGTCCATCGCGATGGAGCCGGTGGGGATGGTCTCGATCTTGGTCGCCGGGCGGTCGCCCAGGCGCATCACCGAGCCCTTGCCGTAGTTCTTGTCGATCTGCGCGAGGACGGTCTCGAGAGCCTTCTCGCGGTCGCTGCCGAACTGCTGGTCGGCGCTCTGTTTGTTGCCCTTGGCTGCCATGGTTCACCTCGTGGTCGGGGGGTTCCGCCGGTGCGGCCGGAACCGTTCTTGCTGGTCGTTTCGTGTTCCACGGTATCGCCGCCGTCGGACACCCTAAGGCCTGCGCACCGGGCCTGGGGACGCCCGCCGGCCGGCGGCCCGGGCGGGAGCGGGCTGTGCAGTCCACGCTGCGGTGTCGAATATACCTTCGAACTCTCCCGGGGTCCACGGGCGCGCCGGGGCCGGCGCCGATCAGCTCCGCGGTGGCCGGTCCGCGCCCCACCAGCGCGACTCCGGCACGTCCTGGGCCCGGCACAGGGCGAACCACACGGTGCGCGGGTCCACCCCGTCCTCGATGGCCTCCGCGGCCGTGCGGTGACCGAGCTCCCCGAGCACGAGGTCCCGGGCCAGGACCTTGCTGTAGCCCGCCCCGAACTCGTCGGCCATCAGCTCCCAGAAGCTGCTGAGCCTCATGCGCGTCCTCCTCGGTCGTGCTGCGGCCCGCCGGCCGCAGTGCGTGGTCGTGCCGTGCCCCGTCGTGGTGCGTCGCCGTGCGGTGCCGGTCACGGTGCGCCGGCCGGGGGGCCGGCGGGTCACGTGCCGGAGGGCCCGGCGGTCCTGGGACCGACGAGCCCTCCGGGACGTCGTGGTGGGCGGGATCCCGCCCGGGGTGCTCAGCGGGCGCCGGCCGCGGCGGCCTCGCCGCCGTTGACGCGCCCGAACTCCCGCGAGTACTGCTCGGTCAGGTCGCTGGGCACCGTGTCCGGGACCAGGAGGCCCTCGGCGTAGGCCAGGCGGTCCGCGACCTCGCGAAGCATCTGGGACATCGGGATGTCGAGGGCGGCACAGATCGAGGCGAGCAGCTCCGAGGAGGCCTCCTTCTGCCCGCGCTCCACCTCGCTCAGGTAGCCGAGGGAGACACGGGCGCTGTGGGAGACCTCCCGGAGGGTGCGCCCCTGACGCTGACGGACGTTGCGGAGAACCTCACCGATCTCCTGGCGGAGTACACCCATCTTCATGTCCTTCGTCTCGGTACCGCTGTGCTCGTCCAGGCCCACGTCCTTCCAACGGACGACGCCATTGACGGACACGGGTTGCTTCGTCATGTGAATCGCTTGTCTCCTCATGTGTGCGGCAGTGTCACCGCCTGCTGCGGACGGTGTCCCCGGCGCCGGCCGGTCGACATCTTGACTTCGAACGGCTCAACTCGAGCCTGCGATCATTGCTAACCACCCTGACGTTTCCATTCTTCCCCGCCGACCGCACTTTTTCACTGGGAGTTGTCTGGGAGCAGGATGGCGGCGGTGAGCCGCTCCAGGGCGGCGGCCACGGTGGCCGCCCGGACGGCCGCGCGGTCGCCCGTGGCCTGCAGCTCCAGGGCGGTCGCGCCCCGGGGGCCGGCCAGGCCGAGGAAGACCGTGCCCACCGGCCGGCCGTCGTGCGGCTCCGGGCCGGCCACGCCGGTGGTGGCCACGGCCCAGTCCGTGCCCAGCACCCGGCGGGCGCCCTCGGCCATGGCCGCCGCGACGTCGGGGTCCACGGAGCCGCGCTCGGCCAGCAGCGCCGCCGGGACGCCGAGGACCTCGGTCTTGACCCGGTTGGAGTAGGACACGACCGCGCCCTCGAAGCACCCCGAGGCCCCGGGGACGTCGACCACGGCGGCGGCCAGCGCGCCCCCGGTCAGGGACTCGGCGGTGCCGATCGTCAGGCCCCGCCGGACGGCCGCCTCGACGAGCGCGCGGGCGCCCGGCCGCGGGCCGCTCACGCCGGGTTCCGCCCGGCCAGCGAGCGGCGGCGCAGCTGCACGGCCTTGACCACGTAGTCCACGCCGGTCACCACCGTGACCACCAGCGCGGCGCCCATGACGGTCCAGCCCAGCCACGGCCACCAGGCACCCACCAGCGGGGCCAGCGGCAGGAGCAGCAGCAGCAGGGCGACGGTCTGCAGGACCGTCTTGAGCTTCCCGCCCTTGGAGGCGGCCATCACCCCGTAGCGGATCACGACGAAGCGCAGCACCGTGATGCCCCACTCGCGCACCAGGATCACCACGGTGACCCACCACCACAGCTCCCCCAGCATCGAGAGCACCACGAAGGCGGCCCCGGTCAGCAGCTTGTCCGCGATCGGGTCGGCGATCTTGCCGAAGCTGGTGATCAGCCCGCGGGCCCGGGCGATGTCGCCGTCGAGCTTGTCGGTGTACATGGCCACGGCGAACACCGCGAGGGCGGCCCACCGCATGGCCGCGGAGTCCTCCCCCTGGGTGCCGCCCGCCCACAGGAACCAGACGAAGAAGGGCACCAGCACGATGCGCAGGGCGGTGAGCGCATTGGGCAGGTTGAGGTTGGAGGCCGGGTCCGCGGGGCTCATCGGGTGCTCGCTTCCTGGTGGTGGTGGTCGGTGCGGGCTCAGCGGCCGGTGAGCTGCCAGGCGTCCTCGGAGCCCTCGGGGTCCTCGGCGCCGTCGTGGTGGTCGACCGCGGTGGCGGCCAGCGAGGCCTCGACCGGGTCCTCCCCGTAGTCGACGGACCTGCCGGCCGGGGGGACCGGCGCCGGCGGCTCCTCGCCGCGGAGCACGGCCAGGGTCGCGGCGAGGTCGTCGGGCTTGACGAGCACGTCCCGGGCCTTGGAGCCCTCGGAGGGCCCGACGACGCCCCGGGACTCCAGCAGGTCCATGAGCCGGCCGGCCTTGGCGAAGCCCACCCGCAGCTTGCGCTGCAGCATGGAGGTGGAGCCGAACTGCGTGGTGACCACGAGCTCGGTGGCCTGCAGGAGCACGTCGAGGTCGTCCCCGATGTCCTCGTCGATGGCCTTCTTGGGGGCCTCCTGGACGACGTCGTCCCGGTAGTGGGCCTTCATCTGGCCCTTGACGTGGTCGACGACCTCGTGGATCTCCGACTCGGAGACCCACGCGCCCTGCACGCGCATGGGCTTGGAGGCGCCCATGGGCAGGAAGAGGGCGTCGCCCTGGCCGATGAGCTTCTCGGCGCCGGGCTGGTCCAGGACCACGCGGGAGTCGGTGACCGAGGAGGTGGCGAACGCCATCCGGGAGGGCACGTTGGCCTTGATCAGGCCGGTGACCACGTCCACGGAGGGGCGCTGGGTCGCGAGCACCAGGTGGATCCCGGCCGCGCGGGCGAGCTGGGTGATCCGCACGATCGCGTCCTCGACGTCGCGCGGGGCGACCATCATGAGGTCGGCGAGCTCGTCCACGATCACGAGCAGGTACGGGTAGGGCCGGATCACCCGCTTGGAGCCGGGCTCGGGCTGGACCTTGCCGTTGCGCACGGCCTTGTTGAAGTCGTCGACGTGCTTGTAGCCGTAGTGGGAGAGGTCGTCGTAGCGGGCGTCCATCTCCCGCACGACCCACTGCAGCGCCTCGGCGGCCTTCTTGGGGTTGGTGATGATGGGGGTGATCAGGTGCGGGACGCCCTCGTAGGCGGTCAGCTCGACGCGCTTGGGGTCGACCATGACCATCCGCACCTCGTCGGGGGTGGCGCGCATCAGCAGGGAGACGATCATCGAGTTCACGAAGCTCGACTTGCCCGCGCCGGTGGCGCCGGCCACGAGCAGGTGCGGCATCTTCGCGAGGTTGGCCACCACGTAGCCGCCCTCCACGTCCTTGCCCACGCCCATGACCATGGGGTGCTCGGTCTTGCGGGCGTTGTGCGAGCGCAGGACGTCGCCGAGGGACACCGTCTCGCGGTCGGTGTTGGGGATCTCGATCCCGATCGCGGAGCGGCCCGGGATCGGCGAGAGGATGCGCACGTCGGCGGAGGCGACCGCGTAGGCGATGTTCTTCGACAGCGCCGTGACGCGCTCGACCTTGGTGCCGGAGCCCAGCTCGATCTCGTACCGGGTGACCGTGGGCCCGCGGGAGAAGCCCGTGACCACGGCGTCGACGTTGAACTGCTCCAGGACGCTGGTCAGGGCGGCGACCACGGCGTCGTTGGCCTCCGAGCGCTCCTTGGGCGGGGGGCCCTGCACGAGTGCGCCGGGCGTGGGCAGGGAGTAGGCGATGTCCCCCTCGAGCTTGAGCTGCTCGGCCCGGGCCGGGATGGGGGCCTCGGGGGTGTGCGTGCGGGCGGTGACGGAGGTCGAGCCCGTCGGTGCGGCCGCGACGTCCTCGAGCGCCGGGGAGCCGGAGCCGGCGGCCGTGTCCGCGGCCGGCTCGAGGCCCTGCTCCCGGCGCAGCCTCGTGGCGGCGAGCTGCTCCTGGGTGGGGCGCTTCTGCCCCGGGCGCGGGCCGGCCGGCTGCTGCGGCGTCTGCTCGGTGGCGGCAGGTGTGCCGGCCGGGTCCGCGGTGGCGGCGGCCCCGGCGGCGGCCCTCCGCCGGGCGGCGCGGGCGGAGTCGACGTCGAAGACGCGGGTGGGCGCCTCGGCCCCGGACCGCTCCTGGTCGACGACGGCCCGCTCGAAGGCCTCGTCCCCGCGGTAGCCGTCGAGGGCGCGCCGCTCGGCCTCTGCCTCCTTGCGCTCGCGGCGCTTCTGCCGCCGGGTCTTGCCGGCCTCCGCGCGCGCGTGGTGCTCGTCGAGGTAGGAGCGGTCGTGGCGCTCGGAGGACAGGTCGGTCGCGGAGACGGGCCCGTCCTGGCCCATCAGCCGCCAGTAGCCCTGCTTCAGCCGGGGCCCGATGAGGTTCACGGGGGTCGCGGTGATCACGAGCACGGAGAGGAACAGGACGGCGACGAACACCGCGCCCGCCCCGACCGGGGTGACGAGGGCGCTGAGCGGATCGGCGGCGAGGAAGCCGACGGTGCCCCCGGCGGTGCCCAGGGCCTCGCGGCCGTCGCTCATCGAGGGGCGGCCCAGGAACAGGTGGGCCAGGCCCGAGCCGGCCACCACCGCGGCGCCCAGGCCGATGGCGATCCGGTTGTTGGCGGAGGTCTCCTCCGGGTGCCGGAAGCGGCGCAGGGCGAAGCCGGCCAGGGGCAGGGGCAGCACCAGGGCCATCCAGCCGAAGGTGCCGGCGAGCACCTGGTGCACCACGGCGGCGGGCACGGCGACCCACGCGGCCGGAGCGGCGGGCAGGCTCCACCACTCGACGGCGGCGCTGAGCAGCCCGAGCAGCAGCAGGAACAGCGCCCCGCCGTCCCGCAGCCGTTCGGCGGGCACGTCGGTGCGCAGGGTGCCCATCCGGCGCACCGCGCCGCCGACCACGTGGGCGACGGCCGTCCAGGCGCCCCCGATCACGCGGGCGCACCACAGCAGGGCGGCGCCGAGGGCGTGCAGGGCTCCCGGCGAGCTGTCGGCCGGGCGCGCGGAGGAGCCCCGTGCCGCGGTGGCGGGGCGGGTGGGAGTTTTCCGGTTGGTTCCCGACGACCGCGCGGAAGACGTGCTGTTCTTGCCACGCGACGTCGAGGCGCCCTTGCGGGCAGGGGAAGTACGAGTCGCCATGCTCCCAGGGTAGACCACGGCCTCCCCCCGCCCGCGGTGCCGCACGGGCGGGGGGGCCGGGGCTCAGGCCTCGATGACCACCGGGACGATCATGGGTTTGCGGCGCAGCTTGCGGCTGACCCAGGAGCCGATGGTGCGGCGCACCACCTGCTGGAGCTGCTGGGTGGTGTGGTTCTTGCCCGAGTGGTTGATCGCGTCCTCGAGGGCGGCGGTGATCCTCGGCTTGATGTCCTCGAAGACCTCGTCGTCCTCGGCCACGCCCCGCGCGTGCACGTCGGGGCCGGAGACGACCTTGCCGGTGTCGCGGTTGACCACGGTGATCACCGAGATGAAGCCCTCCTCGGCCAGCACCAGGCGGTCCTTGAGGTCGGCGTCGGTGATGGTGCCCACGGAGGAGCCGTCCACGTAGACGTCCCCGCACTCGACCTGCCCGGTGATCCGGACCTGGCCGGCGGTCATGTCCACCACGGTGCCGTTCTCCGCCAGCAGCACGTGGTCGGTCGGGACGCCCGTCTCCTCGGCGAGCTTGCCGTTGGCGATGAGGTGGCGGACCTCGCCGTGCACCGGCATCACGTACTCGGGCTCGATGATGTTGTAGCAGTACAGCAGCTCCCCGGCGGCGGCGTGCCCGGAGACGTGGACCTTGGCGTTGCTCTTGTGCACGACGTTCGCGCCCAGGCGCATGAGCCCGTTGATGATCCGGAACACGGAGTTCTCGTTGCCCGGGATGAGCGAGGACGCGAGGATCACGGTGTCCCCCTCGGTGAGCTGGACCTTGTGGTCCCCGTTGGCCATCCGCGACAGCGCGGCCATCGGCTCGCCCTGCGAGCCGGTGCACATGATGACCAGCTGGGAGTCGGCGTGGTCGTCGATCCTCTTCTGGTCGACCAGGGTGTTCGGCGGGACCTCGAGGTAGCCGAGCTTCTCGGCGATGGTCATGTTGCGCACCATGGAGCGGCCCATGAAGACGACCTTGCGCCCGTGCTCGGCGGCGGCGTCGAGCACCTGCTGCACCCGGTGGACGTGGGAGGAGAAGGACGCCACGACCACGCGCTTGGGGGCCCGGCCGATCACGTCGGCCAGCACCGGGCCGATGTGCTTCTCCGTGGGGGTGAAGCCGGGGACCTCGGCGTTGGTGGAGTCGGTGAGGAACAGGTCCACGCCCTCCTCCCCGAGCCGGGCGAAGTGGCGCAGGTCGGTGATCCGGCCGTCGAGGGGCAGCTGGTCCATCTTGAAGTCGCCGGTGTGCAGCACGGTGCCGGCCCGGGTGCGCAGGAACACGGCCAGCGCGTCGGGGATGGAGTGGTTCACGGCGACGAACTCGACCTCGAACTCGCCGAGCCGCTCGACCTGCCCCTCCCGCACCGCCATGGTGTAGGGCTTGATGCGGTGCTCCTGCAGCTTCGCCTCGATGAGCGCGAGCGTGAGCTGGGAGCCGATGACGGGGATGTCCGGCCGGCGCTTGAGCAGGTAGGGCACGGCGCCGATGTGGTCCTCGTGCCCGTGCGTGAGCACGACGGCCACGACGTCGTCGAGCCGGTCGATGATGTAGTTGATGTCCGGCAGGATCAGGTCCACGCCGGGCTGGGTCTCCTCGGGGAAGAGGACCCCGCAGTCGATCACGAGCAGCTGCCCGTTGATCTCGAACACCGTCATGTTTCTGCCGACCTCGCCCAGCCCGCCCAGTGGGACGACGCGCAGCGCGTCCTTGCCGAGGGCGGGGGGAGCGGACAGGTCAGTGTGCCATTGGGTCATGTGACTCTTTCGTCATTCGATGGTGCCGGAGACGATCGAGCCCTCCAGATCCGCGCGGATCAGGGCGGCCTCGGCCTCCGTGGGTGGGACGTGCGGCAGCCGCACGGTGTTGTGCGGCAGCTTGCCCTGCCACATGAGGATCGTCTTGGCCGCCACGGCGCCGGGGGCGCGGGTCATGGTGGCGCGGACCACGGGCTCGAGGTCCAGGTTGATGCGCTGGGCCGTGCGGAGGTCGCCGGCGCGCACGGCGTCGATGAGCCGGCGGTACTCGCCGGTGGCCACGTGCGTGGTGACACCGACCAGGCCGGCGGCGCCGATGGACATCCACGGCAGGGTCAGCCCGTCGTCGCCGGAGTAGTAGAGCAGGTCGGTCTCGGCCAGCACCCGGGTGGCGGCGAAGAGGTCCGCCTTGGCGTCCTTGACGGCCACGATGTTGGGGTGGCCCGCGAGGGAGATCAGCGTCTCGGTGGCGATGGGGACGCCGGCGCGGCCGGGGATGTCGTAGAGCATGATCGGCAGGTCCACGGAGTCGGCGAGGCTGCGGAAGTGCGCCTCGACGCCGGTCTGGGTGGGCTTGTTGTAGTACGGGGTGACGATGAGCAGCCCGTCCATGCCGATCTTCTCGGCCGCGCGAGAGAGGTAGCGGGAGTGCTCGGTGTCGTTGGAGCCGGTGCCGGCCAGCAGCGGCACGCGGGAGCCCACGGCGTCCTTGACCGCGCGGAACACGGAGAGGTTCTCCTCGTCGGTCATGGTCGAGTACTCGCCCGTGGTCCCGCAGACCACCAGGCCGTCGCAGCCGTCGTCGACGAGGCGCTCCGCCACGGCCGCGGTGCCCTCCAGGTCCACGGAGCCGTCCTCGGCGAAGACGGTGATCATCGCGGTGAGCAGCGTCCCGAACAGGGGCTTGTCCGGGGTGGCGGGGCGGTCGGCGGCGGAGGACGTGGCGAAGTCAGTCATGGGCCCAGGCTACCGTCTCCGTGCCGGGCTCCGCTCCGGGGCGGGCGGAGCCCGGGGCCGCCGTCGGGGCGGGTCGCGGCGGCCACGGATCAGTCCTGGCCGTCGCCGGCCGGGCCGGCGGCCTCCACGTTGCGGGCCGGGCGCCCGCGGGACAGGGCCACGGCGTCGCGCATCGCCGAGCGGGCGCGGCGGCGGTCCCCGGCGGCGGCGTAGGCCAGGGAGAGCCGGTACCAGTTGCGCCAGTCCCCGGGGTCCTCCTCGGTCTGCGCGCGGTGGACGTGGAACCGCTCGTCGGCGGCCTCGCGCACGATCCGGCCGCCCGGGGTGCGCGGCAGGTCGTCCGCCGGCAGACCGCCCTCCGCCTCCAGGGTGCGGCCGAGCTGCTCGGTGCGGACGCCGAAGAGGACCTCGCGCACGAGCGCCCAGACGCCCACGGCCGGCAGCACCAGCAGGGCGAGGCCGAAGGCCTTGGGGATCCAGCCCTCGGTGCCCAGCAGCAGGGCCGCGCGGTGCAGGCTCAGGGCGAGGTAGACGACGAGCAGGGCGGTCATGGCCGCGGCCAGCGCCTTGGCCCGGCTCGTGGACTCCAGCAGCGTGAAGACGCCGGCGAAGACGAGCACCGCGAGGATCCACAGCTTCGAGCCGTCCGGGACGGGGAGCAGCCACAGGGTCAGGGCGCCCGCCGCGAGCAGCAGCCAGCCCCAGAGGCGCAACGAGCTCATCCGGTCACAGCCCCAGGTCGAGGTAGCCCTCGAGGCCGTGCGTGAGCCCCGGGTGGGAGCCCACCTCGCGCACGCCGAGGACCACGCCGGTCATGAAGGAGATCCGGTCGAAGGAGTCGTGCCGGATGGTGAGCTGTTCCCCCACGCCGCCCAGCAGGGTCTCCTGGTGGGCCACCAGCCCGCGCAGGCGCACGGAGTGCACCCGGACGTCGTCGACGAGCGCCCCGCGCGCGCCGGCCGGGTCGTGCTCGGTGGCGTCGGGCGACGGCGCCACCCCGGCGGCCCGCCGGGCCTCGCCGACGAGGGCCGCGGTGCGCGCGGCGGTGCCGGAGGGGGCGTCGACCTTGTCCGGGTGGTGCAGCTCGACGATCTCCACCGACTCGAAGAACCGGGCGGCCTGGGCGGAGAAGCGCATGGCCAGCACCGCCCCGACCGAGAAGTTGGGGGCGATCAGCACGCCCACCCCGGGGTGCTCGGCCAGGAGCACCTCGAGCCGGTCCAGCCGCTCGGCGTCCCAGCCGGTGGTGCCCACCACGCAGTGGATGCCGTGCTCCACGGCGAAGCGGACGTTGGCCTCCGTGGCGGAGGGGACCGTGAGGTCGACCACCACCTCGGCGCCGGCGGCGACCAGGGCCTGCAGGGAGTCCTCCCGCCCGAGCTCGGCCACGAGCTGCAGGCCCTCGGCGCGGCGCACCGCCTGCACGGCCTCGCTGCCCATCCGGCCGCGGGCGCCGAGCACGGCGACCCGCACCTCGGCGGGGACGGACGCCGCGGCGTCGGTGGTCTCGGGGGCGGTGCTCTCGGTCATGGCTCCAACTCTAGGTCACACGGGGTGCGGGGTCGGCGGTCAGCGGCGGGAGGGCGCCACGATGGTGGTGACCACGGGGCCCTCGGCGAGCCACCCGGCGAGCTCCCGGACCTGCTCCGGGGTCACGGAGCGCACCCGGTCCAGCGACTCGTCGATGTCGAGGAACTCCCCCGACTTCAGCTCCGCCGAGCCCAGCCGCGACATCCGCGAGCCGGTGTCCTCCAGGGCGAGCACCGTGCCGCCGCCGAGCTGGCCGACCACCTTGCGCAGCTCGTCGGCGCCGATCCCGTCCGCGGCGAGGGTCTCGAGCTCGCCGGTCATCAGCGCCACGACCTCGTCGGTGCGCGCCGGCAGGCACCCGGCGTACATCCCGAAGTAGCCCGCGTCCGAGTACGCCCCCGAGAAGGAGAACGTGCTGTAGGCCAGCCCGCGCTTCTCGCGGATCTCCTGGAACAGGCGGGAGGACATCCCGCCGCCCAGCGCGGCGTTGAGCACGGTCATCGCGAAGCGGCGCTCGTCGCCGGCCACGATCCCGGGCCGGCCCACGAGCACGTTGGTCTGCTCCACGGGACGCTCCAGGAAGTGCTCGCCCCACTCGGGAGCCAGAGGGGCGGGGGTGCGCTCGCGCCGGGCCACCGGGGCGGCCGGGGCGGCCGGGTCCCAGCCGGCGCGGCCGAGGGCCTCCGCCACGAGGGCCACCACCACGTCGTGCTCGAGCCCGCCGGCGGCCGTGACCACGAGGCCCTCGGGCCGGTAGTGCCGCCGGTAGTGCTCGAGCACCGCGTCGCGGGGCACGGCCAGGATCTCCTCCGGCGTGCCGCCGATCGGCCGCCCCAGCGGGTGCTCGCCCAGCACCCGCTGGGTGAACTCCTCGAAGGCGACGTCCTCGGGGTCGTCCTTGTCCATGGCCAGCTCCTCGAGGATCACCCCCCGCTCCCGCTCGAGCTCCTCCGGGTCGAGGACGGCCGAGGTCACCATGTCGGTGATGACGTCGATGGACATCGGCAGGTCCTCGGCGAGCACCCGGGCGTAGTAGCAGGTGTGCTCCTTGGCCGTGGCCGCGTTGGACTCCCCGCCCACCTCGTCGAAGGCCTCGGCGATCTGCAGCGCCGAGCGCCGCGTGGTGCCCTTGAACAGCAGGTGCTCCAGGAAGTGGGTGGAGCCCAGCCGCCCGGGCTGCTCGTCGCGGGAGCCGACGCCCACCCAGAAGCCGACCGTCACGGCGCGCTGGGCCGGCATCCGCTCGGTGAGCACGCGGGCGCCGCACGGCAGCACGGTGCGCCGCACCACGTTGCCGCCCTCGCCCTCGTGCAGGGTGTGCGTGAACCCCCCGGCCGCGGCGGTCAGCGCCCCGGCGGTGGTGGTCGGTGAACTGTTCAGGACCGCCGAGAGGCGGGCGCCCGGGCCCGGGGTGGTCCCCGGGCCGCGGTCGCCCGCCTCCAGCGGCAGATCGACTGCCGTCATCCAGTTGTGCTGCTTTCTGTGCTCGTGCTCGGCTGCGCGCGGGACGGGCCCGGCTCAGACCTCGGACGCGACGTCGTCCTCGGGGAAGACGTTGGGCTCCTCGGCGACCACCGGGGCCAGCGAGAGCTTGCCGCGGTCGTCGACCTTGGTGATCTCCACCTGGACCTTCTGGCCCACGCCGAGGACGTCCTCGACGTCGGTGACGCGCTTGCCCTCGTTGAGCTTGCGCAGCTCCGAGATGTGCAGCAGGCCGTCCTTGCCCGGGGTCAGGGAGACGAAGGCGCCGAAGGTCGTGGTCTTCACCACGGTGCCCAGGTAGCGCTCGCCGACCTCGGGGACCTGCGGGTTGGCGATCGCGTTGATCGCCGCGCGGGCCGCCTCCGCCGAGGGGCCGTCGGTGGCGCCGATGTAGACGGTGCCGTCGTCCTCGATGGAGATGTCGGTGCCGGTGTCCTCCTGGATCTGGTTGATCATCTTGCCCTTGGGGCCGATGACCTCGCCGATCTTGGAGACGGGCACCGTCACGGAGATCACGCGCGGGGCGAACTCGCTCATCTCGTCCGGCTGGTCGATGGCGGCGTTGAGCACCCCGAGGATGTGCAGGCGGGCCTCGCGGGCCTGGGTCAGGGCCGCGTCCAGGACGGAGGAGGGGATGCCGTCCAGCTTGGTGTCGAGCTGGATGGCGGTCACGAACTCGGCGGTGCCTGCGACCTTGAAGTCCATGTCGCCCAGGGCGTCCTCCGCGCCCAGGATGTCGGTCAGCGCGGCGTAGCGGGTCTCCCCGTCCACCTCGTCCGAGACCAGGCCCATGGCGATGCCGGCCACCGGGGCGCGCAGGGGCACGCCGGCGTTGAGCAGCGACAGGGTCGAGGCGCACACGGAGCCCATCGACGTGGAGCCGTTGGAGCCCAGCGCCTCCGAGACCTGGCGGATGGCGTAGGGGAACTCCTCGCGGGAGGGCAGCACCGGGGTGATGGCCCGCTCGGCCAGCGCCCCGTGGCCGATCTCGCGGCGCTTGGGGGAGCCCACGCGGCCGGTCTCGCCGGTGGAGTAGGGCGGGAAGTTGTAGTGGTGCACGTAGCGCTTGTGCTTGACCGGGGACAGCGAGTCGATCTGCTGCTCCATCTTGAGCATGTTCAGCGTGGTGACGCCCATGATCTGGGTCTCCCCGCGCTCGAAGATCGCCGAGCCGTGGACCCGGGGCAGGACCTCCACCTCGGCGGTGAGCTGGCGGATGTCGGTCAGGCCGCGGCCGTCGATGCGCACCTGCTCGGTGAGGATCCGCTGGCGCACGGTCTGCTTGGTCAGGGCCTGGTAGGCGCCGTTGACCTCGTCCTTGCGGTCCGCGAAGGGCTTGCCCTCCCCGGTCAGCTCCGCGAGGGTCGACTGGTGCAGCTCGTCGGTCGCGGCCTCCCGCTCCTGCTTGCCGGCGATCGAGTAGACCTCGGCGAGCCGGGTGCCGACGGCGGCCGCCACGGCCTCCTTGACGTCGTCGCCGAAGCCGCCGAAGCGCGGCAGCTCCATCGCGGGCTTGCCGGCGCGGGCCTTGAGGTCGGCCTGGGCGTCGCACAGGGCCTTGATCGCGGGCTTGGCGGCCTCGAGGCCCTGGGCCACGAGCTCCTCCGTGGGGGCCACGGCGCCGTTGTTCTTGATCAGGTTCCAGGAGTTGTCGGTGGCCTCGGCCTCGACCATCATGATCGCGACGTCCTCGGTGCCGTCGCTGCCGGTGACGACGCGGCCGGCCACGGCCATGTCGAACACGGCGTTCTCGAGCTGGGAGTGCTTCGGGAAGGCCACCCACTGGTGCTGGCCGTTCTCCCCCGCCATCAGGGCCATGCGCACGCCGCCGACCGGGCCCTGGAAGGGCATGCCGGACAGGGTCGTGGACATCGACGCGGCGTTGATCGCCACGGTGTTGTAGATCTCGTCCGGGTTGATGGACAGGATCGTCACCACGACCTGGACCTCGTTGCGGATGCCCTTGCCGAAGGCCGGGCGCAGCGGGCGGTCGATGAGGCGGCAGGTGAGGATCGCGTCCGTGGAGGGGCGGCCCTCGCGGCGGAAGAACGAGCCGGGGATGCGCCCGGCGGCGTACATGCGCTCCTCGACGTCGACCGTCAGGGGGAAGAAGTCGAAGCCCTCGCGGGGGGACTTGCCCACCGTGGTGGCCGAGAGCATGGTGGTGTCCTCGTCGATGGAGACGAGGGTGGAGCCGGCGGCCTGCTTGGCGAGGCGGCCGGTCTCGAAGCGCACGACGCGCTTTCCGTAGGAGCCGTTGTCGATGACGGCTTCGGCGTACTGGATCTCGGGACCCTCCAAGGGTCACCTCCGTTTCGTGTCGGCGGGGCGGTCCGCGCGCCACCCGGTCTTCGATCGAGATCCACGGACCGCCGGGGCCCCGCGGGGCGTCCGGTTTCCGGAGATCACTACCGAGGACCGCGAATGATCGGCGCGGTGGCCCCGTCTGGGGTTCGGTGGTGCAGTGTGCGGTGGTGCTCACCCGTCCGGGGCGGACGGGGGTGGTGCTCGGCGGCGCCCTCCCGGGGACCGGGGGGACGCCGCCGGGGGCCGACTAGCGGCGCAGGCCGAGGCGCTCGATGAGCGTGCGGTAGCGCGTGATGTCGGTGTCGTGCAGGTAGGTCAGCATGCGGCGACGGCGACCGACCAGGGCCATCAGGCCGCGGCGGGTGTGGTGGTCGTGCTTGTGCTGCTTCAGGTGCTCCGTCAGATCGGCGATCCGGCGGGTCAGGACCGCGATCTGCACCTCGGGCGAACCGGTGTCGCCCTCGTGGGTGGCGAAGTCCTGGATGATCTGCTGCTTGACGGCGGCGTCGAGTGCCACGTGTAACTCCGTTCGAGTCAGTACCGTGCGGCCCGGTCGGCGGGTTCGCCACCGGGTCCCGGGAGCTCCCGGGGGTCCGACAACCACGGACTGCAGTCGGACCGCCGTCAAGTCTACCGGACGCGCGCAGATCACCCCAGCGGGGCGGCCCGCGGCGCGCTGGGCTGGGTGCTCCCGGGGCCGTGGGCCAAGATGGGAGGGACACCACGACCAGGGCCCGGCGCGCACGCGCGCCCGGGCACGGAGCACCAGGAGCAGCCCGTGAGCAAGGACACCCACGAGGGCCGGGGCCTCGAGCCCGCCGGCCGCACGCACACGATGCGGGACGGCCGGCGCATCCCCGCGATCGGCCTGGGGACCTACCCCATGGACGACGCCGAAGCGGAGGCCAACGTCGCCGAGGCGCTCATGCTCGGCTACCGGATGGTCGACACGGCCGTGAACTACGGCAACGAGACCGGGGTGGGCCGCGGGATCGCCGCCTCCGGAGTGCCCCGCGACGAGCTGTTCCTGACCACCAAGCTGCCGGGCCGGGACCACGGCACCGACGCCGTGCGCCGCTCCCTCGACGGGTCGCTGCGGCGGCTGGGCACCGACCACGTGGACCTCTACCTCATCCACTGGCCGAACCCGTCGGTGGACCGGTACGTGGAGACGTGGCGGACCATGCTGGAGCTGCAGGAGGAGGGCCTGGTCCGCTCGGTGGGGGTGTCCAACTTCACCCCGGCGCACATCCGCCGCCTCGTGACGGAGACCGGGACGACCCCGGCGGTGAACCAGGTCGAAATGCACCCGCAGTACCAGCAGGAGCGGCTGCGGGAGTTCCACGAGGAGCACCGCATCGTCACGCAGGCCTGGTCGCCGCTGGGCCGCAAGACGGACGTGCTCCAGCACGAGTGGATCGCGCGGATCGCCCGGCGGACCGGGCGCACCCCGGCGCAGGTCGTGCTGCGCTGGCACCTGCAGTCCCGGACCGTGCCGATCCCGAAGACCTCCGACACCCGGCGGATGGCCGAGAACCTGGACGTCTTCGACTGGGAGCTCGACGAAAAGCAGATGCAGCGGCTGCGGATGCTGCACACCGGGATCAGCGGCTCGGGCTTCGACCCGAACACCCACGAGGAGATGTAGGGCCGGGCCGCCGGGGGCTCAGCTCTCGGCGGCCAGGATCCGCCGGGTGCGGGCCACGTCCTCGTCCATCTGCGCCACGAGCTTGTCGACGCCCTCGTAGGCGACCATCCCGCGCAACCGCTCCACGAACTCGACGACCACGTCCTGGCCGTAGAGGTCGAAGTCCTCGACCCGCTCCGCGGGGCGGTCGATGACGTGGGCCTCCACCTGGCGCGGGACGTTCTCGAACGTGGGGTTGGAGCCCACGGAGATCGCGGTGGGCCAGCGGGTGCCGTGGGCGTCGACCAGCCACCCGGCGTAGACGCCGTCCGCGGGGACGAAGCCGGCCGTCGCCGCGGACAGGTTGGCCGTGGGGTAGCCCAGCTCCCGCCCCCGGGCCGCCCCGTGCACCACCTCCCCGCGCACCCGGTGGTTGCGCCCGAGCAGCCGGGCGGCGGCGCGCACGTCCCCGGCCTGCAGGCAGGAGCGGATCCACGTCGACGAGCAGCGCCGCTCCCCCGGCGGGGCGTGCCGGGAGTCCTCGCCGTCCAGCGGGTCGAGCAGGTCGTCGACCACCCGCACCTCGAAGCCGTGCCGCTCCCCCAGCTCCCGCAGCGTGTCGATGTTGCCGGAGTTGCCCCGGCCCAGGCGGGTGTCGGAGCCGACCACCAGGCAGCGGGCGCCGAGCGGCCCGACGAGGGTGCCCAGCACGAACTCCTCGGTGGTCTGCTCGGCGAACTCCAGGGTGTACCGCAGCACGAGCACGGCGTCCGCCCCGGTCTGCTCGAGGGCGTCGAGCTTGTCCTCGGTGCCCATGATCAGCCCCGGCGGGCTGTCGGGCCGGTGCACCTGGGCGGGGTGCGGGTCGAAGGTCACCACGACCGAGGCCCAGCCGCGCTCGCGGGCGGAGCTGACGAGCTGGGACATCACCTGCTGGTGGCCCCGGTGGACGCCGTCGAAGTTGCCGAGGGTGACCACCGACGGGCCGAAGCCCGGGGGGACGTCAGAGAGATCTCGCCAGCGGAACACGGTTCTCCTCGCAGGATCGGGGCAGGCAGGAACGGGACGGGGGTCAGCGCGGGGCGCCGGGCGGGGGCGGGCCGTCCCAGGGGGTGCGGGGGGCGCGGGGGTCGTCGGCTCCGAGGGTGAGGATCCAGGCGTCCACGGAGGCGCCGCGCTGCTCCATGAACCCGTCGATGCGCACCGGCGAGCGGAATCCCAGCTTCCACGCGAGCTTGCGGCTGGCCCAGTTGGGGACCTTCGCCACCCAGTAAGCATAGGTCAGGCCCAGGTGCTCGAAGCCGTGCTCGAGCAGCAGCCGGCAGGCGGCCTCGGCGGCCCCGGTGCCCCGGGCGTGCGGGCCGAAGTTGAGCCCGACGTCGGCGGTGGTGCCGCGCAGCGCGTTGAACCCCACGGTCCCGTAGAGGCGGTCGGTCGCGGCGTCGGCGGCGGCCCAGTTGTACTCGCGGCCCGCCCGCCAGGCCTCGGGGACGAAGTGCTCGACGTACCAGCGGGCGTCGGACTCCGTGTAGCCCAGCGGCACGGTGGTGAACTCGGCGGCCGCGGGATCCGCGCAGTTGCGGGCCAGCTGCGGGACGTCGCGCTCGTCGAGCCGGCGCAGGACCACGGTCCCGTCGGTGAGGACGGGGACGTCGTAGTCTCCGGCGCCGTCGGGGCGTGCGGGCATGGGCGTGGTCCTTTCGGGAGGGGTGCGGCGCGGGGCGCTCCGGCCCGCGCACGAGCCTACCCGCTGCCGGCGGCCGCCCGGCGCGGGGTCGGGCCGGGCGCCCCCGGCGGGGAGTTCAGGCCCCCGGGGCGCCGGCCCGGGGACGGGAGCGCCACAGCCACGCGAGGCCGACCAGGGGCAGGACCAGGGGCACGTAGCCGTAGTCCTGGCCGAAGTGCGACCACACGCTGGCCTCGGGGAAGAGCTGCGGGGCGAGCACCGAGAGCAGCCCCACGCCGAGCACTCCGCACAGCTCGACCAGCACCGCCGCCACGGCCACGCGGTGCCAGCGGGCGCCGGGCCGGGCGAGGGCCACCGTGGCCAGCACGTACACCGCCGCGGCGAAGGCGGAGAGCAGGTACGGCAGCGGGGCGGCGCCGAAGTCGGTGAGGATCTGGTACAGGGACCGGACCCCGGCCGACAGCGAGAACACCGCGTAGACCACCACGACGAGACGGCCGAAGCCCGAGGACTTCCGGTCGGCGCGCACGCCGCCCTCCCGGGGGCCGAAGCGCTGCTGCAGCCGGGTGCGGCCGGGCTCGGGGTGGTGGGTCATCGGGCGGTCTCCTGGTCGGGCGGGGCGGACGGTGGGCGGGGGCTCACTGGTAGTACCAGATGAAGTTCATGCGGTAGACCATGATCGCCACCACGGGCCCTGCGGCGGCGAGCACGTAGTTGGACCAGGCCGAGCGCTCCACGAGCGACCACACGAAGGTCCCGGCGGGGATGAGCAGCGCGGTCAGCAGGTAGCCCCAGTACTCCAGGGCCGAGCCGGTGGGCGCGGGGCCCAGCACGTGCATGACGACCGAGCCCACCGCGTAGGCGAGCAGGAAGGCCTCCAGCAGCAGCACGGAGCCCTGGGTCCAGTCGTCGGGCCGCCGGCCCCGCAGGGCCTGCACCACGCACACCAGGAAGGACGCCCCGCCGAGCAGGACCGCGGCCCAGAACCAGCCGTCGTAGCCCCACAGCATCAGCGGTCCCGCCCCGGCCGGGCGGTCGTCCCGGGGGCGGCGGAAAACCGCTCCCCCGGCAGGAACACGAGCACGGGCTTGGCCATGCGGGCACCGCGGTCGCCCCGGTCCTGGAGCAGGGCGACGAGCCGTCCGTCCGGGGCGAGGCCGGCGGTGACGGCGTCGTTGTCGAGGGGGCCCTCCTCCGGGTCCCCGGCGGAGGGCCCGATCCGGCGCCCGTCGGCGAGGTCCCCGGCCTCGGCGGCCGTGAGCCGGCGGACGGGGAAGAGCCCGGCCGCGGCCTGCTCCAGGGTGGTCACGGGCAGGGGGCGGCCCGCGGCGACGTCGGCCGCGAGCTGGTCCAGGGTGGAGGCGTGCTCGAGGGTCAGCGCGCCCACGCGGGTGCGGCGCAGGGCGGTGAGGTGCCCGCCGACCCCCAGGGCCTCGCCGAGGTCGCGCGCCAGGGCGCGCACGTAGGTGCCGGTGCTGCAGGAGACGGTGGCGTCAACGTCGAGGACGGGCCGGCCGGCGTCGTCGCGGGTCCGGGTGATGCGGTGCACGTCGAAGGCCGAGACCGTCACGGGACGGGCCGCGAGCTCCACGTCCCGCCCGGCCCGCACCTGGGCGTAGGCCCGCCGGCCGTCGACCTTGATGGCGCTGACCTTGGCGGGGACCTGCTCGATGGCACCGGTGAGGCGGGCGACCGCCGCGGTCACGGCCTCGTCGGTGACGGCCTCGACGGCGGCGGGCTCCGCCGCGGCGACCAGCTCGCCCTCGGCGTCGTCGGTCACCGTCGCCTGGCCCAGCCGCAGGGTGGCCTCGTAGGTCTTGTCCTGGCCGACCACCCAGGTCAGCAGCCGGGTGGCCTTCTCGACGCCCACCACCAGGACCCCGGTGGCCATGGGGTCCAGGGTCCCGGCGTGGCCGACCTTCCGGGTGCCGGCGAGCCGGCGCATCCGGGCGACGACGTCGTGGCTGGTCCAGCCGGTGGGCTTGTCCACGACCACGAGCCCGGACACCGTCGGCAGGGACGGGTCCGGGCTCGGGACGTCGTGCGGGGCGCGGGCCACCGGTCCGGTGCCTGCCGCGCTCAGCGGGACGGGGAGGACTCGTCGTCCTCCTCGGCCGGCCTGCGGTAGGGGTCCTCCCCCGCCGCCCAGGTGGCCGAGGCGGCCTGCGCGGCGACCTCGGCGTCCTTCTCCTTGGCGGCGCGCAGCACCTCCTCCAGGTGGGAGGCGTTGACGGGGATCTCGTCCGGGACGAACGTGAGGGTCGGGGTGAGGCGGGCCGTGATGTTGCGGCCGACCTCGCTGCGCAGGACGCCCTTGGCGGACTCCAGGGCCGCGCGGGTGCTCTCCTGCTCCTCCGCGGTGCCGAAGACCGTGTAGTACAGCGTCGCGTGCTGCAGGTCGTTGGTCACCCGGGCGTCCGTGATGGTCACGAAGCCGAGCCGGGGGTCCTTGACCCGGCGCTCGAGCGCCTGGGCCACGACCACCTTGATCCGGTCGGCGAGTCGGGCGGCGCGTGCTGCGTCAGCCATGGTGGGTGCTCCTCGGTTCCTCGGGGGTGCTGTCGTTCGGTGTGCCGTCGCTCAGTGGTGCTGTGGTGCACACGGTGGCGGCGGCACGGACGGGCACGGGGCCCGTCCGTGCCGCCGCGGCGGCCCCGCGCGCGGGGCGCGGGGCCGGGGACGGGTCAGGCGCGCGGCTTCTCGCGCATCTCCCACGTCTCGATGAGGTCGCCCTCACGGATGTCGTTGAAGGAGCCGAGCCCGATACCGCACTCGTAGCCCTCGCGGACCTCGGTCGCGTCGTCCTTGAACCGGCGCAGCGAGTCGATCGTGAGGTTCTCCGCCACGACGCTGCCGTCCCGGACCAGCCGGGCCTTGGAGTTGCGGCGGATGGTGCCCTTGGTGATGTAGGCACCGGCGATGTTGCCCCACTTGGAGGAGCGGTACACCTCGCGGATCTCGGCGGTGCCGAGATCCACCTCCTCGTACTCCGGCTTGAGCATGCCCTTGAGCGCGCTCTCGACGTCGTCGATGGCGTTGTAGATCACCGAGTAGAACTTCATCTCGACGCCCTCGCGGTCGGCCAGTTCCGTCACGCGCTCGGCGGGACGGACGTTGAAGCCGATGATGATGGCGTTGTCGACGGTCGCCAGGTTGACGTCGTTCTGGGTGATCGCGCCCACACCGCGGTGGATGACGCGCAGCTGGACCTCCTCGCCCACGTCGATCTTGAGCAGCGAGTCCTCCAGCGCCTCGACGGCACCGGACACGTCGCCCTTGATGATGAGGTTGAGCGTGTCGATCTTGCCCGCGGCCACGGCCTCGTCGAAGGACTCCAGGGTGATCCGCTTGCGGCGCTTGGCGAGCAGCGCGTTGCGGTCCGCCGCCTGGCGCTTCTCCGCGATCTGCCGGGCGGTGCGCTCCTCCGGGGTGGACAGGAACGTGTCGCCGGCGCGGGGCACCGAGTCCAGACCGAGGACCTGAACCGGCCGCGAGGGACCGGCCTCCTCGACCGACTTGCCGTTCTCGTCGAACATGGCGCGCACGCGGCCGTACGCGGCGCCGGCGACGATCGCGTCGCCGACGCGCAGCGTGCCGGACTGCACGAGCACGGTCGAGACCGCACCGCGGCCCTTGTCCAGGTTCGCCTCGATGGCCACGCCGCGGGCGTCCTTGTTGGGGTTCGCCTGCAGCTCGAGCGCACCGTCCGCGGTCAGCACGATCGCGTCCAGCAGGTCGTCGATGTTCAGGTTCTGGCGGGCCGAGACGTCGACGAACATGGTGTCGCCGCCGTACTCCTCCGGGACCAGGCCGTACTCGGTGAGCTGACCGCGGATCTTCTCCGGGTTCGCCTCGGGCTTGTCGATCTTGTTGACCGCCACCACGATCGGCACACCGGCGGCCTGGGCGTGGTTGAGCGCCTCGACCGTCTGCGGCATGACGCCGTCGTCCGCGGCGACCACGAGCACGGCGATGTCCGTCACCTGGGCGCCACGGGCACGCATGGCGGTGAACGCCTCGTGGCCCGGGGTGTCGATGAAGGTGATCTGCCGCTCCTGGCCGTCCACCTCGGTCTCGATCTGGTAGGCGCCGATGTGCTGGGTGATGCCACCGGCCTCCCCCTCGATCACCTTGGTGTTGCGGATGGCGTCGAGCAGGCGGGTCTTGCCGTGGTCGACGTGGCCCATGACGGTCACGACCGGCGGGCGCGCCTCGAGCACGTCGTCGCCCTCGGCCGCGGCCTCCGCCTCCAGGTCGATGTCGAAGGACTCGAAGAGCTCGCGCTCCTCGTCCTCCGGGGAGACGACCTGGATCTTGTACCCGAGCTCGGCGCCCAGCAGCTGGAAGGTGTCCTCGTCGAGGGACTGCGTCTGGGTGGCCATCTCGCCGAGGTGGATGAGCACCGTGACGAGGGAGGCCGGGTTCGCGTTGATCTTCTCGGCGAAGTCCGTCAGGGACGCGCCGCGGCGCAGCCGCACGACCGTGGTGCCGTCGCCGTGGGGCACGGAGACGCCACCGACGGACGGGGCCTTCATCTGCTCGAGCTCCTGGCGCTTCGCCCGCTTCGACTTGCGCTGCTTGCCGCGCGCACCGCCGCGCCCGAAGGCGCCCTGGGTGCCGCCGCGGCCGCCGCGGCCGGGGCCGCCGCCGGGACGGGAGAACCCGCCGCCGCCGCCGGGACCGCCGCGCCGGGGGCCGGCTCCGCCGGCGGCCGGCCGGGAGCCGATCGGGGCCACGCCGGAGGTGTGGCCGGGCATCATGTTCGGGCTGGGACGGGCGCCGCCGGGGCGGGGGCCGCCCTGGGGACGGGGACCGCCCTGGCCCTGCGGACGCGGGCCGGCCGCGCCCTGGCCCTGCGGACGGGGACCGCCCTGGCCCTGCGGGCGCGGACCGCCCGGGCGCTCGGGGCGACCCGTGCGCATGCCCTGCTGGGCGGCGAACGGGTTGTTGCCCGGGCGGGGACCGCCGGGACGGGGCCCGCCGGGACGGGGCCCGGCCGAGCCCGGACGGGGAGCGGCGGCGCCGGGGCGCGGCGCGGCAGCGCCCGGACGGGGCGCCCCGCCGCGGGACATCCCCTGCTGGGTGGCGAACGGGTTGTTGCCCGGGCGGGGCCCGGGGCTGGGTGCCTTGGCGCCCGGCGAGGCGGGACGCTGCGGCGCGGGACGCTCCGCGGCGGGCGGCTGCTCGGCGCGGGCCGCCGGCTGCTGGGGCTGCGCGGGGGCCTGCTGGGCGGGCCTGGCGGCCGGCTTCTCGGCCGGCTTCTCGGCGGCCGTGCCCGGGCTGGGCGCGGCGGAGCCCGGCTTGGCGGGCGTGCCGGGCCGGGGTGCGGGACGGCCCGACTTCGCGGGGGACGGCGCGCTGCCGCCGGCCGGGCGGGCGGGGGCCGCGGCGGCCTTGTCCGCCTTGTCGGCGAACGCCGAGCGCAGCTTCTTGGCGACGGGGGGCTCGACGGTCGAGGACGCGCCTCGGACGAACTCACCCAGGGTCTGAAGCGTGGTGATCGCTTCCTTGGACGTTATTCCGAGCTCTTTCGCGAGCTCGTGAACGCGGGGCTTGGCCACTTCTCTCCTGTCTCGGTCCGCACCGAAACAGGCACGAACCACTTATTTTCCGTTGAGGCTCCCGGGGTGTCGGCCGTCGACGACGGCGCGCCGGCCCAGGAGGCCGTAGGCAGAGCACAACGAAGCACTCATCGCTGGGCACTCATCGGTTTTCCATCGGTTCTCTGACTCGCTTTCCAGTTCTGACCCGCGTGCGGACGTGGTCACCGGTCCGGTCGGACCGCGCGGGCTGCCGTCCGGGGACGGCTGTGGTCGGCACTCGTGCGCCCGGTCGCCGGGCCGTCCGTGAGGACAGCAGGGCGTCCAGCTCGGGGGCGATCCCCTCGGTGTCCACGGGGGCCCGGAACGCGCGCCGGAAGGCGCGCCGGCGCAGGGCCGTGTCCAGGCACTCGCGTGAGGGGTGGAGCCAGGCTCCACGACCGCCGAGGCGCCCGGTCCGGTCGAGCACGGCCTTTCGGCCGCCGTCGTCCGGCTCGGTCACCACGCGTACGAGCTGGTCAGGGTGGTCGGTGGCCCGGCATCCGATGCACGTGCGACGGGAGTCCGCACTCACTCAGGGCTCCTCGTCTCGCGGCGGGACGTCGGGACGGCTCGCGCGGGCCGGGGATCCGGCGCCGGACAGGGACCACCAACGATCTGACCGTGGACCAGTCTATCCCGGGGACGGCCCTGAGCCGAAACCGGGCGGGGGAGGACCCGGGACGGGACCCCGCACGGCGGCGCGCGGCCCGTCCCCGGGGGCGGGCTCAGGCCCGCGCTGCCGCCTTCGACTCGGGGACGATGTCGATCTTCCAGCCGGTGAGCTTCGCGGCGAGGCGGGCGTTCTGCCCCTCCTTGCCGATGGCCAGGGACAGCTGGGAGTCGGGGACGACGGCGCGGGAGGAGCGGGCGCGCTCGTCCAGCACGGTGACCCGGGACACCTTGGCCGGGGACAGGGCGTTGGCGATGCAGCGGGCCGGGTCGTCGGACCAGTCCACGATGTCGATCTTCTCGTCGTGCAGCTCGCTCATCACCGCGCGCACCCGGGAGCCCATCTCGCCGATGCAGGCGCCCTTGGCGTTGATCCCGCCCTGGGTGGCGCGCACGGCGATCTTGGTGCGGTGCCCGGCCTCGCGGGCCACGGCCATGATCTCCACGGAGCCGTCGGCGATCTCCGGCACCTCCATCTCGAAGAGCCGGCGCACGAGGTCGGGGTGGGAGCGGGACAGCGTGATGGACGGGCCCTTCATACCGCGCTTGACCTCCACCACGAAGGTCCGGATCCGGGACCCGTGCAGGTACTTCTCGCCCGGGGACTGCTCGTGCGGGGGCAGCACGCCCTCCACGGTGCCGAGGTCCACCTGCACCATGTGCGGGTTGTGGCCCTGCTGGATCTGCCCGGAGACGATCTCGCCCTCGCGGCCCTTGAAGTGACCCAGCACGGCGTCGTCCTCGACGTCGCGCAGGCGCTGCAGGATCACCTGGCGGGCCGTGGAGGCCGCGATCCGCCCGAAGCCGGCCGGGGTGTCGTCGAACTCCCCGATCGCCTCGCCGTCCTCGTCGAGCTCGGGGGCCCAGATGGTCACGTGCCCGGTCCGGCGCTCGATCTCGGCGCGGGCGCCCGGCAGCGCCCCGGGGCTCTTCTGGTAGGCCAGCAGGAGGGCCTGCTCGATCGTGGGGATGAGCAGGTCCACGGGGATGTCGCGCTCACGCTCCAGCAGTCGGAGGGTGCTCATATCGATGTCCATGTCCGGCCTTCCTCACGTGTCGACCCCGGGGACGAAACAGCGCGCCGTCGGTGAGGACGGAGCGCTGCCACGGGTCGTGTTCGCACACTCGTTCGTTGTACTCGGTTGTCGTCGCACTGCGGACCGCGGCGCCGGTGGGCGCCGCGGCGTCAACGGCACATCTTACACTCGCCCGGGGGTGCTCCGGGGCGCTCAGTCCGTGAACTCGACCTCCACCTTGGCCCGGCGCACGCGGTCGAACGGCCACCGCTCCGGGTCGAGCAGCCGGGCGGGCATGCCCTTCTTCGCCTGGTGGCTGCGCTGCAGGACCACGCCGTCCGGCGCCACCTCCAGCAGCCGGGCGGTGAACTTCTCCCCCTCCAGGGGGGTGACGCGCACCAGCCGCCCGAGCGAGCGCCGCCAGTGCCGGGGCTCGGTGAGCTCCCGGGTGGCCCCCGGGGAGGAGACCTCCAGCTCGTAGGCGGACCCGGGCACGGGGTCGTCGCGGTCCAGCGCGTCCGAGACCGCGCGGGCCACCTCGGCGATCCGGTCGATGTCCACGCTGTCGGTGCGGTCCTCGGGGAGGTCGACGAGCACCTGCAGCACCAGCCCGGTCCCGCTCGGCTTCAGGGCGACGTCCTCCAGGACCAGGCCCGCCTCCTCCACGACCGGTCCGATCAGCTCGGCCAGCCGCCGGCGGTCGTCGGGTCCGGTGCTGCTCTGCTCGCTCACGGGGATCTCCTGGTGCTGTCGGGTCGGGCGGGGTCGCTCCTGCAGATCCTATGATGAACCGGGACCCCGCCCTTCCCCCTCCCCCCGCCCAGGAGCCCCCGGTGACCGATCCCCGCACGCCCGCCCGCCGGGCGCTCCCGCCGCTGCTCGCGGTGCTGGTGGTGCTCCTCGCCGCGGTCGGCGGCTGGTGGCTCGGCGCGGCGCGGCCGGTGCCCCCGGACGAGGTGGCGCGGGCGGACGCGTGGTCGCGCACGGAGGCGCTGCTGGCGCACCCGTCCCTGGAGGCCCTCGAGGAGGGGGCTGCCGTGCGCGCCGACCTGGACCGCCAGCTCGCCGCCCTCGGCCCGGCGCCCGGGGGCCGGGCCGCGCACCTCGCCCCCGCGGACGCCGCCGGACCCGGCGCTCCGGCGGACACCGAGGACCTCGCCGGCGCCCTGGCGCGTTCGGCCGGCGCCCTGGCCCGGGACGCCCTGGACGCCGAGGACCCCGCCCTGGCCCGCGTCCTCGGCGCCGTCGCGGCCTCGCGGGCGACCACGGCCGGGCAGCTGGGCGGGGACGCCGGGGCCCCGGAGCTGTGCACGCCCGGCGCGGACCCCGGCTCCGGGGCGACGACGCCCGCCGCGGCGGCACTGTGGTCCGCGCTGGACCGGGCCGGCTACACCCTCGAGGCGCTGGCCGCCCGCGCCGCGCCGGCCGGCGCGCCGGCGGACGGTCCGCTGCGGCAGGCCCGCGCGGACGTGGCGGACCTGCTGGGGGCACCCGTGGCGCGCGGCGTGCTCGCGGCCGAGCCCGGGCTGCGGGCCGGCGCCTACGTCCTGCCCGGGGACATCGCGGAGGACCCCCTGCGGGGTGCCGCAGCGGCGGCCGGCGACGTGCAGGAGGCCGCCGCGCACGCCCTCGCCCAGGGCGAGCCGGCGACACGCTGCTGGGCGCTGCAGGCGCTCGAGCGGGCCGGCACGCTCCGCGCGGAGCTCGGCGGCGAGGTGGACGCCCTGCCCGGGGTGCTCCCCGACGACCGTTCCACCGCGTCCCGCGCACCGTGACGCGCGGCAGGCCTCGCCCCGGCATCGCCCCGGGGCGGCCCGGGTGTCCCGCCGCAGGGAGCCGGCCGGGCCACCGCCCCGCCGGGGGCAGACCCGGTGATCAGGCCCCCGGGATCAGGCCAGGGAGGCAGGCCCGGGCGTCAGGCCCCGCGGAGCACGTCGACGCCCAGCTTGAGGATCAGCAGCGAGACCACGCTCAGGAACACGACCCGGATGAACCGGTTGCCGCGGGCCACGGCGGTGCGCGCCCCGAGGTAGCCGCCCACCATGTTGGACAGGCCCAGCAGCAGCCCCAGGCCCCACAGCACCGAGCCGTGCCCGAAGAAGAACAGCAGGGCGCCCACGTTGGTGGCCAGGTTGACGATCTTCGCCTTCGCGCTCGCGGCCAGGAAGCTGTAGCCCAGCAGCGTGATCATGGCGATCACCAGGAACGACCCGGTGCCCGGGCCCATCACGCCGTCGTAGAAGCCGATGACCGTGCCGATCACCATGGCCGTCCCGTAGTGCCGCGCCCCGCTGTGGCGCAGCTCGGTGAGCTGACCGACGGTCGGCTGGGCGACGGTGAAGAGCAGCACGGCCACCAGCGCCGCGAGGATGATGGGCCGGAACACCTCCTCCGGCAGGGACGCGGCCAGGGCCGCGCCGCCGAAGCTGCCGGCCAGCGCGACCCCGGCCATGGGCAGGGCCGTGCGCAGGTCCGGGGAGGTGCGGCGGTAGAACGTCAGCGCGCTGGTGGCCGTGCCGAACACGGAGCCCATCTTGTTGGTCGCCAGCGCCTGGACCGGGCTGATCCCGGGCACCATGAGCACCACGGGCAGCTGCAGCAGCCCGCCGCCGCCGACCACGGCGTCGATGAACCCGGCGGCGAGCCCGGCGGCGACCAGCAGGACCACCACGCCGGGCTCCACCTGCTCCAGGCCGGAGGCCCCCAGCCAGCCCTCGAGCTGGTCCACGGGCTCAGCCGCGCACGGCTGCGGAGACCACCGCGGCGATGCCGTCCCGGGCCACGTCCTCGCTGGTGCCGCTCGCGCGGTCCTTGAGCTCCAGCAGGCCGTCCTTGAGCCCGCGGCCGACCACCAGCACGGTGGGCACGCCGAGCAGCTCGGCGTCGCCGAACTTCACGCCCGGGGAGACCTTGGGGCGGTCGTCGAAGAGCACCTCGATGCCCTCGGCCTCGAGCTCGGCGACGATCCGCTCGGCCTCCTCGAGCACCTCGGGCCCCTTGCCGGTGGCGACCACGTGGACGTCGGCCGGGGCGACCTGACGGGGCCAGAGCAGGCCCTTGTCGTCGTGGTAGGCCTCGGCCAGGGCGGCCACCGCGCGGGTCACGCCGATCCCGTAGGAGCCCATGGTCACGGTGACGAGCTTGCCGTTGCGGTCCAGGACCTTCAGCCCGAGGGCCTCGGCGTACTTGCGGCCCAGCTGGAAGATGTGGCCCATCTCGATGCCGCGGGCCGCCTCGAGCGGGCCGGAGCCGTCCGGCGCGGGGTCGCCGGCCCGGACCTCGGCGCACTCGAGGACGCCGTCCCAGGCGAAGTCGCGCCCGGCCGTGAGGTCGTAGACGTGCTTGCCGGCCACGTTCGCCCCGGTGATCCAGCGGGTGCCGCGGACCACCCGCGGGTCGACGAAGAAGGGGATCCCGGTGGAGGAGTCCTCGCCGAGCACGGCCTGGTCGAGACCCAGGCCCGGGCCGATGTAGCCCTTCACCAGCAGCGGGCAGGTGCGCAGGTCCTCGTCGGTGGCCTGCTCCACCAGCACCTCCCCGGAGACCTCCAGGGCGGCGCCCACGCCGGCCTCGATGCGCTTGAGGTCCACCGCACGGTCCCCGGGCAGGCCGACCGCCACGAGCCGGCGCCCGCCGTCGGGCAGGACGACGGCCAGCACCACGTTCTTGAGCGTGTCGGAGGCGGTCCAGGGACCCTCGGCGCGCGGGTGCAGCTCGTTCGAGCGCTCCACGAGCGTGTCGATGGTGGGGCTGTCCGGGGTGTCGAGCACCCGCGCCTCGGGCGCGTCGTCGAGCGCGCGCTCGGGCGGCACCACCGTGGTGACCGCCTCGACGTTGGCCGCGTAGCCCCCGGCCGAGCGGACGAAGGTGTCCTCCCCGATCGGCGTGGGGTGCAGGAACTCCTCGGAGCGGGAGCCGCCCATGGCCCCGGACTGCGCCGACACGGCGACCACGGGCAGGCCCAGGCGCTCGAAGATCCGGACGTAGGCCTCGCGGTGGCGGGCGTAGGACTCGTCGAGGCCGGCGTCGTCGACGTCGAAGGAGTAGGAGTCCTTCATCACGAACTCGCGCCCGCGCAGCAGGCCGGCGCGCGGGCGGGCCTCGTCACGGTACTTGGCCTGGATCTGGTAGAGGGTGACCGGGAGGTCCTTGTACGAGGAGTACAGGTCCTTCACGAGCAGGGTGAACATCTCCTCGTGCGTGGGCGCGAGGAGGTAGTCGGCCTCCTTGCGGTCCTTCAGGCGGAAGAGGTTCTCGCCGTACTCCGTCCACCGGTTGGTCACCTCGTAGGGCTCGCGCGGCAGCAGCGCCGGGAAGTGCACCTCCTGGGCGCCGATCGCGTCCATCTCCTCGCGCACCACCCGCTCCACCTTCGCGAGCACCCGCAGGCCCATCGGCAGCCAGGTGTAGATGCCCGGAGCGGCGCGGCGGATGTAGCCGGCGCGCACGAGCAGCCGGTGGCTGTCCACCTCGGCGTCGACCGGGTCTTCGCGGAGGGTCCGCAGGAACAGGGAGGAGAGGCGCAGCGCCACGTGGGCTCCGTTTCTCCCGGGGAGCGCGGCGAGGTGCGGCCGGGCCCGGGGCGTCGAGAGGGGGTGCGGCACCGACGGCGCCGCGGATTCCGGTCAAATCTACACCCCCGGCGCCGCACCGGACGGCTCGCCCGGTGCCGGGCTCAGAGCAGGACGGTCGCGAAGGTCCCGACCCGGCGGAAGCCGACCCGCTCGTAGGTGGCCAGGGCGCGGGTGTTGTAGTCGTTGACGTAGAGGCTGATCACCGGGGTGGTGCGGCGGGCCAGGCGCACCGCGGCGGCCATGCACGGCACCGCCAGCCCCCGGCCCCGGTGCGCCGGGTCGACCCACACCCCCTGCACCTGGGCGACCCCGCGGGCGACCGAGCCGAGGTCGGCCTTGAACACCACCCGGTCCCGCTCGTCGGTCAGCACGAGGCAGCGTCCCGAGCCGACGAGGGCGGCCACCCGGTCGCGGTAGCCGCGGTCCCCGCCGGAGTACGGGGAGTAGCCGACCTCCTCCTCGAACATCGCGGCGCTGGCCGGGAGCACGGCGGGCAGGTCGGCGCTCGTGGCGAACCGGACGCCGGGGTGCGGCGCGGGCGCCGGGTCGTGGTCGATCGCCAGCAGGGGCTGCACCGGGCGGACGTCGAAGGGCCGCGGCCACGAGCGCTCGAGCCGGGACCACAGTCCGAGCACCGGCTCGGCCGGGCCGAAGACGGAGGCGTACCGGGCCCCGCCCCGGCGCAGGTGCCCGGCCACGAGGTCGAGGCCCGGCTCGTCGAGGGCGATGGGGACCACGTTGGTGCCCGTCCAGCAGGCCCCGGTGAGCTGCCCGTCCGGGCCCGCCGTGCCGACCACCGGCGGCACCCGGGAGCCGCTGCCGCGGCGGTGGGACTCCACGTGGGCGGCCACGAAGGCGTGGGCGACGGGGTCCGCCCCGAGCAGGCGGTCCAGGTCGGCGGGGTCGACCTCCCCCGCCGGCACGAGCCGCGGCGCCGTCCTCCGCTGCGTCCTCACCCGATCGTCACCGGCCCGTCAGCTGACGCTCACCACGGGGCTGCCGGCGGCGCTCTCCCCGTCCCCGTCCGCGTCCATCTCGGCGGCGATGCGGTTGGCCTCCTCGATCAGGGTTTCCACGATCCGGTCCTCGGGAACGGTCTTCACGACCTCGCCCTTGACGAAGATCTGGCCCTTGCCGTTGCCGGAGGCCACCCCGAGATCGGCCTCGCGGGCCTCACCGGGGCCGTTGACGACGCAGCCCATGACGGCGACGCGCAGCGGGACCGTGAGACCCTCCAGGCCCGCGGTCACCTCGTCCGCGAGCGTGTAGACGTCCACCTGGGCGCGTCCGCACGAGGGGCAGGAGACGATCTCGAGCTTGCGCGGGCGCAGGCCCAGGGACTGCAGGATCTGGTTGCCCACCTTGACCTCCTCGACCGGGGGCGCGGAGAGCGAGACCCGGATGGTGTCGCCGATGCCCTGGGAGAGCAGGGCGCCGAAGGCGGTCGCGGACTTGATGGTGCCCTGGAACGCCGGGCCGGCCTCGGTCACGCCCAGGTGCAGGGGCCAGTCGCCGCGCTCGGCCAGCAGCTGGTAGGCCCGGACCATGGTGACGGGGTCGTTGTGCTTGACCGAGATCTTGAAGTCGTGGAAGTCGTGCTCCTCGAACAGGGACGCCTCCCACACCGCGGACTCCACGAGCGCCTCCGGGGTGGCCTTCCCGAACCGGTCCATGATCCGCTGGTCCAGGGAGCCCGCGTTCACCCCGATCCGGATGGACACCCCGGCGGCCTTGGCCTCGCGGGCGATCTGGGCGACCTGGTCGTCGAACTTGCGGATGTTGCCCGGGTTCACGCGCACGGCGGCGCACCCGGCCTCGATGGCCTTGTACACGTACTTCGGCTGGAAGTGGATGTCGGCGATCACCGGGATCGGGGACTTCATGGCGATGATCGGCAGGGCGTCGGCGTCGTCCTGGGACGGGCAGGCCACCCGGACGATGTCGCACCCGGAGGCGGTCAGCTCGGCGATCTGCTGCAGGGTGGCGTTGATGTCCGTGGTCGGGGTGGTCGTCATGGACTGCACGCTCACCGGCGAGTCGGAACCGACGCCCACGGACCCGACCCGGATCTGCCGGGTCTTCCGGCGCGGGGACAAGACGGGCGGGGGTGCGGCGGGCATGCCGAGGCTGACCGGGGTCAAGGGTTCCTCCGAGGAGTTCGCGGACAGGTGCGGGAACGGTGGCGGGCGGACCCGGTCGCCGGGTCCGTCGTCGCCTCCCATTGTGCCCCATGCCCCGGGACGGTTCCTGGGCGCGGTCCCCGGATTCCGCCGTGGCCGAACGGCTCAGAACAGCTGCACGGGCTTCACGATGTCCGCGTAGACCAGCAGGACCGACATCCCGATCATCAGCACGGCCACGGCGTAGGTCAGCGGGAGCAGCCGCGCCGGGTCGAACGGGCCCGGGTCGGCGCGGCCCAGCAGCCGGGCGACGCCCCGCCGCAGGCCCTCCCACAGGGCGCCGGCCACGTGCCCGCCGTCCAGGGGCAGGAGGGGCAGCAGGTTGAAGACGAACAGCGCCAGGTTCACCGATCCGATCAGCCCGACCAGGGAGGCCGCCTTGTCCCGCAGCTCGATCTCCTCGTGGGCGGCGATCTCCCCGGAGATCCGGCCGATCCCGACCACGGAGATGGGCCCGTCCGGGTCCCGCGGCGCGTCCGAGAACGCCGCCTGCCCCACCTCGTAGATCCGCTGCGGCAGGTGCAGCACGACCCCGGCGATCTGCTCCAGGCCGTCGAGCACCGCGCCGGGCACCGCGGTGAGCGGCTGCCGGACGGGAACGGCGGTGGGGCTGATCCCGATGAACCCCACCTCCTCGTAGCGGGGCGCGCCGTCGGGGCCCGTCACGGCGGCGCCGGTGTCGTCGACCACCGGCCGGGAGGTGAGGATCGGGGTGAGCGCGGTCCGCACCTCCGCCCCGTCGCGCTCGACCACCACGGGGATCCGTTCCCCGGCGCGGTCGCGGATCCGCGCGGTGAGCTCCTCCCACGTGGCCACGGGGGCGCCGGCGACGGCGGTGACGACGTCCCCGGGGCGCAGTCCGGCCGCGTTGGCCGGCGCCTCGGGGTCCTCCGCACGGCACTCGCTCTGCCCGGCGGCCTGCCGCTCGGCGGGCACCACGCACTCCGAGACCCACGCGACCGTCGTGGTCGGGGTCGCCGTGCCGAACCCGGTGAGCAGCACGGCGAGGCACACGGTGCCCAGCAGCAGGTTCATCACGGGCCCGCCGAGCATGATCACGATCCGCTTCCACACGGGCAGGCGGTAGAAGACGCGGGCCTCGTCCCCGGGGGCCAGCTGCACGGCGGAGGCGCTGCGGGCCTCGGCGGCGAGCTGCTGGAGGACCCCGGTGCCGGCGGTCCGCGCTGTGCTCCCCGCCCGGGCGGGCGGGTACATCCCGACCATGGAGATGTAGCCGCCCAGCGGCACGGCCTTGAGCCCGTACTCGGTCTCCCCGCGGCGGCGGGAGAACACGGTGCGGCCGAAGCCGACCATGTACTGGGTGACGCGCACGCCGAAGAGCTTGGCGGGGACCAGGTGGCCGAGCTCGTGCAGGGCGATGGAGACCGCGATGGCCACGGCGGCGAGCAGCACGCCCACCAGGAACAGGACCACGCCCATCCGGGGACCTCCGGGGATCGTCGGGTCGTCCCCGGCGGGCGCCGGGGACGGCAGGGCCGCGCGTGCGCGGCGAGGACCAGTGTGCACCACGATCCTGGACGGACGGTGTCACGGTCCCGCGCACGACGACGGCCGGTCGCCTCCGGGGAGGGACCGGCCGTCGCGGGCAGCGCCGGGGCGCCGGGGCGTCAGCGGCGCAGGATGCGCCGGGCCAGCCGGTTGCCCACCAGCTGGACGAGCTGGACGAGGACGACGATCACGGCGACCGCCGCCCACGTGACCTCGTCGTTGAACCGCTGGTAGCCCAGGCGCAGGGCGAAGTCGCCCAGTCCCCCGGCGCCGATGGCCCCGGCCATCGCGGACATGTCCGTGATGCCGATGACCAGGAAGGTGTAGCCGAGCACCAGGGGCCCGAGGGCCTCGGGCAGGATCACGGTGGTGATGATCCTCCCCCGCGAGACGCCCATCGAGCGGGCGGCCTCCACCACGCCGGGGTCCACGCTCATCAGGTTCTGCTCGACGATGCGGGCCACCGCGAACATCGCCCCGATGGTCATCGCGAAGATCGCCGCGTTGGGGCCCAGACGGGTCCCGACGACCTGCTGCGTCAGCGGCCCGAGCGCCGCCAGGAGGATGATGAAGGGGATCGGCCGGACGAAGTTCACGACGAGGTTGAGCCCCTCGTGCACCACGCGGTTCTCCAGGATGTTGCCCCGGCGGGTCACGTAGAGGCCCACGCCCACGAGCATCCCGAGGAACCCGGCGAGGACGAGGGTGACGGACACCATGTAGAGGGTCTCGCCGAGCGCGGAGAGCAGCTCGGGGCCCAGCACGGACCAGTCGTTCACGCGGCCACCTCTCTCAGGGTCGTGATGCGGGACAGCTCGTCGACCACGGCCTGCACGGCCGCGTCCTCACCGGTCAGCTCGAAGGTCAGGGACCCGAAGGACTGCTCCTGGAGCACGCTGATCCCGCCGTAGGCGATGGTGAAGCGGACCCCGCGGGCGGCGCCGTCGGAGAGCACCCCGCCGATGTCCACGCCGTCGCCGACGTCCACGATCACCAGGCGCCCGTGGTGGGCCCGGCGCAGCCGCTCGACCTCGCGCTCGTCCGGCACCGAGTGCAGGACGGAGGAGACGAAGCGGCGTGCGGTCTCGGTGCGCGGCCGGGCGAAGATGTCCACGGTCGAGCCGTGCTCCACCACCTTGCCGTCCTGCATCACGGCCACGCGGTCGGCGATCGCCCGGACCACGTCCATCTCGTGGGTGATGATCACGATCGTGATGCCCAGCTCCCGGTTGACCCGCTGCAGCACCTGCAGCACCTCCTGAGTGGTCTCCGGGTCCAGGGCGCTCGTCGACTCGTCGGCGAGCAACAGCTTCGGGCTGGTCGCCAGCGCGCGGGCGATGCCCACGCGCTGCTTCTGCCCGCCGGAGAGCTGCTCCGGGTAGTTGCCGGCGCGCGCGGACAGGCCCACGAACTCCAGCAGCTCGGCGACCCGCGCCTGCCGCTTCTCCTTGGGCCAGCCGGCCCGCTTGAGCGGGTACTCGACGTTGCCGGCCACGGTCCGGGACGTGAACAGGTTGAACTGCTGGAAGATCATCCCGATCTCCCGCCGGACGGGCGCCAGCTCGGTCTCCTTGCGGCCGGCGACCTCGAAGCCCTCCACGGTCAGGGACCCGGAGGAGACGGGCTCGAGCCCGTTGATCAGCCGCACCAGGGTGGACTTGCCCGCCCCGGAGTAGCCGATCACGCCGAAGATCTCGCCGCGGTGGACGTCGAGGCTGACGTCGTCGACGGCCAGCACCTCGCGCGCGGCCCGCCCGGAGCCGGTGCGGAAGGACTTCGAGACGTTGCGGAAGGAGACGAGCACCTCGTCCGGGCGCCCGCGTGCGGGCGGCCCGGAGGGGACCGCCGCGCTCACTGGTCCTGGTCCTTCAGCTCCTGCTGGTAGCGCGCGGTCAGCTCCTGCAGCTCCTCCGGCTCCAGCTGCAGCGGCACGGCCGTGTCCTTGGTCTCCTCCATCTCGGCGTCGATCACGGCCTGCTCGTGGTAGAGGTCCGCGACCTTCCGGAGGGTCTCGTCGTCGGCGAGCTCCTCGGTGGTGGTGAAGAGGTTGACGTAGGCGCGGGAGCCCTCCGCCTCGGGGTCGTCCTGGGCCAGGGCGGACTTCGGGTCGATGTCGGCGCGGGCGAGGAAGTCGTTGTTGATCACCGAGCCGGCCACGGAGTCCAGGGAGAGCACCGTCTGCTCGGCCGACACGGGGGTGACCCGCACCGTGGAGGCATCGGTGTCGACGTCGAGCTCGGTGGGGATGAGGGTGTCGCTCTTCAGCTCCACGAGACCGGCCGACTCGAGCACGAGCAGGGCCCGGGAGAGGTTCACGGCGTCGTTGGGCACGGCGATCTCGTCGCCCTTCTGGAACTGGTCCACGGAGTCGTACCCGTTGGAGTACAGGCCCAGCGGGTAGATCGACGTCGAGCCGATCGGGGTGATGGAGCCCCCGGCGGAGTTGTTGTAGTCGGCGAGGAAGGGGACGTGCTGGAACCAGGTCATGTCCACGTCGCCGGACTCGGTGGCCGGGTTGGGCTGGTTGTAGTCGGAGAAGTCGACGTACTCGACGGTGATGCCCTGCTCCTCGGCCAGCTGCTTGAGGACGTCGTGGGTCGGGTGGGAGCCGACGACGCCGATGCTGACCTTGCCGTCGGCCAGGGCGCCCTCGCCGGCGGCCTGGTCGGAGCCGCCGCAGGCGGTGAGGGTGAGGCCGAGGGTGGTGGCCAGGGCGAGGAGGGTGAGGCGCTGCGATCGCATGTCGTGCCTTTCCGTGGATCCAGGATGTCGGGAGTTCCCACCGGGACCACCGGGCCCGACGGCCACGGTCGAGGGCGCGCCGGAGGGCGCGTCCGCGGTCGAACCGTACTTGCCGCCGGCCCACGATGGCCGGTGCCGGATGGTTCACCTGGGGCACCCCACTACGGGAGAGGGTTGCCGCCCAGCAAGCCAGGGCTGCACGCTGGGACTCGTCATCCGCCCGACAGACTAGCACGTGCGCCGGGAGCCGGGCAGGGTCCGGTCAGCGGGCGAGGACCTCCTGGGCCCGCCGCCGGGCCCAGCGCTCGGCCTCCAGGACGGCGTCCAGGTCCAGGCCGCCGCCGTCCTGGTGCTCGCCCAGGACCGTCTCCACCGTGTCCACGATCGCCGGGAACCGGATCCGCCCGTCGTGGAAGGCGTGCACCGCCTCCTCGTTGGCGGCGTTGAACACGGCCGGGTGGGTGCCCCCGCGCTCCCCCGCGGCCTTGATCAGCTCGACGGCGGGGAACGCGTCCCGGTCCAGCGGCTCGAAGGTCCACTCGGTCGCGCGGGTCCAGTCGCACGCGGCGGCGGCACCGGGCACCCGGTGCGGCCAGGCGAGGCCGAGGGCGATGGGCAGGCGCATGTCCGGCGGCGAGGCCTGGGCCAGCGTCGACCCGTCCACGAACTGGACCATGGAGTGCACCACCGACTGGGGGTGGACGACCACGTCGATGCGCTCGAGGGGCACGTCGAAGAGCAGGTGCGCCTCGAGCACCTCCAGGGCCTTGTTCACCATGGAGGCCGAGTTCGTGGTGACCATCACGCCCATGTCCCAGGTGGGGTGGCGCAGGGCCTCGCGCGGGGTGACCGCCTCCAGCTGCGCCCGCGTGCGTCCGCGGAACGGCCCGCCCGAGGCCGTCAGGACGAGCCGGTCCACCTCGGCGGCGCTCCCGCCGCGCAGCGCCTGCGCCAGGGCGGAGTGCTCGGAGTCCACGGGGATCAGCGCGTCCGAGCGGCCCGAGGCCGCGGCCGCCTCCTTCACCAGGACTCCTCCGGCGATCAGCGACTCCTTGTTCGCCAGCGCCAGCCGGTGCCCGGCCCGCAGGGCCGCCAGGGTGGGGGCGAGACCGATCGAGCCGGTGATCCCGTTGAGCACGAGGTCGGCCTCGGGGTGCGCCGCGGCCGCCGTGGCGGCCTCGGGGCCGTGCAGGATCTCGGGCCGGTAGTCCCCGGCGCCGGCGGCCGCGGCGCGCGCACCGATCAGCCGGGCCAGCTCCCGGGCGTCCCCCCCGCCGCCGCTCGTCGCCACCACGGCGGCGCGGGTCTCCACGGCCTGCTCCGCCAGCAGCGGCAGCCGGCCCCGGCCGGCCGCGAGGGCCACCACGCGGAACGGCGCCCCGCCGTCGAGCCCGTTCGCCGCCCGCACGACGTCGAGCGCCTGGGTGCCGATCGAGCCCGTCGAGCCCAGCACGACGACCCGGCGGGGGCCGGCGGCGGCCAGCGCGCGCAGCTCGGGGGTCGGCTCGGGGGTCGGACGGGGTCGGGGGGCGGTGGAGGGGGAGATCATGGCCCCAGTATCCCCCAGCCGGACCGGCGCCCGGGCGCGGCGGGTCCGGACGGACCGAGGCCCCGGTCACCGTTTCCGGTGGCCGGGGCCTCGGGTGGCGCTGGGGTGCGGGTCAGTGCGTGCGGCCGCGGCGGCCGGCGACCGCGCCCCAGATGAAGAGCACGATGAGCGCTCCCACGACGGCGGTGATGATCGTGCCGATGTCGAACACGGACTCGAGGTCACCGATGCCGATCAGCGAGCCGAGGAAGCCTCCGAGGAGGGCGCCGACGATGCCCAGGACGATGGTGACGATGATGCCGCCACCCTGGTTGCCCGGCATGATGAGCTTCGCGAGTGCGCCCGCGATGAGACCGAGAACGATCCAGCTGATGATTCCCATGATTGCTCCTTATCCGTCCCGGGAGGGACTTTCATTGTAAGCAACCGGCGAGTTTCCCAGGAATACCCTGAGCCGGCTTCTGCAGCCACCCTACCGGACCGTCAGGCCTCTGTCTTTTCCCTTTCGTGAATCCCCGGTGCGGCTCCGGAGAACGACCTCGGCCCGCCCGAAGCCGGAGCTTCGGACGGGCCGAGGGTCCTCCCAGGTGGGAGCGGGGTCGGCGTCAGTGGGCGACGGGCTTCTCCGCACCGATGCCTGTGAGCGAACGCACCTCCATCTCGGACTGCTTGACCGGGTCCTCCAGGCGCCGTTCCGTCATGGAACCGATGAAGCCCAGGAGGAAGGACGCCGGGATGGAGACGATGCCCGGGTTCTGCAGCGGGAACCACGCGAAGTCGGCCGTGGGGATCATCGAGGTCTCGGCGCCGGACATCACCGGGGAGAAGATGATCAGGCCCACCGAGATGAGCAGGCCGCCGTACATGGACCAGACCGCGCCGCGGGTGGTGAACCGCCGCCAGTACAGGGAGTACACGATGGTCGGCAGGTTCGCCGAGGCCGCCACCGCGAAGGCCAGCGCCACGAGGAACGCGACGTTCTGCCCCTGCGCCCCGATGCCGCCCGCGATGGAGACGATGCCGATGACCACCACGGTGGTCTTGGCGACCCGCAGCTCCTGGCGGGGGTCGGAGTTCCCCTTCTTGAGGACGCTGGTGTAGATGTCGTGGGCGAAGGACGCCGAGGCCGTGATGGCCAGGCCGGCGACGACCGCGAGGATCGTGGCGAACGCCACGGCGGCGATGATGCCCATCAGCAGGGAGCCGCCGAGCTCGAAGGCCAGCAGCGGAGCCGCGGAGTTCACGCCGCCGGGGGCCGCCTGGATCCGCTCGGCGCCGATGAGGGCCGCCGCGCCGAAGCCCAGGACGAGGGTGAAGAGGTAGAACAGGCCGATCAGCGCGATCGCCCACACCACGGACTTGCGGGCCTCCTTGGCGGTGGGCACCGTGTAGAAGCGCATCAGCACGTGGGGCAGGCCGGCGGCGCCGAAGACCAGGGCCAGCCCCAGGGAGATGAAGTCCAGCTTGCTCGTCTCGCTCACGCCGTACTTCAGCCCGGGCTCCAGAATGGCGGGGTTGCCGGAGACGGCGACCGCGTCACCCAGCAGGGAGGAGAAGTTGAAGCCGTAGAGCGCCAGGATCCAGACGGTCATCAGCGCCACGCCCGAGATCAGCAGCACGGCCTTGATGATCTGCACGTAGGTGGTGCCCTTCATGCCGCCCACGAGCACGTAGACGATCATCAGCACGCCCACGACCACGATCACGAGGGACTGCCCCGCCCGCGACCCGATGCCCAGCAGCAGGGACACGAGGGCACCGGCGCCGGCCATCTGCGCCAGCAGGTAGAACGCGGAGACCGCGAGGGTGGAGATGGACGCCGCCACGCGCACCGGCCGCTGGCGCAGCCGGAAGGACAGGACGTCGGCCATCGTGAACTTGCCGGTGTTGCGCAGGAGCTCGGCGATGAGCAGCAGTGCCACGAGCCAGGCCACCAGGAAGCCGATGGAGTAGAGGAACCCGTCGTAGCCCTGGATCGCGATCGCGCCGACGATGCCCAGGAAGGACGCCGCCGAGAGGTAGTCGCCGGCGATGGCCAGGCCGTTCTGCGTGCCGCTGAACCCACGGCCGCCGGCGTAGTAGTCGGCGGCCGTGGCCGTGGACTTGGAGGCCCGCAGCACGATCACCATGGTGACCACGACGAACGCCCCGAAGATGGAGATGTTGATCCAGGGCGTGCCGACCGTTTCCGTGGTGGCGGTCGCCATGGGCGCGAGCGCGGTGGGGAGGTGGTGCATCGGTCAGTTCTCCTGTCCGTGGACGCCGCGGGTGGTCCCGAGGCTGGGCTCGAGGCGTTCCCGGATGGCCTCGGCCTTCGGGTCCAGCTTGCGGTTGGCGAAGGACACGTACGCGCCCGTGATCGCGAAGGTGGTGACGAACTGGAGCAGCCCCAGGATCACGCCCAGGTTGACGTTGCCGACCACCTGGATCGCGAAGAGCTGCGGGACGTACATGGCGAGCACCACGTACAGCAGGTACCAGACCAGGAAGGCGACGGTGAGCGGGAAGACGAAGCCGCGGTGGGTCCGGCGCAGCTCCTGGAACTCGGGCGACCTCTGGGCCGCAGGGAAGTCGACGTCGGCGACGAGGTCGTCGGCGTCGATGGGTGGCTGGTTGGACATGGGCTACCTCCTCATGTGATGCGGACCACACTAGGCCGTTGTATGCAGAGGGGCAAGACGAAGCACCGGGAATTCCCAGAATGGGGTGGAAATGTGACACGGGAGCGGCAATCCGGCCGATTCGTGTCGCAAGCTGTATACACAGCCGTCCGCGGCGGTCGGGTCAGCGCAGCGCCAGCAGGAGCTGGACGGCGCGGTCCAGGAAGGCGTCCACCTGCTGCTCCTCGTAGCTGCGCTCGCCGTGCGCGGGCGGGAAGACGGCACCGCGCAGCTCGGCCGGAGCCAGCGGGGCGGCGTCCCTGAGCCGGGCGCCGAGGCGCTCGCAGAGCACGTCGACGTGGGCGGCCGAGTAGCCCTGCGCCCGGGACCGCGCCGGGTGCCGGAAGCGCTGGGTGCGCGGCCGCTCGATCCGCCCGCGCAGCAGCCCCGCCAGGGCGTCGACGTGCTGCTGCCAGGCCTCGGGCCCGCGCAGGCGCAGGACCTGCTCGCGCTCGGCGGCCGCGAGGGCGTCCTCGGCGGTGTCCAGGACCTCGTCGACGGCCTCCGGCCGGTAGCCGCCCCGCGCCCTGGAGAACACGGCCGCGCGCACCTGCGTGCTCAGCAGCAGGGCCCGCTCCTCCCCCGGGGCGGGGCCGGGCGCCTCCAGGGTCTCCCGCACGCGGGTCAGGAAGGCGTCCACCTCGGCGACGTCGTAGCCCGGGGCGCCCTCGGCGCAGCGGGGGATGCGGGTCGCAGGGATGCGGGCTGCTGGTTGCTCGGGGGGCATGGGCGGGCGGTCCTGGGAAGCCCGGTCAGGCGCTCGTGGCGAAGAGCTCGAAGAGCAGGTACCCGGCCGGAACCGCGAAGAGGATGGAGTCGATCCGGTCCATCACGCCCCCGTGGCCGGGCAGCAGCGTGCCCATGTCCTTGATCCCCAGCTCGCGCTTGACCATGGACTCGGAGAAGTCGCCGAGGGTCGCGGCCAGCACGAGGGCCACGGCCAGGACGGCGCCCTCCCACCAGGCGTGGTCGAGCAGCAGCACGGCGCACAGGATCCCGATGACCACGGAGCCGCCCAGGGAGCCGGCGAAGCCCTCCCAGGACTTCTTCGGGCTGATCCTCGGGGCCATGGGATGGCGGCCCCAGACCACCCCCACGGCGTAGCCGCACGTGTCCGAGCCGACGGCCAGCAGGATGACGGTGAGCACCTTCAGGGCCCCGGTGTCCGTGTGGTAGAGCAGCAGGGCGATGCTGAGGAGGAACCCGACCCAGACGAGGGCGAAGACCGAGCCCATGATGGACAGGATCATCCCGTCCCGGTCACCCAGCGCCCGCCACACGATCACCAGGGTCAGGCCCACGACCACGGCCATCATGAGGGCCTCTCCCCCGCCGGCGAACGCGGCGAGGGGCATGAGCACCCCGGCCGTGACCGCCGGGACGCGCGGGATGGAGATGCCGCGGTAGCGCAGCGACCGCCCGACCTCCCAGACCCCGATCCCGGCGGCCGTGCCGGCGAGCAGGGCGAGCACGACGGGCTGGACGAACAGGCCCACGAGCAGGGTCCCGATGAGCACCACGGCGACGCCCACGGCGGCCGGCAGGTTCCGTCCGGCGCGCGAGGGGGCGGTGTGCCGCCGCTCCCGGTGGTGGCCCGGCCCCGGCGCCGCGCCGCGGGTGCCGGGGGCACGAGAGGGGAAGGCCTCCCCGGCGGGTCCCGGGGAAGCCTTCAGCTCCTGGTGCGGGGGTCGCGGGTCCGGCATCAGACCTGCAGCAGCTCCGCTTCCTTGTTCTTGAGCATCTCGTCGATCTGCTCGATGTGCTTCTTGGTCACGGCGTCGAGGTCCTTCTCGGCGCGCTTGCCCTCGTCCTCGCCGATGTCGCCGTCCTTGACGGTCTTCTCGATCTGGTCCTTGGCGTGCCGGCGGATGTTGCGCACCGACACCCGGGCCTCCTCGGCCTTGTGCCCGACGATCTTTACGTACTCCTTGCGGCGCTCCTGGGTCAGCTCCGGCATGACCACACGGATCACGTTGCCGTCGTTGGCCGGGTTGGCGCCGATGTCCGAGTTGCGCAGCGCCTTCTCGATGTCCGTCAGGGCCGAGCGGTCGTAGGGGGTGATGAGCAGGGTGCGGGCCTCGGGGTTCTGGAAGGAGGCGAGCTGCTGCAGGGGGGTGGGCGTGCCGTAGTACTCGACGAGGACGCTGGAGAACAGGGAGGGATTGGCCCGCCCCGTGCGGATGCCGGCGAAGTCCTCCTTGGCGCCGTCCACGGCCTTGCCCATCTTGGTCTTCGCTTCGGACAGGATGTCTGAGATCACGTAGGAGCTCCTTCGTCGGGTCGCACGGAGTCCTCCGCGCGGGGTCGGTTCCGCCGGGAACGGCGCCGGGGGCGCCCGTCCCGGGCATGCTGGCCCCAGTCTAGCGTCGGGCCGCGGGGCGCCGGATCAGGCGGTGACGAGGGTGCCGATCTGCTCCCCGAGGATCGCGCGGGAGACGTTGCCCTCCCCCTGCATGCCGAACACGCGCATCGTCACGTCGTTGTCGCGGCACAGGCTGAAGGCCGTCTGGTCCATCACGCGGATGTCGCGGGCCAGGGCCTCGTCGTAGGTCAGCGCGGACAGCCGCTGGGCGTCCGGGTTCGTGCGCGGGTCGGCCGTGTAGACGCCGTCCACCCCGTTCTTGGCCATCAGCACCTCGTCCGCGTGCACCTCGAGGGCGCGCTGGGCGGCGACGGTGTCGGTGGAGAAGTAGGGCAGCCCGGCCCCGGCGCCGAAGATCACCACGCGGTCCTTCTCCATGTGGCGGATGGCGCGCCGCGGGATGTACGCCTCGGCGACCTGCTCCATCTTGATCGCGGACTGCACCCGCGTGTCGACCCCGCACTGCTCGAGGAAGTCCTGCAGGGCCAGGCAGTTCATGACGGTGCCGAGCATCCCCATGTAGTCGGCGCGGGAGCGGTCCATGCCGGCCTGGGAGAGCTCCGCACCGCGGAAGAAGTTGCCGCCGCCGACGACGATCGCGGTCTCCACCCGACCGACCGTCGCGGCGATCTGCTCGGCGATGTCGCGGATCACCCGGGTGTCCACGCCGATGGAGCCGCCGCCGAAGACCTCGCCCGAGAGCTTCAGCAGGACCCGGCGCCGCGTGGGGGTGACCCGCGGGCCACGGCTCAGGCGCAGGGCCTCGTCCTGGATCTCGGACGCTGAAGTGGTGGGCATGGTTCCTCCCGGCGACGACGGTGCTGCTGGACGGGCACGGTCCCGCGTGGGTGGGGCGGAGCGGACCCGGGCCTCCCTCAGCATACAGAACCCCCGGCTCCCCCTCCGCCGGTGCCGGCGGTCACCGGGACATCGCCGCAGGTGGGAGCGAGTATGACGAAGGGAGGCGACCCTGCGGTGCAGGGTCGCCTCCCTCCGGCGGGGCGCCGTGGCGCCCGGACGGGTCCGGTCAGGCGCCGACGCGGAAGCGGGCGAAGGCCGTGGCGGTCGCGCCGGCCTCCTCGAGCACCTTGCCGACGGTCTTCTTGGAGTCCTTGGCGAAGTCCTGGTCGAGCAGGACGACGTCCTTGTAGTAGCCCTTCAGGCGGCCGTTGATGATGTTCGGGATGATCTTCTCCGGCTTGCCCTCGGCGCGGGCGGTCTCCTCGGCCACGCGCTTCTCCGACTCGACGGTCGCGGCGGGCACGTCCTCCTCGGAGAGGAAGGTCGGGGACATCGCGGCGATGTGCACGGCCACGTCGTGGGCGACCTGGTCGGCCTGGGCGCCGGAGGCGGCCAGCAGCACGCCGACCTGGGCCGGGAGGTCCTTGGAGGTCTTGTGCAGGTACACGGCCACGTTCTCCCCCTCGACGCGGGCGAGGCGGCGGACGACGACCTTCTCGCCGAGCAGCGCGCCGGTCTCGGTGACGAGCTCGGAGACGGCCTTGCCGTCGGCCTGGGCCTCCATGAGCTCCTCGAGGGAGCTCGCGTCGGCGGCGACGGCGGCCTCGAGGACCTTGTTGCCGAACTCGACGAAGGGGGCGGACTTGGCCACGAAGTCGGTCTCGGAGTTGACCTCGACCAGGTAGCCCACCTTGCCCTCGACGCGCGCGGCCACGAGGCCCTCGGCCGTGGCGCGGCCCTCGCGCTTGGTGACGCCCTTCAGGCCCTTGACGCGGATGATCTCCTGGGCCTTCTGCAGGTCGCCGTCGGCCTCGTCGAGGGCCTTCTTGACGTCGAGCATGCCGGCGCCGGTGCGCTCCCGCAGGGCCTTGATCTCAGCGGCGGTGTAGTTCGCCATGTGAACTCCTCACGTAGTCGGTGGTGCCGGCCGGGGCGCGCGGGCGCCCCGGCCGGCGTCCGGTGGAGATGGTGCCCCACCGGGGAAAACGGACGATGAACGGAGACTACTCGGCGGCGGTCTCGGTCTCGGCGGCGGTCTCGGCGGGAGCGGCGGCCTCGGCCGGGGCCTCGGCGGAGGCCTCCGGGGCGGCGGTCTGCTCGGCGGCGTGCTGCTCGAGCAGCTCGCGCTCCCACTCGGCCATCGGCTCGGCGGCCTGCTCGGCGCCGCCGGACTTCTTGTTGTGGCGCTCCATGAGGCCCTCGGCCACGGCGTCGGCGATCACGCGGGTCAGCAGGTTGACGGAGCGGATGGCGTCGTCGTTGCCCGGGATCGGGAAGGCGACCTCGTCGGGGTCGCAGTTGGTGTCGAGGATCGCGACGACCGGGATGCCCAGCTTCTGGGCCTCGTCCACGGCCAGGTGCTCCTTCTTGGTGTCCACGATCCAGACCAGGGACGGGGCCTTGGTCAGGTTGCGGATGCCGCCGAGGGTGCGCTCCAGCTTCTCCTTCTCGCGGCGCAGGAGCAGCAGCTCCTTCTTGGTGTACTGCGAGCCGGCGACGTCGTCGAAGTCGATCTCCTCGAGCTCCTTCATGCGCTCGATGCGCTTGGAGACCGTGGTGAAGTTGGTGAGCATGCCGCCCAGCCAGCGGTGGTTCACGTAGGGCATGCCGACGCGGGTGGCCTGCTCGGCGATGGCCTCCTGCGCCTGCTTCTTCGTGCCGACGAACAGGATGGTGCCGCCGTGGGCCACGGTGGTCTTGACGGCCTCGTAGGCGCGGTCGATGAAGGACAGCGACTGCTGGAGGTCGATGATGTAGATGCCGTTGCGCTCGGTGAAGATGAAGCGCTTCATCTTCGGGTTCCAGCGGCGGGTCTGGTGGCCGAAGTGCACGCCGCTGTCGAGGAGCTGGCGCATGGTAACGACGGACATGTCGTCTCCTTGTTCTCGTGCGGGAGGGCGTGCGACGACGCCCGGCCCGCGGGTACGGTTATCGGCTGCGTCCGGCGGACGAGCCCCTGGCGCAGCGGTGAGCGGAACCGAGGCGGATCCGCTGCCGGGCCGCCGTACCGCACCCCGCCGGGACGGGGAACGCGGACCGGGGCGGCCGGGCCGGGACAGGAGATCCCGGCGGCGCTGCGCGCGAAGTCAGCTGCTCGCCACCGCGCCGTCGGGTCCGGCGCGGAGCCGGGTCCGGAGTGGTCACGAGGGCGCGCCGCGAGGGGCGCAGAGAGCACACTGCGGGGTCAACTGTACTACACGGGCCCCGTTGCCCCTGCACACCCACGGCCGCGGACGGGGCTTCGCCCGGGACCGTCCACAGGCGGCGGGGTGGGCCCGCGCGCGGCGCCGTCGCGGCCGAGGGTGGGGTCATGACACCCGTCCCGCCCCGGTCCCGCACGACCCGCCGGCCGCGCCTGCCGATCGCCGTGGTCCTGGCCCTCGTCGTCGTCCTGGTGGGGACACCGCTGCCGGCCTCCGGGGAGCGGAGCTGGGCCTGGCCTCTGGTGCCGCGGCCGGCGGTGGTGGGCGAGTGGGCCGCCCCGGCGCAGCGCTGGGGCCGGGGGCACCGCGGCGTGGACCTGGCCGCGGCCCCGGGCGCGGCCGTGCGCTCCCCCGCGGACGGCACCGTGAGCTTCGTGGGGTTCGTGGTGGACCGCCCGGTGCTCACGGTGGACCACGGCGGCGGCCTGCGCTCGAGCTTCGAGCCCGTCGAGTCGGCTCTGCTGCGCGGGGAACGGGTCCGCCGCGGGCAGGTGCTGGGCGTGCTGCGCGGGCGCGACCACTGCGGGGCCGCAGTCTGCCTGCACTGGGGCGTGCGCCGGGGCGGGGACTATCTCAATCCGCTGCAGTTCGTCGGTGCGCTGGAGCCCTCGGTGCTGCTGCCCGTTCCCGAGCGGCCGCGCGCGGCGGCTCAGCCGTCGTCGCCGCCCTGGTCCTGAGCGCCCCCGTTCTGTCCGATCTCGTCCTGGGCGTCCTCGAGGCCCTGCCGGACGTCCTCGACGCCCTCCTCGGCGCCCTGCTGGACGTCCTCCGCGCCCTGCTCGACCTCCTGCTGGATCTCCTCGGCGCCCTGCTCGACGTCCTGCCGGATCTCCTCGGCGCCGAGGTCGCAGCCGGTCAGCGCGGCGAGCGCGAGCGCCGCGAGGGACAGGGGCCTCCACAGCCTGTGGCGGGTCATCCGGTCATCCCCTCGGTCGGTGGTGCGTGCTTCGCAGCACCAGTGCACCACATCCGGCCGCGGCGCGCACCCGGCCGGGGACGGCGAAGCGCCCCTCCCACCGGCGAAACGCGGTGACAGGGGTGCGGGAGTAGGGCCGGTGGGGCTTGAACCCACGACCGAAGGATTATGAGTCCTCTGCTCTGACCAGCTGAGCTACGGCCCCGCGCCGGGCGGGCCGGCGGCGCAGACCACGTTACCGCACCAGGGCGCCCAGCCGGGTCCGCAGCCGGCGCGGCCGCCCGCCGCGGTCGGAACCGGAATCGGGCTGCTCCCCGCGGTAGATCCGCTGGAAGGTCTCCAGCGTGCGCGGGAAGCTGTGCTGGGCCACCTTGCGGCGGCTCTCCCGCCCCATCCGGGCCCGCTCCTCCGCGCCGGCCCCGAGCACGAGGCCCAGCTTGTGCGCCAGGTCGCGGGCGTCCCCGGGGCGGAACAGCCAGCCGTTGACGCCGTCCTCGGCCAGGTGCGGCAGGGCCCGGGCGTCGGCCAGGACGACCGGGCGGGACGCCGACATCGCCTCCAGGGTGACCAGCGACTGCAGCTCGGCCGTTCCGGGCTGGCAGAAGATGTCGGCCCGCAGGTAGGCGGCGCGCAGCTCCTCGTCGGAGACGTAGCCGAGGAAGTGCACCCGGTCGCCGACGCCCAGGGCCCGCGCGAGCTTCTCCAGCCCTGCGCGCTGCTCCCCGTCCCCGGCGAGCTCCAGATGGGCGCCGAGCTCGGCCGGGAGCAGGGACATGGCCTCGATGAGGACGTCCACGTTCTTCTCCACCGCGAGACGGCCGGTGAACAGGACGGTCGGGTGCGCACCGCGGTGCGCACCCTCCCCGGGGTGGGCCTCGTAGTCGGAGATCCGGATCCCGTTGGACACGGCGAGCACGGTGTCCGGGAAGCCGTTGCGGACCATGGTCTGCACGGCCAGCGGCGTGGGGGCGGTCACCACGTCGCACCGGCGGAAGACCCGCACCATGTCCCGCCAGGAGACCTTGCGGTAGAGGTCGAGGAACCACTGCGGGAACGGCAGGAACGGCTCCAGGTTCTCCGGGACGAAGTGGTTGGTGCCCACCGTCCGGATGCCCCGCCGCCGGGCCTCGCGCACGAGCAGCCGGCCCAGGATGTAGTGGCACTGCACGTGCACGACGTCGGGGGCCACCTCGTCGAACACCCGGCGGATGTCCCCCGCCACCTGCCACGGGAAGCAGAGCCGGAAGTACGGGTGGGTGAAGGCGCGGTGGGAGCGCAGGCGGTGCTCGACGACGCCGTCGTCGTCGGCGCGCACGGACGGCCCACGGCCCGTCCGGGCGCAGACCACGTGCACCCGGTGTTCCCGCTCGTGCAGGCCCCGGGCGAGCCGGTGGGCGAACTGCGCGGCCCCGTTGACGTCCGGCGGGTACGTCTCGGCGCCCAGCAGCACGGTCAGGGGGCGGTCGGTGGTCGTGGTCTCGGCGCTCAAGCGTGGCTTCCCGGTCGATGGTCGGCTGGTCGGTCAGGTCCTGCGGGTCACGGCCCCGGCCGGCTGGGTGCGCGCCGGTCCCGGTGCGCGAGCTCTGCACGGCGTGCGAGCACCTCCGGGTGGTGCTGCGAGAGCACGGCGACCCCGACTATAGCAACGCCTCCCGCCAGCGCCATGAGCACGCCGGTCAGCACGGAGAAGCCGGGGCCGGCCTCGCCGAGCACCAGCAGCCCCAGGAGAACGCCCACCATCGGGTCGATCACGGTGAGACCGGCGATGACCAGGTCCGGGGGTCCGGAGGCGAACGCGATCTGCACGAACCACCCGCCCAGCGCGGCGGCCGCCGCGGCGGCGCCGATCGCGAGCCAGTTGACGTCGTCCAGCGGGCCACCGGTGCTGCCCTGGATCCGGGTGATGGTCAGCCGGACCAGCACCGCCACGAACCCGTAGAGGATGCCGGCGGCCACCACGTAGAACGTCCCGCCGAGGCCGTGGCGGAACAGCGCCGCGGCGACGCCGAGGACGCAGACGAGGACCACGAGCATGACGACCACGGTGCGCTCCGCCCACGCCGAGATCCCGTGGGCCGGATCCGTCGCCGCGACCGCGCAGGTGACGAAGACCGCGCCGCCGGCGGTGCACAGACCGATCGCCGCCCAGGTCCGCCGGTTGATCCGCAGCCGGCGGTGGCGGGCGTGCAGCAAGGTGGTGACCACCAGGGCGACGACGCCGATCGGCTGGACCACCGTCACGGTGGCGAGGCCGAGGGCCGCCACGTTGAGGGCGGTGCCGAGCCCGAGCAGGCCCAGCCCGAGGAGCCAGCGGTGGTTGCGCAGCAGCGCCGCCAGGGTCCGCGGGGTCAGCCGGCCGTGCGCGCGGTCGGACACGGCGCTGCCTTGCTTCTGCGTGCCGACGGCCAGGCACAGGGCCGAGAGCAGCGCCAGCACCACGGCCAACCACTGGCTCACCACTTCCACCGACCTGTGCTCACGCCCGGAATTCTAGCGAGGCCCGCCGGAGACCGTCCGCGTGGCGCGTGGCCGCCGGGTGAACGCACGGCGAAGGCCCGGAAGCCGGTGGCTTCCGGGCCTTCGGCCGGTGTCCGCGCCCACGGGGTGGCCGTGGACGCCGTGGTCACCGGAACAGTCTGCGCAGGAAGACGAGGAACGCGCTGCCGGCCACGGCCAGGACGGTGAGCGGCTGCCAGCGCTCCCCCAGACCGGACTGACCCGCGCCGGACCGGGTCCCGCCGCCCTGGGCCAGGAGGCTCTTGACGTCCTTGGGCGTGGTCCGGACCGTGCGGCTCGTGCGGTCCACGAAGCCCTTGGTCGTGGACTGGATCGTCTCGGCGCGGCCCTGGACGTCGTCACGCAGCGTCTTGAGGTGCTCGCGGCGCAGCTTCAGCCGGTGCCGCAGCTGCTCCTCGGTCGGCGCCGGGGGCTTCTGGCGGGACGGGTCCTGGGCCGCCTCGCGCCGCTCCTGCTCCTTGCGCTCGCGGGCCAGCTGCTCCTCGCGCTGGACACGGCCCTCCGTGTAGGCGGAGCCCTCCTTGACCACCCCGAGGTCGTACTTCAGCCCGAAGACGGCCTTGCGCGGGACGAGCGGCATGGCCTTCTTGATCGTGGCCACTCCGATGAGCGCCGCGACCACCAGGACGATCAGGAACAGCACGCCCAGCAGCAGCGCCGCCAGCCACGCCGGCATCACCTGCGACAGGCCGGCGATGGCGGCGCCGACGAGCGCGATGGTGGCCAGCAGCAGGAAGACCAGGCCGACGACGACGAAGGCCGCGCCCTTCCCGAGCGTCTTGGCCTTCTCCGTGAGCTCGATCTTGGCGAGCTGCGCCTCGTCCTTGAGCTGCTTGGGCAGCAGGCGGCCGAAGACCTTGACGACATCCAGGATCGACGCCGTCCCGGGGTCGGTGCGCTCCGCCCCCGCTCCCGAGGTGCCGCCCGTGCTGGGGCCTACCGAATGACTCATGCCCGCCTCCGTTGATGATGAGAAAAAGTACGTGGACTGAGCACCAAGCTACCATCGGGCCGCCCGCCGGCGGGCGCTCGCGGGGTCGGCAGACCGCCGGGTCCCGGGCGCGGGCCAGACGCCCCTGCGGTTCCCCGGCCCACCGGGGCCGAACGGCTCGGATTCGGCTCCGCGGTGCGCCCGTCCGCCGAGGGGCCCACAGCGGTGTCCCCGCGCTGTCCTGCAAAGAGCGGGCATCACAGAATCGATTCCATGCGGCTGAATAGGAAGTGCGCCGTCTCGTGCTCTCCCGGAAGGAAACCCGCCATGACCGTCATCGCCCGCACTGCCCGTACCGCCGCGACCCCGGTGCGCGACGACGTCCTCCGCTCCCTGTCCGCCCGGGGCATCGCCGTGGCCAGCGCCGACGTGCTCTGCGAGGGCCGGGAGTGGGCCGTGGTCGTCTCCGGCCGCCCGGCCGCCCTGACGGAGACGGAGGTCCGGATCGCCGTGTGGAACACCGTGCTCAACCACACGGCCGTCCACGGGCTCCCCGAGCCGGTCGACGGGGTCCGGATCCGCTTCGACGGCTGACACGGAGGCGGGGCGTCCTCCGCCGCTGCCGGGCGGGCGCGCCCTACAGTGTGCAGTACGTCCCCCGCCCCCGCCCCTGCAGGAGTCCTCCGTGCGCAAGAAGGCCCCCCTCGTCGCCCTGGTCCTCGCCACCGGCCTCGCCCTGACCGCCTGCTCCGACGGAGCCGAGGAGCCGGGGAACGAGGCGAGCTCCTCCAGCACCCCGGCCGCGCCGCCGTCCGCATCCGCCACGGCCCCCGAGGCCTCGGGGACCCCGGAGGCGACCGAGACCTCCGAGGCCTCGGAGCCCACGGAGGAGGCGGCCGCCCCGGCCCCCGAGCCGGAGCCGACCCAGGCCGGCTCCGCGAACAACCCGCCGGCGGATCCGCCGGCGGCCGATCCGCTGGCGGCCTTCACGGGCACGGACGCCGGCGCGAGGTTCGCCGGGGCGCTCACCGGCATCGACATCCTGGGCGGGACCGGCGACGGGCCCACGGTGCACCGGCTGAGCACGAACCTCTACGACCCCGGCGTGGCCGTGGCGCTCTGTGACAGCTACCGCACGGAGATGGGCACCGGCCGCCAGCAGGTCGACGTCGTGGACGCCCTCGGCCAGTACCTCGCCACCAACAGCGCCGACCCGGCCGCCTGCGCCACCGCTCCCGGCGCGAACCCCGGCCCCGGGGCGCTCCCGGCCCAGGACTTCAGCTACGACGAGGCCTACGCCGCCTGGCAGTCCGGGATGCCCTACTACGACGCCTTCTGCCTCAACTACACCCCCGTCACCCCCGCAGGCGTCTCCCAGTGCGAGGGCATCGAGGCCGGCACCGTCGACGCGATCACCGGGGAGTACATCGGCGGCTGAACCGCACGGTCCCGACCGTTCCGGCTGCGGCGGCCCGGGCGCCTAGACTCCTGTGGGCGGAGGAGGGCACGGTGGGCGGACGGCTGATCAGGATCCGGAGGAGGACCGTCACGGTCCTGCTGTGCACCGTGCTGCTGACCGCAGCCTGCTCCACGCCACCGCCGGAGCCCCGAGGGGACTCCTCGTCCACGGAGATCAGCTGGGTGGTGACCACCGGGGATCAGCAGGAACGCGCGGCCACGCAACCGGGCGTGGCGTTCGGCCGGGACGAGCAGAACCCCGCCGCGGTGGTGGTCGACGACGGCACCAGGCACCAGCGCTTCGTGGGAGTCGGGGCGGCCATGACGGAGTCCTCCGCCTGGCTGCTCTCCCGGCTGCCGGCCGAGGCCCGCTCGGCGGCCCTGCGCGACCTCTTCCACCCCACCGACGGGGCGGGCATCTCGGTGGTGCGCGTCCCGCTGGGGGCCAGCGACTTCGCCCTGGACGACTACACCTACGACGACCTCCCGGCCGGTGAGGCCGACCGGGGACTGTACGGCTTCTCCATCGCCCGGGAGCACGAGCACGTCGTCCCCCTGCTGCGCGAGGCCCAGGCCGTCAATCCCTCCCTGCGCCTGGTGCTGAGCGCCTGGAGCCCTCCCGCGTGGATGAAGGACTCCGGGACCACGCACGGCGGCCGCCTCTTGTCCGACCACGAGTCGCTCTACGCCGTGTACCTGGCCCGGGCCGCCGCGGGCTTCCACGCCGCGGGTCTCGAGGTCGCGGCCATGACGGTGGTCAACGAGCCCGGCCACTCCACCGCCGACTACCCCTCCACCCGGATGCCGGTCGACCAGCAGGTCCGCGTCGCCACCAGGCTGCGTGCCGAGCTCGACGCCCGCGGGTTGAGCACGGTCGGGATCCTGGCCCACGACGACAACTGGGCCGACGCCGCCGCACCTGTCGAGGCTCTCGCCACCGCCCCGGCGGGCACCTACGCAGGGGCGGGCTTCCACTGCTACGCCGGGGACGTCTCGGAGCAGTCGGCAGTGGCTCGCGCATACCCCTGGGCACGGGTCTGGACCACCGAGTGCACGGGACGGGACGGCACCAGCGGGTTCTCCGGGGACCTGCGCTGGGGCATGCGGCACATGCTCATCGGCGCCTTCCGCAACCACTCCCAGGCCGTGCTGTGGTGGAACCTCGCCCTGGACCCGGCCGCCGGGCCGAGGAACGGCGGCTGCCAGGACTGCCGCGGCGTGCTCACCGTCGACCCGGGCACGGCCGAGGTCACCCCGACCACGGAGTTCTGGCTGCTGGCCCACGTCGGAGCCCACCTGCCCCGGGGCTCGGAGCGGGTGGAGAGCACCGGCGGCCCCCACGGCGTCGAGACGGCCGCGTTCGTCACCCCCGACGACCGCCGCGTGCTGCTGCTGCTCAACGACACCGCCGTCGCCCGGACCGTGACCGTGCGGTGGAACGGCCAGGCCGCCCGACTGCACCTGCCGGCGGAATCGGTGGCCACCGCCACCTGGTGACCGACCGCCTACTGGACCTCCGCCCGAAGACGGGCGACCTCGTTGCGCAGCCATGCCTCCGGCAGCGGCGTGTCGGCGCGCAGGGCCTGTTCGATCCGCCGCGCGGTCCGGGAGCCGTCGTGGCGGCCGTAGCTGCCCAGCGCGCCGGCCAGGTTGTGCGCCGCCCGCGCCGCCTCTCCCGCCCCGAGGCGGGGATCGCCCTCCGCGAAGCGTTCGAGGGTCTCGATGCGTGAGCTCACCAGGGGACGGAAGCGTTCCCAGAGCGCCGCGACGGCGTCATGAACGGGCTGCTCAGTCATCCTCGACCCCCTGTGCCGGGCGGGAGACGGGACGGGGCGTGACCTTCCACTCCCGCTCGCCCGAGAACTCCTTGAGCTGCGCCACCCGGGCGATGACGTTCTTGAACTCGGTGTAGAAGACCGACGAGACGATCAGATAGCGCAGGAACCAGAAGCGCTGCCGCTTGATCTCCGGCGCGCCCAGCTTCCGGGCGAACACGGTCTGGCCCGGTCCCACCGACAGCGTGAAGAGCGTGCTGAGCACGAACAACGGGATGAGCCAGTCCAGGTCCGCCAGCCCGCCCTCGCGCCAGGCCAGGAACCCGAGCAGCGGGAACATCTGCAACGAGATCCATGGGTACACCTCCCGCCACCCGAGCAGGAAGCTCATGCCCAGTTTCTGCCGCAGGGTCAGGGCATCGGACCGCCAGGCCCGCGACATGTGTTTCATCGAGACCTGGAACCAGCCCTGTGCCCAGCGCATCCGCTGGTTCCACAGCGCCTGCAGCGTGGTCGGTGCGAGCTCGCGCGAGATCAGGCCGGGGTCGTTGGCGATCCGTCCCCCCGACTCCACGACCCGCAGGCTGGAGTCGATGTCCTCGGTCAGCATGGACCCGTGCATCCGGATCATGCGCAGCAGGTTCGTGCGCCAGTAGCCGTTCGAGCCGCCGAAGATCCCGAACCGGTGGAGCCGGGCGCGGCCCGGATGACTGACCGCGTAGATGGACTCGAACTCGACGGCGTTGGTGCGCGCCACCCAGGACGCGTCGCCGTTGCGGATCAGACAGTGCCCCTGCACGACGTCGTAGCCGGAGGAGAGCCAGCGCCACGCGCGGCGGAAGGACGTGACGTCGGGATGGTGGTCCGCGTCGAAGACACCCACGAACTCCCCGGTGACCCGCGCCAGGGCGGCGTTGACGTTCTGCGCCTTGCTGGTCGACCCCTCCACCTTGTAGGGCACGAGCCGCGGGTCGCGGGCGGCGATCTCGCGCAGGGTTTCCTCCACCGGCAGGGGGCGAGGCGTGTTGTAGGCGACGATGACCTGCAGGTCGGCCGGGTAGTCCTGGCGCAGGAAGGCCTCGGCCGTCTCCACGATCGTCGCCGCCTCGTTGGGCAGGTAGGCGGCGATGACGGCGGAGGCGGCAGGGTACGGGGTCGCGGGCTCCTCCGGCGGCCGGTCCGGCTTCAGCGCGAGAAATCCTTCCGTCCAGATGGACACCGCGGTGATGAGGAGAGCCGCCACCACGGCCGGGTACATGACACCGCTCACGTCCAGGCCCAGCAGGTACAGGCCTGTGTAGAGGAAGAACGGGGCCACGACGCCCAGCAGCAACGACAGCAGCACCTGGGCCGGGGTGCGGAGCGTCGCGCGCAGAGCGGTCATCCGTCGACGCAGGCCACCGGGCTGCCGGGGCTCCGTGGGCACGAGATCGGTGCTCCACCGCACCGGCTGGAGGTCCAGGTGCATGCTCGCGGCGTCGGCGGCGGCCAGGGCCCTGTCGAGGACCTCCGCAGCGGCGAGCTCGGAGCTCGCGTCGTCCAGGCTCACCCAGCCGACCACGGGCGTGACCCGCACCGGTTCCCCGGCCACCACCAGGCGCTGCCCCGCCAGTGCCTCGGCCAGGTCCCGCAGCCTGGTCCGCGTGCCGGACTCGTGCTCGTCGGACACCAGGAACAGCAGGCGTCCCGCCTCGTCGCGCCCCAGCCGGTCGAGCGGGGAGGCCGCGTTCGTGACCGCCTCCGCGATCTGCATCCCCAGCTCCTCGTCGGCCCGCTGCCCCAGTCGCTCGCGCAGCAGCGCCCGTTCGTCGACGTCGATCAGCGCCAGGGCCGAGGGGCGACCGGTGCGGCGGACGCGCTCGATCTCGCGGTGCACCTCGTTCTCCATCGCCGCGCGGCCGAGCAGGCTGGTGCGCACATCGTTGACCATGGTGTCCACCGACACGGAGGGCCGGTCCAGCTTGGCGACCACCCGGGCGACGACCTCGTCGAGCGAGAACGGCTTGCGGACGTAGTCGTCCGCCCCGAGACGCAGGCCGTGGGCCACGTCCTCCGAGCCGTCGAGCGAGGTGAGGAAGATGAGCGGGACGTTGCGCGTGAGCGGATCGGCGCGCAGCCTGCTCACGAGGGCGAACCCGTCCATGCGGGGCATGTTGATGTCGGAGACGACCACGTCCGGCACCATCTCCGTGAGCCGTTCCTCCGCCTCGTGGCCGTCGGCCGCGGTGACCACCTCGATGCCCTGTGTCTCCAGGCCCAGCCGGACCAGTTCGGCGACCATGTCGTCGTCGTCGACCACGAGAGCCCGGCGGCCGCCGTACGGAAGCCGCTCCTCCGGGCGGCTGCTCACCGCGGTCATCGGCTCCACCCCAGCAGCTGCTCGAGCTCCGCCGCGAAGGTCATCGGATCGAACGGCTTGGTCAGCACGCCGGCCACCGGCATCTGCCGCAGCGCGGCCAGCTCGTTCTCCAGCACCGACGCGGTGACGAAGACGGTCGGGGGCACGTGGCCCCCCGCGGCGCGCAGAGCGTGCAAGGTCGCGGGACCGTCCATGTGCGGCATCTGCACATCCATCACCACGGCGTCCGGCCGGTGCGCCGCGACCGCGGCCAGAGCCTCCGGGCCGGACGACGCCACGAGCACACGGTGGCCGCCGACGAGCTCGAGGCTCATCCTCGCGAGCTCACGGATGTCGGCCTCGTCGTCGACGACGAGAAGAGTGCGTGTCATGCGTCGCGTCCCCCCTTCGGTGCGGTGCCCGGCTCCGCGGCGGGGAGGACGACGGTGAACACGCTGCCCTCACCGACCGCGCTGACCACCTCGATCCGCCCCCCGCTCTGCTCCACGATGGCCTTCGTGATGGCGAGTCCGAGTCCGGTGCCCTTGCGCGGGCCGGAATCCGCACCGCCCACCTGCCGGAAGCGCTCGAAGAGCAGCGGGATGTCCTCGGGAGCGATGCCGACCCCGGTGTCGGCCACCTCGATCCGGACCTCGGGTCCTGCACGGCGTGCCCCGACCCGCACCCGGCCGCCGGTGGTGAACTTGAGGGCGTTGCCGACCAGGTTGGTGACGGCCTGGGTCAGGCGTGCCGGGTCCGCCCGGACGAGCAGCCCTGTGGCGGGCGCATCGAGCACGAGCTCGGCCTGCTCCAGGGCGGCGGTGCCCTGGAGCTGCTCGACGACGCCGCGGGCGAGGTCCACGGCGTCGACCACGACGGCGCGCAGCGGCATGCGCCCCGCGTCGAGCCGGTCCATGTCGAGGATGTCGTCGACGAGCGTGCCGAGCCGTTGGGCGTTGCGCAGTGCCATGTCGACCAGCGGGCGCTGCCGCTCGTCCAGGGGCGCCGCGACCTCTGCGTGGAGCAGCTTCAGGCTGCCCACGATGGACGTCAACGGGGTGCGGAGCTCGTGCGAGACCACGCCGACGAACTCGTCCTTGAGCCGTTGCACCTCGCGGCGTCCGGAGATGTCCCGGAAGACCGACACCGCCCCGCCGTGGCCGGTGACGTCCTCGAGGCACGTCACGGTCATCTCGATCGGCAGCGCTTCTCCCGTGCGCCGCCAGAACAGGTCCTCGTGGGGCGGCAGCGACAGGCCCTCGTCGATCGCCCGGTGGCTGGGGCACTCCGTCACCGGGTACGTCGTTCCGTCCGGCCGGGTGTGGTGGGCCACCTCGTGGAGGGTGCGTCCCTCGAGGTCCGCGGGGCTCCACCCGAGCATGTCGGCCGCTGCCTGGTTGACGAGGAGGACGGAGCCGTCCGGGCCGCTGGCCACGATGCCGTCGCCCGCGCTCTGCAGGATCGCCCGCGTCAGCGCGTCGCTCTGCTGGGCCTCGCGGGCCGCGTCGTTGAGGGCCTTGTTGTTGAGCTCCGCCTCGGCCCACGCCGCGAGCTCCCCCAGGACCTCGTGCTGGTCCCTGCTGAGCTCGCGCGGCCGCGTGTCGAGGACGCAGAGGGTGCCGACCGGTTCACCGGCCACCTGGAGGGTCTCCGCGGCGTAGAAGCGGACTCCTGGGCTCCCGGTGACGAACCTGTTCTCCACGAACCGGTCGTCGCGGCGCAGATCCGGCACCTCCAGGCGGCTGCCCTGGTCGACCGCGTGGCGGCAGATGCTGTCGACCAGCGGGGTGACGCCCCCGTCGATCCCGTGACTGGCGCGCGTCCACTGCTGCTCACCGACCAGGTTGATCATCGCCATCGGGACGCCGGTGAGCCTCGCCGCCAGCCGGACGATGCGGTCGAACCGCTCCTCCGGGAACGTACCCAGCAGTCCTGCCTCGCGCAGGACGTCGGTCCGGCGCTCCCCGTGTCCTCGGGCAGGGACTGCCCGCAGAAGTTCCGTTTCCCCCAACGTTCCCCCAGATCCTCGGTCCGGGCACGAGTTCCGCATCCCCCGCGGTCCTTCGTGCTGCGCTACCGTTCATCAGCCTACAGACTGTGGTGGGACGGCTTCCGCGTCAAGGACCGTCCGGCGGCGGGCACGAGGAAGGCCCCCGGCGTCACGACGGGTCCCGAGGCCCCTGGTCGACGATGCGGGTCCTCGGCGCAGAGCCCGTCACGGCGCCGCACCGGAGGAGCCGGGCCACGGCCGCTCGGCCTCGGATCACCGCCGCCGCCCACCCCGAGGACGACACCGGGGAGACGGTGCGCCGCTGAACCCATGTCTGTGCACAGAAGTGGGGCTGCTGAAGACACGGCCCGCTCCGTAGGCTGACTCCTGTCGGAGAGCCGCCTCGTGGCGGCCCGACAGCGCGGGGCCACGTCGGGGGGCGTGGCTCCGCCACTCTCGCAGCGCCCCTGTCGGCGCGCGCCGCCCGTGGCGGCCCCGACCTGCAGCGGGGCCGCCACGGAGCCGCGGCAGCACAGGCGCTCAGTCCCCGGCCATGAGGAATCCGCCGGCGGCCAGGAAGAGCGCGGCCGCCACCGCCAGCAGCGCTGCGGCGACCCGCCGGTCACGGCCCTTGGGCATCGTGCCCTTCCCGTGCGCCATGCCGCGGGCCAGGTAGGCCAGTCCCACGGTCAGGAACCCGAGGGCGATCAGGTGGAGCCCCATTGATGTCCGCACCGGGTGCCTCCGTTCTGCCGCCCTTCCCGCCGAGGAGGATCGCGAACAGCGCGCAGAGCATCGAGGCGGTCAGCAGCACGAGCGCGATCCGCCGGTCCCGGCTGTGGCGGTCCTTGCCGCGAGTCTCCACCCACCGGCGGACGGTGAACAAGAACCCGGCCAGCAGCAGAGGGCAGCCGGCCGGCCGGAGGATCTCGTCGACCGGCATCAGCGGGTCGTGCCGCCCGCCTCCGCGACCACCAGCACGTGCCACAGGTCGAGCACGGTGCGTCGTGGTCCGGGCGAGAGGCCGCCCACCCCGTCGGGCGGCTCGTCGGCCAGCGGGGTGGGCGGCTCCTCGATCTCCTCCGGCAGCCGGCGGGCATCCGCGCCTCCGGGGCGGTCCGAGCCGCTGCGCTGACCGGCGGGGAGCGCGACCTCGGCAGCGAGGTGTTCCCGCGCTCCCACGGGGACGACGTGGAGATCTGCCACGTGCTCGAGGGCCGCGGGGCAGGCAAGGTCGCCGGCCGCGCCTCTCAGTCCTGGCGGTAGTACCGCTCCTCCAGCTGCTCGGCATCACGACGGAGCCCGGGGCCTGCGCCGCCCCGGGCTCAGACGAGGCCGAGCTGCTGGGCCATGGACATCATGTCGAGGTATCTGTGCTCCACCTCGGTCGTTCCGCTCCCGTCGTGCCGGTTGAACACCGCCATGGGCACGGACACCCGTCGGCCGGTGGGCGGGACCTCCCCGGACGGCGTCACCAGCGGGCCGGTGTGGGTGCCCACGAACAGCAGCCGCATCGCTGCCGTGGGGCCGTCGACCGCCACCTCCTCGATCTCTATGGTCATGTCCGGCATCGCGGTGATCCACTGCTGGGTGTCCTGCTGGATGGCTGCTCGGCCGCGCACGGGTTCCGGTGAGGCTGCGGTGTAGACGATCGCGTCCGGGCTGTAGGTGGCCGCGAATCCCGCGGCGTCGTGGGCGTTGAGGGCCGCGATGGTCTGCTCGACCTGTTCCCGGCGGTCGCCGCCCGCGCCAGGAATCGGTCCGACGACGGAGGTGTGGGTGTCGCTCATGGTGATCCCCCTTCTGTTGTGCACCGCCTCCACCCGCACGGCGGCGCCGGCACTCGACGGTAGGCACCGCCCGACGACGGGACCAACGGGTGTGTCCGGATCGTCGCCGGCTCGTGACTCGTGGTGGGTTCATGACGCCTGGCCCCCTGCTGGAGACCTCTTCGGCGCCCCGTCAGGAGACCCGGACCGTTTCGCGACACCGCCTACTCCTTGGCCCCGGGCCGCGCGGCCGGCCACAACAGCCACCGAGATGTTGATCGAGCCCAGACAGAAGAAGATCGCCCAGCCGGCCGACTCGCCGCTGCGCAGCGCCCACCACAGCGCCGCCACCGTGCCCATGCCGAGGAGCACCTGCAGCACCCGCCACGTCGTCACCGTCGACACGACCTACTCCCGCCGGCCGTCGCCGCGCGGCTGTGCCTGCCGGAGGAAGGTGCGAGACGTCCCGGTGAGCCATGCGAGCCACAGGGCGATGAGGGCGCAGCGCACCAGCTCCCAGGGCAGGTCCGGCGGCCACGTGGCGACAAGGACGACGATCATCCCGGCAGCACCCAGCCACATGGCCACCAGCAGCCCGGCCGCGAGCCGGCGCCTGGTCAATGCCGGTCCTGGCTCATCGCGCCATCTCCGTCCCGGGGTCGCGGCGGGGCCGGGCGTCCCAGGCCATGCGGGTGCCCAGGAACACGATGCCGATGCCGGTGATGAACCAGTTCCACTCCCCGAGGATCAGCCGGATCCCGATCACCCAGGCGATGAGGACGGCAACGTCCAGCGTCAGCAGCTTGGCCCGTCCGGACAACGTGGACCTCCTGGATCGCCGTGGTGGTCCTCGCATCCTGCCACGAAGCGGCCGGGTCGGTCCGACCCCTCAACCGTGGGCGGTCGACGGCGGCATTCCACGGCGGGCGTCCATGGCGCGGGCGTGGGCGAACTCCATCCGACCGGCCAGGACAGCGGTGGTGCCGACGACGGGACCGATCACGAACACGTGCGGGTACCCGACGGCCAGGACCACGAACCCCGCGACCCAGCAGACGACGCCGGACCAGGGTCCACCCCGGCCCCCAGCACGTCGGCCGTGAAGTTCCCCGCCCCGGCCTCCCCCACTGCCGCCCCCCCCCCGGAGGCTCCGGTGCCTCGACGACGACAGGATGCACCAGCAGCACCTGCCCGACACCGGCGGGTCCTGGTCCGGCGATCTCCGGGAACGACGAAGGCCCTCGTCGGCGTTTCCGCCGACGAGGGCCTTCCGGGTGGCTCCCCCGACTGGACTCGAACCAGTAACCCTTCGATTAACAGTCGAATGCTCTGCCAATTGAGCTACGGGGGACCGTGCACGCACGCATGCAACGAGCCACTACTGTACCGTCCCGGGCAGGGTTCGACAAATTGCGCGCGCGGCGCGCCGCTCAGTCCTGGCGCAGGCTGCGCCGCTGGGCATCCAGCTCCAGAAGCTCCCGGTGCAGTTGTCGATAACGCTCCGGATCGGCATTGATGTCCATGCGTTGCATCTCTGACATGCGGTCGGAACGACGACGGTCGATCTGCAGTTCGAAAAGATGGATCAGGATGCCGATCACGTATCCTTCTAACTGCTTCTGGTTGGCCGCCGGCAGGGGTGCCACTGCGAGCTCGGCCAGGTACCCGTGCAGTGGCTCGGGCAGACCCCGGCGGATCGCGTCGACCCATGGTTGACCAACGACCGCCCCGGGATTGTGCTCCATGTCCGTGCGTGCCGTGAAGACGGCGTCACGCACTTCGGCATGGACTGGGTATCGGAAGGTGTACATCCCAAACTGTTTCCAGTGCTCTTCCCCCAGAAGGTCCGGACACTGGATGACTACTTCCAGCGCCTCGCGCTCCATCCGGGCCACCGGCTCGCGCGGGTCGGGCAGCTCGACCGCGGGCGGGCCGGAGGTCTCCGGCTCCTGCCGCGGGGGCTCCGCCCGCCCCTCCCGGGGGGCGCGGCCGGCGGCGTCGACGGCGCGCTGGACCTCGGCGGGGTCCAGGCCGAGCCAGCCCGCGAGCTGGCGGGCGTAGGCGGGGCGCAGGGAGCGGTCCCGGATCCGCGCGACGATGGGCGCGCACGCCCGCATCGCCCGGATCCGGCCCTCGATGGTGTCGAGGTCGTAGTTCTTCAGCGTGGCCCGGATGGCGAACTCGAACAGGGGCCGGCGGTTCTCCACCAGCTCGGCCACGGCGGCGTCGCCGCGGGCCAGCCGCAGGTCGCACGGGTCCATCCCGTGGGGCTCGACCGCCACGTAGGTCTGGGCCACGAACTTCTGGTCCTCCTCGAACGCGCGCAGGGCCGCCTTCTGCCCGGCGGCGTCGCCGTCGAAGGTGAATACCACCTCGCCCCCGCCGCCGTCGTCGGAGAGGAACCGGCGGACGATCTTGATGTGCTCAGGACCGAAGGCGGTGCCGCACGTGGCCACGGCCGTGGTCACCCCGGCGAGGTGGCAGGCCATGACGTCCGTGTAGCCCTCGACGACGACGAGCCGGCGCTGCCTGGCGATCTCCCGCTTGGCGAGGTCGATCCCGTAGAGCACCTGGGACTTCTTGTAGAGCGCCGTCTCGGGGGTGTTGAGGTACTTGGGGCCGGGGTCGTCGTCGAAGAGCTTGCGGGCGCCGAAGCCGATGACCTCGCCGGCGACCGCGCGGATCGGCCACACCAGCCGCCCGCGGAAGCGGTCGTAGAGCCCGCGGTTGCCCTCGGAGAACATCCCCGTGAGCTTGAGCTCCTGGTCGGTGAAGCCGCGCTCGCGCAGGTGCTTGAGCAGATGGTCCCAGCCGCGCGGGGCGTAGCCCACCCCGTAGCGCTTGGCCGCCTCGCCGTCGAAGCCGCGCTCCCCCAGGAACTGCTGGGCGGGTGCGGCCTGGCGCGTGTAGAGGTGGCGCTGGAAGAACTCGGCCGCGACCTTGTGCGCGTCGAGCAGCCGCTGGCGGCGCCCGACCTCCTCCTTCTTCGGCCCCGAGCCCTGCTCGTAGTGCAGCTCGTAGCCCAGGCGGGCGGCGAGCTTCTCCACCGTCTCCGCGAACGTGGTGTGGTCGATGTTCATCAGGAACGCGATGACGTCCCCGGACTCGTCGCAGCCGAAGCAGTGGTAGGTCCCCATCTGGGGCCGGACGTGGAAGGACGGCGAGCGCTCGTCGTGGAACGGGCACAGGCCCTTCCAGGAGCCGATACCGGCGCTCTTGAGGGTGACGTAGCCGTCGACGATCTCCTTGATGTCGGTGCGCGCGCGCACCTCGTCGATGTCCTCGCGTCTGATCAGTCCTGCCACGGGACCAGTCTAGGCGCGCGGCCCGACGCGCCCGGCCGGGAGCGGCGGCGGTGCAGTGCCGCCGGGGCCCGGCCGGTGCCGCCCGGGAGCGGCCGGGCTCAGCGGGCGGTCTCGCGCAGCTCCTGGCGGGTCTTCGTGCCGGCCAGGGCCAGCCCGCCCAGCCCGCCCACCGCGGCGAAGGCGAAGAAGCCCCAGGGGTAGGCCAGCCCCGCGGTCAGCAGGGCGCCGCCGATGATGGGCCCGGAGATCGCCCCGAGCCGGCCCACGCCGGCGGACATGCCCAGGGCGGTGGCGCGCACCCGCGGCGGGTGGTTGGCCGCGGTGAAGGCGTAGACGAGCACCTGGGAGGAGAAGACGAAGAAGCCGGTGACCAGGACCAGGGCGTAGATCCCGAGCAGGGGCAGCTTGATCGCCAGCGCCGCGAGCAGCGCGGCCGAGCCGAGGAACCAGACGATGCCCGCCACCCGCGGGGTGATCCGGTCGGCCACCCGGCCGGCGACCGCCAGGCCGAGGATGGCGCCCACGTTGAGGATGAGCAGGAAGCCGAGGGAGTTGCCGAGGTCGTACTCGGCGGCGCGCATGATCTGCGGGAGCCAGGTGTTGAGCCCGTAGACCAGCAGCAGGCCCATGAAGGATGCCACCCAGATCGCCACGGAGTTGCGGCGCCAGCCCGGGGCCAGCAGCATCCGGGCGCCGACCTTCTCGGCCTGCTCCTCGGCGGCGGAGCGGTGGGCGATGTCCAGGCCGTAGTGCTCGGCCACCGCGCGGGCCTCGGCCGCGCGGCCCTGCGACGCGAGCCAGGACGGGGACTCGGGCAGGAAGGCGACCATCAGCGGCACGAGGACGAGGGCCGGGAGGGCGCCGAGGACGAACATCTCCTGCCAGCCGAACTGGCGGACCACGGCGATGGCGACCGCCGCGGTGAGCACGGCGCCCACGTGGTAGCCGGTCATCACCAGGGTGGTGGCGTTGGAGCCCCGCCCGCGGCGGGCGAACTCCGTGACCATCGCGATGGCGGTGGGCAGACACCCGCCCAGGCCCAGACCGGCGAGGAAGCGCAGGAGACCGAAGACCAGCACGTTCGGGGAGAAGGCCGCGGCGAAGGTCAGCAGGGAGAACAGGACCACGGCGCCGATGAGCATCTTGCGGCGGCCGAGCAGGTCGGTGAGGTAGCCCATCGCGAGGGCGCCGATCATCATGCCCAGGAGCCCGGCGGTGGCCACGGCGGTGCCCTGGGCGGTGGTCATGCCCAGGGCACCGCTCTCGAGCATGGAGGGCAGCACCGCGCCCAGGACCACGGCGTCGAAGCCGTCGAGCAGCACCGCCGTCCAGCACAGGGGCGCCACCCAGGCGCGGGAGCGGAGCACGGGCGTGGGCCGCCCGGCGGTGGTGGACGCCGCGCGCGCGGCGGACCCGGGAGAGGAGCTCATGGCGTTCAGACCCTTTTGTGAGGAGGAGCACAGGTCCGACGATTCTAGGAAGCGCCCGCCGGGGAGACCCAGCTCACACCCGTTGAACGGGATCCGTGGTGCCGGACGCCGGGATCACCAGAGCGGCTTGTCCCCCACCCGCCAGTGCGTGCCCCGGATCCGGTCGTGGAGGGCCACGGCGGAGAGGTCGGTCAGGGAGGCGATCTGGTCCACCACGAGGCGCAGCCGGGCCGTCTCCGTCCCCGGGCCCTCGCCGATCTCGTGCCAGTCGGCGGCGAAGGCGTGCGAGAGGTAGCGGCCGTCCGAGTCCATCAGCGCGCCCACGAGGATGGAGAGCACCTCCTGCTGGTTGTCGTAGATCGGCTGGGCGTCCCGCACCGTGATGACGTAGGTGGTGGCGATGCCCTTGAGCACCGCGATCTCCACCGCCGTGTCCTGCGGGACGACGAGCTGGGCGTCGTAGCGGGTCAGCGGGTCCTCGCCGTAGATGTCCCGGGTGGCGCCCACCGCGGACATCGCGAAGCGCCCGATGAGCTGGCTCGTCATGTTCTTGAGCCGGGCGAGGTCCTTGCGGGAGCCGTCCATCTCCCGCACCCACAGGGAGGACTCCTCCAGGCGGGTGAGGGCCGCGTCGAGGGCGGCGGGGGCGGCCCCGGGCAGGTACCACCGCCGGGTCATCTCGAGCACCTTGTCCCGCTGCGTGGTGTCGGCCAGCCAGCCCAGCTGCACGTATCCGGAGGCGATCGCGTCCTCGACGTCGTGCACCGAGTAGGAGATGTCGTCGGAGAGGTCCATGACCTGGGCCTCGAGGCACTTCGTGCGCGCGGGCGCACCCTCCCGCAGCCACTCGAACACCGGCAGGTCGTCGGCGTACACCCCGAACTTCGGGGAGCGGGTCCCGTCCGGGCGCAGCGGCGCCTCGTGCGCCTGCCACGGGTACTTGCAGGCGGCGTCCAGCACGGCGCGGGTCAGGTTCAGCCCCGCGGGCGCCCCGGCGTCGTCGAGCACCTTCGGCTCGAGCCGGGTGAGCAGGCGCAGGGTCTGCGCGTTGCCCTCGAAGCCGCCGATGTGCTGGGTCAGCCGGTGCAGGGCCGACTCCCCGTTGTGCCCGAAGGGCGGGTGGCCGAGGTCGTGGGAGAGGCAGGCGGCGTCGACGACGTCGGGGTCGCAGCCCAGCATCCGGCCCAGCTCCCGGCCGATCTGGGCGACCTCCAGGGAGTGGGTCAGGCGGTTGCGCACGAAGTCGTCGGTGTCCGGGGAGACCACCTGGGTCTTGGACGCCAGGCGCCGCAGCCCCGAGGAGTGCAGGATCCGGGCGCGGTCCCGCTCGAAGTCGGAGCGGTACTTGTTGTGGTGGTCCTCGGCCACCCAGCGCGCCACGTCGCGGGCCTCGTAGCCCGGGGCCGGGGAACCGGTGCGGTCGATCTCGATGGACGTGTGGGGCATGCCCGGTCCTCTCTGGTCGGGGAAGGGCGGCTCAGCCACCGGAGACGTCGAGCTCCGCGGCGACCAGGCCCAGCCGCTCGGCGTCGCCCAGCTCGCGCGAGTCCAGCCAGCCCTGCGGCAGGTGCGGCCGCTTGGGCGAGCCGGCCCGTCCGCGCGGGCCCTCCACCGCCGGGCCCGGGTAGCCCAGGGTGAGGTCCAGCTCGGCCAGCAGCTCGCGCAGGGTGGCGAGGTCGGGCACCTGGGCCATCCGCGCGCGCAGCTCCCCGCCCACCGGGTAGCCCTTGAAGTACCAGGCGACGTGCTTGCGGATGTCGCGCAGCCCCTTGGCCTCGTCGCCGAACATCTCGACGAGCAGCTCCGCGTGCCGGTAGATCGTGCGGGCGACCTCGGCGACGCCGGGCCGGAAGCGGTCGGGGCGGCCTTCGAACGCGGCCTGCAGGTCCCCGAACAGCCAGGGCCGGCCCTGGCAGCCGCGGCCGATGACCACGCCGTCCACACCGGTCTGCTCGACCATCCGCACGGCGTCCTCGGCGCTCCAGATGTCGCCGTTGCCGAGCACGGGCACGTCCGGCAGGGCCTCGCGCAGCTCGGCGATGGCGTCCCAGTCCGCGGTCCCGGAGTAGTGCTGCTCGAGGGTGCGCCCGTGCAGGGACACGGCCGCGACGCCGAGGTCACGGGCGATCCGGCCGGCCTCGAGGTGGGTGAGGTGGGCCTCGTCGATGCCCTTGCGCATCTTGACGGTCACGGGGACGCCGCCGCGGGAGGCCTCCTCCACGGCGGTGCGCACGATCGCGGTGAACAGGTCGGTCTTCCAGGGCAGGGCCGACCCGCCCCCGCGCTTGGTGACCTTGGGCACGGGGCAGCCGAAGTTGAGGTCGATGTGGTCGGCCCGGTCCTCCTCCACGACCATGCGCACCGCCCGGCCCACGTGGACGGCGTCCACCCCGTAGATCTGGATGGAGCGGGGGGTCTCGTCCGGGTCGTGGTCGATGATCCGCATGGACTCGGGCCGGCGCTCCACGAGGGCGCGGGCGGTGACCATCTCGGTGACGTAGAGCCCGCCGCCGTACTCCCGGCACAGCCGGCGGAACGCCTTGTTGGTCACCCCGGCCATGGGGGCCAGCACCACGGGCACGTCGATCGTGAGGCCGCCCAGCTGCAGCGGCGGCAGGTCGAGCCGGGCGGGCCCGGGCAGGGTGTCGGTCGGTCGCGTATCCATCACCGGGGAATTCTCTCACGGACGGCCGACGGGCCGGGCCCCGGGACCGCGCGGTCCCGGGGCCCGGCCCGTGCCGCGGGCGCTCAGGCGGCGGGCGGCTCCGCGAGGACCACGGTGGTCTCCACGACCGTGGCCGCGCCGGCGGCGAGCAGGTTCTCGACGACGGCGGTCAGCGGCGCCATGGACCCGTCCACCTGGAACTGCACCGGGTGCTGGTGGGCCAGCAGCGCCAGCAGCCGCTCGAGTGCCGGTCCCGCCGCGGCGTCCCCCGGGGCCCAGCCGAGCACCACGTGCGCCGGGGCGTCCTCGGCCGCCCGCCCCGCGGCCGGATCCGGGTCGCCGCCGGGGGCGGCGTCCAGCTCGACCGGGCGGTAGCTGACGGCGAAGGCCGAGATCCGCCCCCGCTCCCCCGCCGCCACGCCGTTGCGCAGCACCACGGCCCCGTACGCGTGCGCGGCGTCGGAGAGGAACAGCTGGTTGACCCGCCCGATCGGCAGCTCGGCCGGCTCGTCCCAGGCGTGCACGGAGCGGTAGAACTCCCACAGCGCCCGGGTGAGCTCCACGGACCCGGTGGCCAGGTCCTCCACGGCCTGGGCCGGCGTGCCGTCGGGGTGCTCGCGCAGCGGCTGCAGGGGCAGCGCCCCGGCGCCGACGCGGACCACCGTGGAGACCTGGACGGGCTCCAGGCCGGCCGCGCGGGCGAACCGCTCCCCCGCCGAGCCGGGCTCGGCCTTGGTGCGCAGCGCCCGCACGCCCGAGGGCGAGCCCGCGGCCTCGGCGCGCAGCCGCTCCAGCAGGGCCCGGCCGATCCCCTCGCCGCGGCGGTCGGGGGCGACCTCGACGTAGACCCACAGCCGCAGGGGGTGCAGCGCCGACTCGTAGACGGTGCCGGCGGCCACCGGCACCCCGGCGTCCTCCGCGACCACGGTCCGCGACCACGGGGCGTCGGCGTCGGGGCGCAGCACGGCGCGGAACGCGGCGGCCTGGGGGGTCTCCGGGTCCGGCCACACCTCCAGCAGGCGCAGGTCGTCGCCGTCGCGCCAGGGGCGCAGGATGAGCGCGGCGCTCATCAGCGGACGAGCTTCCCGGCCAGGTAGGACTTCACCTGGTCGAGGGCCACGCGCTCCTGGGTCATCGCGTCCCGCTCGCGGATGGTCACGGCCTGGTCCTCGAGGGTGTCGAAGTCCACGGTGATGCAGTACGGGGTGCCGATCTCGTCCTGGCGGCGGTAGCGGCGCCCGATCGCCCCGGAGTCGTCGAAGTCGATGTTCCAGTTCCGGCGCAGCTCGGCGGCCAGGTCCCGGGCCTTCGGCGAGAGGTCCTCGTTACGGGACAGCGGCAGGACCGCGGCCTTGACCGGGGCCAGCCGCGGGTCCAGCTTCAGCACGGTGCGCTTGTCCACCCCGCCCTTGGCGTTGGGCGCCTCGTCCTCGGTGTAGGCGTCCACCAGGAAGGCCATCATCGAACGGGTCAGCCCGAACGAGGGCTCGATCACGTAGGGCACGTAGCGCTCGTTGGTCTGCTGGTCGAAGTAGCTGAGGTCCGCGTTGGAGTGCTGGTTGTGCACGCCGAGGTCGTAGTCGGTGCGGTTGGCCACGCCCATGAGCTCGCCCCACGGGTTGCCCTGGAAGCCGAACCGGTACTCGATGTCGATCGTCCCGGCGGAGTAGTGCGCGCGGTCGTCCTCGGGGACGTCGTAGCGGCGCATGTGGTCGGGGTCGATGCCGAGGTCGGTGAACCAGTTCCAGCACGCCTCGACCCACTCGTCGAACCAGTGCCCGGCCTCCGAGGGGTGGGTGAAGTACTCGATCTCCATCTGCTCGAACTCACGGGTGCGGAAGATGAAGTTGCCCGGGGTGATCTCGTTGCGGAAGGCCTTGCCGATCTGGCCGATGCCGAACGGGGGCTTCTTGCGCGAGGCGGTGACCACGTTGTTGAAGTTCACGAAGATGCCCTGCGCGGTCTCGGGCCGGAGGTAGTGCAGGCCCTCCTCGTTGTCGACCGGGCCGAGGAAGGTCTTCAGCAGGCCGGAGAACTGCTGGGGCTCGGTCCACTGGCCCTTGGTGCCGCAGTTGGGGCAGGGGATCTCGGCCATCCCGTTCTCCGGGGCGCGCCCCTTCTTCTCCTCGAACGCCTCGATCAGGTGGTCCTGGCGGGCGCGCCGGTGGCAGGAGGTGCACTCCACCAGCGGGTCCGTGAAGGTCGCCACGTGCCCGGAGGCCTCCCAGACGGCCTTCGGGAGGATGATCGAGGAGTCGAGGCCCACCATGTCCTCGCGCCCGCGCACGAAGGTCTGCCACCACTCGCGCTTGATGTTCTCCTTGAGCTCGGCGCCGAGGGGCCCGTAGTCCCAGGCGGAGCGGGAGCCGCCGTAGATCTCACCCGCCTGGAACACGAAACCGCGGCGCTTGGCCAGCGAGATGACGTTGTCCAACGTGGACTTGGGGGCCATGGGGTTCACTCCAGGTTCTCGCCCGACCGCCGGCTGCGGACGCGCGTGGTGGGTTGCGTGGCCCGGCGCGTCGGCGCCGGGGATGCGGCCGTCGTCGGCCGTCACGGGTCGGGGACGCCGCGGGCGGCGTCCCCGACCCAGGGTAGCCAATCGCCGAGGCCGTCGCCGACCGGCGGAACCGGGCCCGGCAGCACCGCGCGGCCCGCCGGGCGCCAGGACCTGGGACACTGGGGGCATGACGAGCTCCCCGACGCCCCGGCACACCGACGATCTGCCCATCCGCGACGACATGATCCGGCTCGGCCAGGCGCTGAAGCTGGCCAACCTCGCCGAGGACGGCGCCCAGGCCCGCTCCCTCGTGGAGGAGGGGCGGGTGAGCGTCAACGGCGAGGTCGAGACGCGGCGCGGCCGGCAGCTGCACCCGGGCGACGTGGTCTCGACCGGGGACGCCGCCGTCCGGATCACCGCCGGCGGCTGAGCGGTCGGGGTCAGCCCCCCAGGACGACGTGCGTGAGGTACTCCCGCACGTGGCGCAGCTCCTGCGGGCTGATCCCGTGGCCCACCCCGGTGTAGTGCACCTTCATGACGTCGGCGTGCTCGAGCATCCACTCCGCCGTGCTGTCGACGAGCTGCTGCGGGATGACAGGGTCCTGCGGGTCGCGGCCCCAGAACATCGGCAGGGGGCGCTCGCGCAGCCTCTCGTCGGCGAACGTGGGGTGCTCGCCCGGCACCACGAACCCGGACAGGCCCACCACCGCCGCGATCTCCCCGGGCAGGGTGCGCGCCAGCGAGGTGGCCATCGCCATGCCCTGCGAGAAGCCCAGCAGCGTGATGCTGGAGTGCTCCGCGGCGCGCTCGCGCAGCCAGGCGGCCACCGGCGCCACCGCCTCGGCGACGCGCTCCGTGGAGAAGCTGAGGTCGGCCGCGAGCGGGAACCACTGGAAGCCCAGCTGCACGGGCTGGGGCGCGCGCAGGGAGGCCACGCTGAACTCGCCCGGCAGCTCCGGGACGAGGCCCATCAGGTCGTGCTCGTGCGAGCCGTAGCCGTGCAGCAGCACGAGCAGCGGAGTGCCGGGGCGGGCGTCGGCGTCGGTGCTCCACACGGCGTGCGGGGCGGCGGGCGCGGTCGGGGCGGTTCCGGTCGGGGCGGGGGCGTCGGTCATGGCACCAGTGTGCCACCCGCGGCGCCGCCCGCCCGGGCCCCGACGCACGGCCCGGGTCCCCGGGCCGTGCGTCAGGGCCGGGCCAGCACGGTCTCCACGAGCAGCTTGCCCACCTGCGGCGCCTCGATGAGGAACCCGTCGTGCCCGGACGGGGACGTGAGGGTGTGCCGCCGGACGTCCCCGGGCAGGGCGGCGGCCAGGACGTCGGACTCGCGCGGCAGGTACAGGCGGTCGGAGTCGACCGCGGCCACGAGCCACTCGCACGAGGTCACCGACAGGGCCTCCTCGAGCGTGCCGCGGCCGCGGCAGACGTCGTGGGACATGAGCGTCTCGTTGACGGCGAGGTAGCTGTTCGCGTCGAAGCGGCCCGCGAGCTTGGAGGCCTGGTGGTCGAGGTAGCTCTCGATCTGGTAGCGCCCGCGCTCCCCGGGACGGGTGCCGATCACCTGCTCCTCGGCCTGCGGGGTGCGCCCGAACCGGTGGTGCAGCTCGTCGGCGGAGCGGTAGGTGATGTGGGCGATCCGCCGGGCCAGGCCCAGCCCGGTCAACGGGAAGGGCCCGTCGTAGTAGTCCCCGCCCCGGAAGTCCGGGTCCTGGCGGATCGCGAGGTTCTGCGCCTGCCCCCAGGCCAGCTGCTCGGCGCTGGACTGGGCGCACGCGGCGACCACCGCGCAGGCCCGGACCCGCTCGGGGTAGGTCACGGCCCACTCCAGGGCACGCGCCCCGCCCATGGACCCCCCGACGACCAGGCGCCACGCGTCGATGCCCAGGGCGTCGGCCAGGGCGGCCTCCGCGTGCACGGAGTCGCGCACGGTGACCAGGGGGAAGCGGGAGCCCCAGGGCCGGCGCTCGGGGTCCACCTCGGCCGGGGCCGGGGTGGACGGCCCGGTGGAGCCGTAGCAGCCGCCCACGATGTTGGCGCACACCACGAAGTAGCGGTCCGTGTCGATGGCGGCGCCGGGGCCGACCAGCCCGTCCCACCAGCCGCCGCTCTCGGCGGCGCGCCGCTGCGCCTCCGGGGCCCCGGGCCGGGCCCGCCCGGCGGCCACGTGGGTGTCCCCGGTCAGGGCGTGCTCCACGAGCACGGCGTTGGAGCCGTCCGGGGCGAGCACGCCCCAGGTCTCGTAGGCGATCCGGACCTCCGGCAGCCGGAAGCCGGACTCCAGCTCCAGCGTGCCGATCTCGGCGTGCCGCGGCACGCCGTCCTCGCGCACGTCCGCGCCGGCACCGCGCAGCACCGTCACGCTCACCCCTGCCCTCCGGCCACGGCCGCGGCCGCGGCGAAGCCCTGCTCCAGGTCCGCCAGGATGTCCTTGACGTTCTCCAGCCCCACGGACAGGCGCACGAAGCCGGGCTCCACGCCCGCCGCGAGCTGTTCCTCGGGCAGCAGCTGGCTGTGGGTGGTGGACGCGGGATGGATCACCAGGGAGCGGACGTCGCCGATGTTCGCCACGTTGGAGTGCAGCGTCAGGGCGTCCACGAACGCCGCCCCGGCCGCCCGGCCGCCCTCGAGGACGAACCCGAGGACCGACCCGGCGCCGCGGGGCGCGTACTTGCGCGCCCGGTCGTGCCAGGGCGAGGACTCCAGCCCCGCCCAGCTCACCGAGCGCACGTCCTCGCGCGCCTCCAGCCAGCGGGCCACCTCCCCGGCGTTGGCCACGTGGCGCTCCATGCGCAGCGACAGCGTCTCGATGCCCTGCTCGATGAGGAACGCGTTGAACGGGGAGATCGCCGAGCCGAGGTCGCGCAGCAGCTGCACCCGGGCCTTGAGGATGTAGGAGAGGTTGACCCCGAACGCGCCCTCCGCGCCGAGGGCCTGGGCGTAGACCAGCCCGCCGTAGGACTCGTCGGGCTGGTTGAAGCCGGGGAAGCGCTCCGGGTACCGGCCGAAGTCGAACGCGCCGGAGTCCACGATCACACCGCCGAGCGCGGTGCCGTGCCCGCCGAGGAACTTCGTGGCCGAGTGCACCACGATGTCCGCGCCCCAGCGGAACGGCTGGACGAGGTAGGGGGTCGCCACCGTGTTGTCCACGATGAGCGGGACCTCGTGCTCGTGGGCGATCCCGGAGACCGTCTCGATGTCGAGGACGTCGTTGCGCGGGTTCGGGATGGTCTCGGCGAAGAACGCCTTGGTGTTCGGCCGCACCGCCCGCCGCCACGCCTCCGGGTCGTCCGGGTCGGTCACGAAGGTGGTCTCGATGCCCAGCTTGGGCAGCGTGAACTTGAAGAGGTTGTACGTCCCGCCGTACAGGCTCGGGCTGGCCACCACGTGGTCCCCCGCCCCGGCGAGGTTGAGCACCGCGAAGGTCGTGGCCGACTGCCCGGCGCTGAGCATCAGGGCCCCCACCCCGCCCTCCAGGGCGCTGATGCGGTTCTCCACGACCTCCGTGGTCGGGTTGCCGATGCGGGTGTAGATGGGCCCCAGCTCCGCGAGCGCGAAGCGGTCCGCGGCGGCCTGGGCGTCGGGGAAGACGAAGGACGTGCTCTGGTGGATGGGCAGGGCGCGGGAGCCGGTGACCGGATCGGGGCGCTGGCCGGCGTGGATCTGCTGGGTCTCGAACGACCAGCCGGCCGGGTGCTCCGGGGTGGGCAGCGCGGTCGCGGGGCGGTCGGTCGTGGAAGCAGTGGACTCGGACATGCCGGGAGACTCCTTGCGGGTGTCAGGGGTCCGGTGTCCGACCGTGGTGGTGCTGCCGTGCGACGGCCGGGCACCGAGGACCCGCGCTTGCTCGCTCGCCGGTCGCGAGGAGCCCGGTCTTCACCCAGGGCACCCCACCGCGGTGGAGGGTTGCCGGCCAGCTAGCTGGGGCTTGGACGCTGGCGCTCATGACCTGGACGACATTCTCCGGATTCGGGCGACACGGCGTCAAGCCGGGGCGCGGCGAGCGTCCCGCGCACGGGCCGGACGGGCCGGGGACCGCCCCGGCGGGGGCCGATTTGGAGACGAAAGTCACACGGTGCCACGATGAGCCCATGAGAGTCGACCACGTGTCCTACGCCTGCCGCCCGGAGGGCCTCGCCGCCACCACCGAGCGCATTGCCGACCAGCTCGGGATCGAGCCGGTCAAGGGCGGGGTGCACCCCCGTTTCGGCACCCGCAACATGATCCTCCCCCTCACCAACCACCAGTACGTCGAGGTCGTCGAGGTCCTCGAGCACCCCGCGGCGGAGAAGGCCCCGTTCGGCCGGGCCGTGCGCGCCCGCTCGGAGGCCGGCGGCGGCTGGCTGGGCTGGGTCGTCGAGGTCGAGGACCTCGCGCCCTTCGAGCAGCGCCTGGGCCGCCACGCGGTGCCCGGCCACCGGGTGTTCCCGGACGGCCGGTGCCTGGAGTGGCGCCAGATCGGCGTCAAGGGCCTGATCGCCGACCCCCAGCTGCCGTTCATGGTGCACTTCGACTCGGCCCCGGAGATGCACCCGTCCCAGGCCCGGATCACCGACGTGGGGCTCGCGGGGATGTGCATCGCCGGGGCGCCCGAGCGGGTGGCCGAGTGGCTGGGCGCGCCCGTGGAGACCGCCCTCGAGGACCTGGAGGTGGAGTGGCGCTACCCGGAGGGCACGCCCGGTCTGCTCTCGGTGTCCTTCAGCACCCCCGACGGGCTCGTCACCATCTGAGCCGCCGGCCGGGGCGGGCTCCCACGCCGGGCCCGCCTCAGCCGAGCAGCCGGCCGACGCCCAGGAAGCCCACGGCGTCCAGCAGGAAGTGCGCGACGACGAGGGGCATCACCCGCCCGGTGCGCCGGTAGAGCTCGGCGAAGACCAGGCCCATCACCACGTTGCCGAGGAACGGCCCGATGCCCTGGTACAGGTGGTAGCTGCCGCGGAACAGCGCCGTGACCGCCAGCACCACCGGCCAGCGCCAGCCGATGCGGGTGAGCCGGTCGGTGAGGAACGCGACCACCACCACCTCCTCGACCAGGGCGTGGCGCAGCGCGGAGAGCAGCAGCACCGGCACCGTCCACCAGTGCTCGGCCAGCCCGGACGTCGTCACCTGCGCGGTGAGCCCCAGGGCGCGCCCGGCCGCGTAGAGGGCCAGGGTGCCCAGGCCCATGACGAGGAACAGGACGGTGCCCAGCCCGAGGTCCGGGACCGGCATCCGGGCGTCGAGCCCGATCCGCCGCCGCACCGTGCCGAGTGCGCCCGCGGATCCGGCGAGCAGGTACAGGGCCAGCAGCACCGGGACCAGGTCCAGGCCGATGCCCGTGAGCTGGCGCAGCAGGTCGAGCAGCGGCTGCGGGCTCAGCGGCGGGTTCATCGTCGCCTGCGCCTCCGAGAGCGGGCCGCGGGCGAGCTGCTCGGCCAGGGAGAGCACCGCGTAGAGCGCCGAGGCGCCCAGGGAGACCCCCAGCACCAGGACCACCTGCATCCACAGGTCGGCGCGGGTGGAGCCGAAGGCCGGCGGTCGCGGGGCGAGGTGCGCGGGGGTGCTCATGCGGCCATTCTGGCACCGCCCGGGCCGGCCGCCGGGCCCGCCCGTCAGCGCCGCGGGCCCGGTCCGGCCAGCGGCGGACGGGGCGCCTTCCCTAGGATGGGCACATGACAGCTCTTCCCCCGCAGATCCGCCGGCACCCCGCCGAGCGCACCTTCCACGGCCACGTGTTCTCCGACCCCTACGAGTGGATGCGGGCGAAGGAGTCCCCGGAGGTGGTCGCCCATCTCACCGCGGAGAACGAGTACGCGGAGGCCCGCACGGCCCACCTGGCCGGGCTGCGGGAGTCGATCTTCGGGGAGATCAAGGGCCGCACCCAGGAGACCGACCTGTCGGTGCCGAACCGGCGCGGGGACTGGTGGTACTTCTCCCGCACGGTCGAGGGCGGCGCGCACCAGGTGTTCTGCCGGGTCCCGGCCACGACCACCGGGGACGTCCTCGCGGACTGGACCCCGCCCGTCGTCGAGCCCGGCACCCCCATGGCGGGCGAGCAGGTGCTGCTCGACGCCAACGCCGAGTCCGCGCAGCACGACTTCTACTCCCTCGGCAGCTTCGACGTCTCCGAGGACGGGGAGCTGCTGGCCTGGGCCGAGGACGTCACCGGGGACGAGCGGTTCACCCTGCGCGTGCGCGACCTCACCACCGGGGCGCTGCTCGCCGACGAGATCCCCGGCACCTTCTACGGGTCCTTCCTCACCCCCGACGCCCGCGCGGTGTACTACACCGTGGTGGACGAGTCCTGGCGGCCCCACCAGCTGCGCCGCCACGTCCTGGGCACCCCGGTGGCCGAGGACGTCGTGGTCCACGAGGAGACCGACCCGGGCCTGTGGCTGGGCGCGGGGCTGTCCGCGGACCGGCGCTGGATCGTGGTGGAGGCCATGTGCTCGGAGTTCTCCGAGCAGCTGATCCAGCCGGTGGCCGAGCCGCAGGCCCCGCTGCAGGTGGTGCTGCCGCGCACCGACCGGGTGCTCTACGAGGCCGAGCCCTTCCTGCTGGACGGCCGCGAGCAGATCCTGCTGACCCACGACCACGAGGCCCCGAACTCCCGGGTCTCGCTCATGGACCCGGCCGACCTCGGCCGCCCGATCGCGGAGGTGGACCTGCGCGACGTCGTCCCGGCCTCGGACACCGTGCGGGTCAACGGCTGCGCCGTCACGGCCACCCACCTGGTCGTCTCCGTGCGGGCGGAGACCACGCTGCGGGTGCGGCTGCTCCCCGTGGCGGGCCTCGGCACGGACGCCCAGGCGGCGGCCGTGGAGCCGGCCTTCGCGGAGCAGCTCTACACCGCCGGGGTGGCCGCCGCGGAGCACGACGCCCCGGTGCTCCGGCTGTCCTACACCTCCTTCACCACGCCCCCGCGCGTCTACGACGTCTTCCCCGCCGGCGCCACCGGGGAGGACGACGCCCTGCCGGCCGAGCCCGTGCTCCGCCGGGAGACCACGGTGCTCGGCGGCTACGACCCGGCCGACTACACGGTGGAGCGGGACTGGGCCACCGCCGCGGACGGCACCCGGATCCCCGTCTCCCTCGTCCGCCGGGCGGACCTGGACCCCACGGTGCCGGCGCCGGTGGTGCAGTACGCCTACGGCTCCTACGAGCACAGCACCGACCCGGGCTTCTCCGTCTCCCGGCTGTCCCTGCTGGACCGCGGCGTGGTCTGGGCGGTTGCCCACGTGCGCGGCGGCGGCGAGCTGGGCCGGTCCTGGTACGAGGAGGGCAAGAAGCTGCACAAGGTCAACACCTTCACCGACTACGTGGCGGTGACCGACCACCTGGCCGCCCGCCCGGACCTCGACGAGCGGCGGATCCTGGTGATGGGCGGGTCCGCCGGCGGCCTGCTCGTGGGCGCGGTGCTCAACCTGGCCCCCGGGAAGTACTGCGGCGCGCTGGCGGCGGTGCCGTTCGTGGACCCGCTGACCTCCATCCTCGACCCCTCGCTGCCGCTGACGGCCCTGGAGTGGGAGGAGTGGGGCAACCCGATCGAGGACCCGCACGTCTACCGGTACATGCGCGACTACTCCCCCTACGAGAACGTCCGCCCGCTGCCCTATCCCCCGGTCCTGGCGGTGACCAGCCTCAACGACACCCGGGTGCTCTACGTGGAGCCGGCCAAGTGGGTCGCCGCGCTGCGGGAGGCCACGACCTCCGGCCACCCCGTGCTGCTGCGCTGCGAGATGGCCGGCGGCCACGGCGGCGCGTCCGGACGGTACTCGCAGTGGAAGGACACGGCCTGGGAGTACGCCTGGGTGCTCGACCGGATGGGGCTGGCCGGCGCCTGACCCGACGGCGCGGGGGCCGGCTCCCCTGCGGCCCGGGCGGCGCGCTCCGCGTTCCCCGGGGCGTGCCGGCCCGTGCGTCCGGGGAGCAGGGGGGTCAGGAGGCCGGGTGCCCGCTGCGGAAGCGCACCGGGTCCAGGGCGGCGGCGGTCTCGCGGGAGCACCACGGGCCCACCGCGCCGCCCACGAGCAGGTCCGCGGCGGCGCGGGCCATGGCCGTGCTCGTCTGGAAGCCGTAGCCGGACTGCCCGGCCAGCCAGAGCAGCCTCGGCACCTGCGGGTCGAACCCGCACACCGGCACGCCGTCCGGGGACTCGGTGCGCAGACCCGTCCAGGCCCGCTCGATCCCGGTGGCGCCCAGGGACGTCACGGCGTTGAGCCGGGCCACGAGGTCCTCGACGTCCTCGCGCACCGGCTGCGCGTCGCAGGGCTCGCTCGGCACCGCCTCGGACGGGGAGACCAGCGCCCCGTCCCCGGCCCGCCGGTAGTACCAGCCGGAGTCCGCGGCGACGACCATGGGGTGGTCCGGGGCCAGGGGCCTGGCCAGGCGGACGAGGGCGGCGGTGCGCCGCAGCGGGCGCAGCCCGAGCGGGGCGGCGCCGAACCGGGCCGCCACCTCGTCCGCCCAGGCGCCCGCGGCCACGACGACGCGGCGGGCGCGGACCTGCTGGGCGCCGACCGCGGCGCGCCAGCCCTCGCCGTCGGGGGCGGCCGCCGTGACCGGTGCCGCGGTGAGGATCCGCACCCCGGCCGCCGCCGCGCGCGCCCGGTGCCAGGCCACGAGGGCGCCGGCGTCGGTGCGCACCGAGGTGTCGTCGAGCAGCCCGCCCGCCACCTCCCCCGGCGGGGAGGAGGCCAGTTCGGGGCACAGCTCCAGCAGGGCGGGGCGGGAGAGCTCCTGCAGACCCGGGGCGGCCTCCGCGCGCAGCGCGGCCGCGGTGCCCACGAGCACCATGCGGCTGGGCCAGGCCAGGGGCCGAGGCGGCGCGGGGCGGGGGTCCAGCAGCCCGGCGACGGTGGCCGCGGTGAGCTCCCGCACCGGTGCGGGACCGTAGCTGGGGATGAGCTGCTCGGCCGAGCGCCCGGAGGTGTGGTGGGCCAGGGCCGGCTCGGCCTCGGCGAGCACGATGCCGGCCCCGCTGCCCCGCCGGTCGGCCAGGGTGGAGGCCAGGGAGAGTCCGGCGATGCCGCCGCCGACGATGAGCACGTCCTGCACAGGGTCCATCCGCCCATGCTCGCACGCCGCCCGGTGTCCGTGCCCCGTCCCGGCGGACCCGGCCGAGGGGCGGCTCCGCAAGGACACGGCGGGCGGGAACGCCGCGGGGAAACGGCGGGCCGAAACGCCGCGGAGAAACGCCGCGGGGCCGCGGGCCGCCGGAGCCCGTGACGGTCTCCAGCGGCCCGCGGCCCCGCGGCGGGACGGGCGGTCAGCCCTGCACGCCGAGCTTCTCCAGGATCAGCTCCCGCACCCGGGCCGCGTCGGCCTGGCCGCGGGTGGCCTTCATGACCGGGCCGATGAGCGCGCCCACGGCCTGCACCTTGCCGCCCCGGACCTTCGCGACGACGTCGGGCATCTGTGCCATGGCGTCGTCGATCGCCGCGGTGAGCACGCTGTCGTCGGAGACGACCGCCAGACCGCGCTGCTCGACGACCTCGGCCGGGGAGCCCTCCCCCTCCAGGACGTGGGCGAGGACCTTCTTGGCCAGCTTGTCGTTGATCTTGCCGGCGCCGATGAGCCCGTCGAGCTCGACGACGTGCTGCGGGGTGACGCCGAGCTCCGCGATCTCGACCTCCCGCTGCTTGGCCAGGCGGGCGATCTCGCCCATCCACCACTTGCGGGCCGCGGCCGGGGCGGCCCCGGCGGCGACGGTCTGCTCGATCTCGTCGAGGACCCCCGCGTTGACGACGTCGCGGAACTCCTCGTCCGAGAACCCCCAGGCGGCCTGCAGCCGCTTGCGGCGCTCGGCCGGGGGCTCGGGCAGCTCCGCCCGCAGCCGCTCGATCCACGCCTCGTCCGTCACCACCGGCACGAGGTCCGGCTCGGGGAAGTAGCGGTAGTCGTCGGCGTCGGACTTCGGCCGCCCGCTGGTGGTGGAGCGGGTGTCCTCGTGCCAGTGGCGGGTCTCCTGCACGATCGTCCCGCCGGCGTCGAGGACGGCGGCGTGCCGCTGGATCTCGAAGCGCACGGCGCGCTCGACGGCGCGCAGCGAGTTCACGTTCTTCGTCTCGGAGCGGGTGCCGAACGTGGACGCGCCCTTGGGCATGAGAGACACGTTGGCGTCGCAGCGGACGTTGCCGCGCTCCATCCGCGCGTCCGAGATGCCGAGGTTCTTGACGATCTCGCGGATGACGGTCACGTAGGCGCGCGCCAGCTCGGGGGCCCGGGAGCCGGCGCCCACGATCGGCTTGGTCACGATCTCGATCAGCGGGACCCCGGCGCGGTTGTAGTCCACCAGGGAGAAGTCGGCGCCCTGGATGCGGCCGGCGGCCCCGCCCATGTGGGTGAGCTTGCCGGCGTCCTCCTCCATGTGCGCGCGCTCGATCTCGACGGTGAACACCGTCCCGTCCTCCAGCTCCACGTCCACGGAGCCGTTCTCGGCGATCGGCTCGTCGTACTGGGAGGTCTGGAAGTTCTTCGGGGTGTCCGGGTAGAAGTAGTTCTTCCGGGCGAAGTGGGACACCGGGCGGATCTCGCAGCCCAGGGCCAGGCCGAGCTTGATCGCCGACTCCACGGCCACCCGGTTGACCACGGGCAGCACCCCGGGCAGGCCCAGGGAGACGGGCGTGACGTTGGTGTTCGGCTCGTCGCCGAAGACGTTGGGGGCGGCGTCGAACATCTTGGTCCGCGTGTTGAGCTCCACGTGGACCTCGAAGCCGAGGACGGGGTCGTACTTCTCCATGGCCTCGTCGAAGGACAGGACCTCTTCGGTGGTCTGGGTCATCAGCGGGCTCCTCCCCGGACGGGTGCGGACAGGGTGGACTCGGCGACCAGGTCCCGGACCAGCGCGGCGGTGTCCGGCAGGTCCTTCCACAGCGGCCCGCCCCAGCGGTCGGCGAGCAGGGCCTCCAGGCCGGCGCCGGCGCGGTAGAGCCGGGCGTCCTCCCGGGCCGGGGCCATGAACTGGATGCCCACGGGCAGCCCGTCCTCGGGGGCGAGACCGCCGGGGACGGAGATCGCGGGCACGCCGGCCAGGTTGGTGGGGATGGTCGCGATGTCGTTGAGGTACATCTGCATGGGGTCCGCGGACTCGTCGACGGCGCCGCGCTCGAAGGCCGTGGTCGGCGCCGTCGGGGAGACGAGCACGTCCACCTGGTCGAAGGCGGCGGCGAAGTCGCGCTGCACCAGGGTGCGGACCTTCTGCGCCGAGCCGTAGTAGGCGTCGTAGTAGCCGGCGGACAGGGCGTATGTGCCCAGGATGATGCGCCGCTTGACCTCCGCGCCGAACCCGGCCGCCCGGGTGGCGCCCATCACCCGCTCGATGGTCAGCGGACCGTCCTCGGGCAGCACGCGGTGGCCGAAGCGCACGCCGTCGTACTTGGCGAGGTTCGAGGAGACCTCCGAGGACATGATCAGGTAGTAGGCGCCCAGGGCGTAGCGGAAGTTCGGGGTGGAGACCTCCACGATCTCGGCGCCGGCGGAGCGCAGCAGCTCCACGGCCTCGCCGAAGCGCTGCTGGACGCCGGGCTGGAAGCCCTCGCCCGTGAGCTCCCGGACCACGCCCACCCGCAGGCCCTTCAGCCCGCCCTCGGCGGCGCCGGCCCGGGCCTGGGCGGCGAGGGGCCCCACCGGGCCCGGCAGCGAGGTGGAGTCCTGCGGGTCGTGCCCGCCCACCACCTCGTGCAGCAGCGCGGCGTCGAGCACCGTGCGGGCGACCGGGCCGACCTGGTCCAGGGAGGACGCCATGGCGATCACGCCGTAGCGGGAGACCCCGCCGTAGGTCGGCTTCACGCCCACCGAGCCGGTCAGGGCCGCCGGCTGGCGGATGGACCCGCCGGTGTCGGTGCCCAGGGCCAGGGGCGCCTGGAAGGCGGTGACAGCCGCGGCGGAACCGCCGCCGGAGCCCCCGGGGATCCGGGCGAGGTCCCACGGGTTGCGGGTGTCGCCGAACGCGGAGTGCTCGTTGGAGGAGCCCATCGCGAACTCGTCCAGGTTCGTCTTGCCGAGCATGGGCATGCGCGCCGCGCGCAGCCGGCGGGTCACGGTGGCGTCGTAGGGGCTCATCCAGCCCTCGAGCATCCGGGAGGCCGCGGTGGTCGGCTGGCCCTTGGTGACGATGAGGTCCTTGACCGCGATCGGCACGCCGGCCAGTGCGGGCAGCTCCTCGCCGCGGGCGCGGGCGGCGTCCACCTCGGCGGCCACGGACAGGGCCTCCTCGGTGTTGACGTGCAGGAAGGCGTTGAGCCCGCTCTTGCCGCGGCTGCGGTCGGCGGGGTCGACGGGGACGCCGTCGGTGTCGCGGATGCGGTCCAGGTGCGCCTGGACGGCCTCCACGGAGCTGACCTCGCCGGCGGCGAGCTGCTGGGCGAGCTCGGCGGCCGAGAGGCCGGCGACGCTCTGGGGGGTACCGGTGGTCGTCATGCGGCTACTCCTCGTCCAGGATCGCGGGCACCTTGAACTTGCCCTCGACGGCGTCCGGGGCGTTGCTGAGCGACTCCTCGGCGGTGAGGGTCTCGCCCACGACGTCCTCCCGGAAGACGTTCTGCAGCGGGATCGGGTGGCTCGTGGCCGGGACGTCCGGGCCGGCGGCCTCGCTGACGGACGCGACCGAGTCGACGACGAGGTCCAGCTCCGTGGCCATGGACCGCAGCTCCTCCTCGGTCATCTCGATGTGCGCGAGCTTCGCCAGGTGGGCGACCTGCTCGCGGGTGATCGCAGACATGCGCACTCCTGCTCGTGGTCGGGGTGGTTTCCGGTCCAGTCTAGCCGCGCGGGCCCCACCGCCCGCGCGGACGGAGGGGCCGGTGCGGGGGCATACCCTGGAGGCACGCCCACCCACCACACAGGAGCACCCGGACATGGCCAAGAGCACCCCCGCCCGCACGAAGAAGGCCCGTGGCGCCCAGAAGGACCGCCCCGCCGGCGCCCGGCCCGGGAGGACCACGCGCTCGGCCTCGGCCACGGACGCCGCCAACGCCTGGCGCCAGCGGGTCAGCAAGGACGCCGCCGAGACCATCGACACGGTCGTGGCCCACGTGCAGGCCGTGGCCGAGCAGCAGCTGGGGCAGCACGGGGCCTTTCCGGCCTTCCTGGTGACCGCCCGCAAGGACGGCGAGTACGAGCTCGACGCCCTGCCGCCGGAGCAGGTGGCGGAGCTCGCCCCGGAGGCGGCGCTGCAGGCTCTGCGGGACAAGGCCGAGCAGCTGCGGGACGAGATCCTCTGCGCGGGCGTCGCGTTCCCGGTGACCCTGCCGGACCGCTCCGGGCAGACCGCGGTGGCCGTGGAGGTCCAGCACCGCGAGGGCGAGTCCCTGCGCATCATCCAGCCGTACCGGGTGAAGGGCGCCGAGCGCTCCGTGAGCTTCGGGGACGTGGCGGCGGAGCCCGCCGATCCCTGGCTGTGGCTCTGAGCGCCTCGCGCCGCGCCTGCGGCCGGTCGCGACCGGCCGCAGCACGAGACGAAGGGCCCCTCCGCACGCGGAGGGGCCCTTCGTCTCGTGCTGCTGCGCGGCCAGGCCGCGCGGTGCCGATCCCGGGAGGGATCAGGCGGGGATGTTCAGCGCCTGACCGGGGAAGATCAGGTTCGGGTCGGCGATGCTGCCGGCGTTGGCGGCGGCCAGCGCCTCCCAGCCACCCTCGACGCCCAGCTTCTGGGCGATGATCGAGAGGGTGTCGCCGGCGACCACGGTGTAGGACTCGCCGGCCACGGGGGCCGGGGCCACGGTGGCGGCCGGGGCGACGTACTCGACCGCGGGAGCGGCAGCCGGAGCCGGCGCGGGGGCGGCCTCGACCTTGGCGGGAGCCGGGGCGGCGACCGGGGCCGGGGCGGCCTCGATCGGGGCCGGGGCCTCGACGGACTGGGGGGCCACGGTGGTGGCGGAGCCCATCGGGTTGGTGGAGGGGGCGGCGCTGCCGCTCAGGCCCAGCTCGGCCGAGCAGGCGGGCCATGCGCCCCAGCCCTGGCCGTCGAGCACGTTCTCGGCCACGGCGATCTGCTGCTCACGGGAGGCGTCCTGCGGGGCGCCGGTGCCGCCGAAGGCGGCCCAGGTCGACGGGGTGAACTGCAGGCCACCGGAGAAGCCGTTGCCCGTGGCGGTGTTCCAGTTGCCACCGGACTCGCACTCGGCGAGGGCGTCCCAGGTCGAGCCCGGGGCGGCGCTGGCCGGGAGGGCCATGGCGCCCACGGCGGTCCCGCCGAGGATCAGGGCGGCGGCACCGCGACGGACGTTGCGACGAACAGCGTTGGCGTTGGTCATGATGCTCCCTTGGGCCACCTGCGCTCGTTTCCGTCCCCGGATGTCTTCGCGCCGTCGTCTACCCGTCAAAGGTGTTGTCGGGTAAGTGCTTACAGGTGGCTGCCCTTCAGACGACGTGCGGTGTTACGGCAGCACCTAGCATGAGTTGGTGGCGTGCTCGAGGCAGGCTCGGGGCACACCGGATCCCCGGAGGAGATCCTCGGGGAAGCTGTTTATCACGGTAGCGTAACGATTTCTGTTGCGCTACCCCCCTGACTCTCGACGTGAGGTATAACACCATCCGTCGCCGCGGGGGTGTCGGGCCGTGATGGAACCCGACGGTTCGGAGCCGTGCTCCGGAAGCGGAGGGCATGCCCTCGGGAAGAACGCTTCGAATGTCACGCTATGGCAACGGTTTTGTCTCGGTCAAGTCACGAGAGGCATCTCACACCCGGCCCCCGGGGGCCGGGTGGGCTCGTCTCAGCCGGGAATACCGCGCTCACGTGCGGTGATCCAGGCCGCGAGCCGGTCCTCGGGCGGCACCGGGCCGTCGGCCGGGGAGGGCAGGACGGGGCGGCGGACGAGTGCGCCGGCCTCCTCGGCGATGAGCGCGCCGGCGGCCCAGTCGTGCTCGTGCAGACCCTGTTCCCCGTATCCGTCCAGCGTGCCGTCGGCCACCATGCACAGGTCCAGCGCGGCCGAACCCAGACGACGCATGTCCGTGTACTGGCGCATTGTGCTCAGGAAAGTATGGAACTGGCGGTCGCGCCGGGCGGCGTCGTAGGAGAACCCGGTCCCGTAGATGCGCCCCGGCCGGCCCGGCTCGGGTCCGGTGAGACGGCGGGTGGTGCCGTCCGTCTCCAGCCACGCCCCGGCGCCCCGCACCGCGAAGTAGGTCCGGCGCAGGGCCGGCGCGTTGACCACGCCCACGAGCCAGTTGCCCTCGGCGTCGGCGGCGGCCACGGACGTGCAGTAGTAGACGATGCCGCGGATGAAGTTCGTCGTGCCGTCGAGCGGGTCCACCGACCAGCGGATCCCGGACGGCTGCTCGGGCCGGTGCGTGCCTGACTCCTCGCCCGTGACCGTGTCGTGCGGGCGTCGGGCCAGCACGGTGCGCAGCACTGCCTGCTCGGCCGCGACGTCGAAGCGGGTGACCCAGTCCCCCTCCCCCGACTTGCCGGTGACGCCGAGGCGTGCGGCGTCCCGGCCCCGGAGGACCTCGGCGCCGGCCTCGGCGGCCGCCAGGGCCAGCTCCAGCAGCTCCTCCAGTTCCCCGCCGGTGGGGCCGAGACCGTCCAGTGCGTCGTCGTGGCGTCCCATGCTCAGGCCCCGTCCTCGTCGGCGGCGGCGTCCGCCGCGCTGTCGTGCGCCGTTCTCTCCTGCGCCGTTCTCTCCTGCGCCGTGCCCGGGTCGGCCGCGACCTCGCCGGCGTTCCCGTGAACGTTTCCGTCCGCGTTCCCGTCCGTGTCCTCGGCCGCGCCGCCGGGGGCCACGGCGTCGGGGCCGCCGGCGAGGAGGCGCTCGAAGCCCTCCTCGTCCAGCACCGGCACGCCCAGCTGCTCGGCCTTGTCCAGCTTGGTGCCCGCGTTCTCCCCGGCCACCACGAAGTGGGTCTTCTTCGACACCGACCCGGAGGCCTTGCCGCCGCGCACCAGGACCGCTTCCTTCGCCGAGTCCCGGCTGAAGCGCTCGAGGGTGCCGGTGATGACCACCGTGGTGCCCTCGAGGGTGCGGGGCACCGACTCGTCGACCTCGTCGACCATGCGCACGCCGGCGGCCGCCCACCGCTCCACGATCTCGCACCGCCACGGCTCGGCGAACCACTCCTTGACGGACGCGGCGATGACGGGTCCCACCCCGTCGGTGTGGGCGAGGGTCTCCTCGTCGGCGTCGCGGATGGCCTGCATCGAGCCGAACGCGGTGGCCAGGGAACGGGCCGCGGTGGGGCCCACGTGCCGGACGGACAGCGCCACGAGCACCCGCCACAGCGGCTGGGACTTCGCCTTCTCGAGCTCCTCGAAGAGCTTGCGGGTGGTGGCGGTGGGTTCGGACGGCTTCTTGGCGGTGCCCTTCGACCAGAAGTACGGCACGAACTCCGTCTCCCCCGTGGGGGTGCCGCGGGACTTCTTCTCCCGCCGGATCCGGACGTCGCGCAGGTCCTCGGGCGTGAGGTCGAACAGGTGGGCCTCGCTGGTCAGCGGCGGGGTCTCCGGCTCGTCGGGCCGGGTCAGCGCCAGGGCGGACTCGTAGCCGAGGGCCTCGATGTCGAAGGCGCCGCGCCCGGCGGCGTGGAAGACCCGCTCGCGCAGCTGGGCCGGGCAGCTGCGGGCGTTGGGGCAGCGGATGTCGACGTCGCCCTCCTTGGCCGGGCGCAGCTCCGTGCCGCAGGACGGGCAGTGGCTGGGCATCACGAACTCGCGCTCGGTGCCGTCGCGCAGGGCGACCACGGGGCCCACGATCTCGGGGATCACGTCGCCGGCCTTGCGCAGCACCACGGTGTCGCCGATGAGCACGCCCTTGGCCTTCACCACGTCCCGGTTGTGCAGGGTGGCCATCTCCACCGTGGACCCGGCGACCCGCACCGGCTCCATGAGCCCGAAGGGGGTGACCCGGCCGGTGCGGCCCACGTTGACCAGGATGTCCTTGAGCTTCGTGTGCACCTCCTCGGGCGGGTACTTGTAGGCCACGGACCAGCGCGGCACCCGTGAGGTGTGCCCGAGCCGGAACTGGGTGCGGCGGTCGTCGACCTTGACCACGATGCCGTCGATCTCGTGGATGAGGTCGTGGCGGCGGCGGCCGTACTCCTCGATGAAGCCCAGGACGTCCTCCGTGGACGGCAGCACCTTGTAGTAGGGGCTCACCGGCAGTCCCCACCGCTCGAGCAGCCCGTAGACCTCGGACTGGGTCTCGGCGCGCAGGCCGGTGGCGGCGCCCACGCCGTGCACGTACATGGACAGCCGGCGCCGGGCGGTGACCTCGGGGTCCTTCTGCCGCAGCGAGCCCGCCGCGGCGTTGCGCGGGTTGGCGAAGGGGGCGCGGCCCTCGGCCACGATCGCCTCGTTGAGGGCGCGGAAGTCGCGGGAGGAGATGAAGACCTCGCCGCGGATCTCGACCTCCTCGGGGACGTCGTCCCCGGCGAGGGTGGTGGGGATCGTGGCGATGGTGCGCACGTTGTGCGTGACGTCCTCCCCGGTCGTGCCGTCGCCGCGGGTCGCGGCCCGCACGAGCTCGCCGTCGCGGTAGAGCAGGTTCACGGCCAGCCCGTCGATCTTCAGCTCGGTCAGCCACGCGGGCTCCGGGGCGTCCGGCAGCGCCTCGATCGCGGCGGCGGCCTTGGCCATCCAGGCCGTGAGCTCGTCGACGGAGAAGACGTCCTCCAGGGAGTACATCCGGGCGAGGTGGGTCACCGGCGTGAACGCCGTGGAGACCTCGCCGCCGACCTCCTGGGTGGGCGAGTCGTTGGCCACCAGCTCGGGGTTCAGCGCCTCGACCTCCTCGAGCCGCCGGTAGAGCTCGTCGTACTCGGCGTCCGAGATCGTGGGGGCGTCCTCCACGTAGTACGCGGTGCGCGCGGCGCGCACCCGGTCCACGAGCTCCGCGTACTCCTCCTTGAGGTCCTCGCTCGGCGGGGCCGGGTTGAGGTCCTGGCCGGTGGCGTCGACGGGGCGGGCGTCTGTCCTCTGCTGTGGGCTCACCCGACCATTGTGGCCCACCACCCGGACACGGGCGGTGGCGCCACGGCGGGCCGCGGAGCCGACCGCGGGGCCAGCGGCCGCGGCCGCCTGCTGCCGCGGGGCGGGTCAGGGCGCGGCGGGCGGGTGGTGGCGCACCTGGGCGCGGGGCCGGCGGAAGCGCACCACCTCGTAGCCGACGAGGGCCGCGAGGACGCCGGCCAGGACGGCGAGGGCCGCCAGGGCCGGCAGCTGCCAGGCGACGGGGATCAGGAGCAGCAGGACGGCGGCCGTGGCGGTGCGGTGGGGGTTCCAGCTCCCCACGTTGCGGCGGCGGAAGCCGACATGGCCCAGGAGATGGACCGCGACGCCGCCGTAGAGCGCGATCAGGGGGACGCCGGTCAGGGCGTCGGAGAGGGCGTGCTGCTCGGTGTCGGCGACGTACTCCAGGACCTTCTTCAGCCCCAGGGCGAGGAAGATGACGGAGATCACGATCGGGAAGTGCAGGTAGGTGTAGGAGTCCCGGGCCAGCCGGCTGCGCGCCTGGCCCTGCGCGGAGGTGAGGACCCCCTCGGCGACGTGGGCGACGACGTCGAAGTACAGCCACCACAGGCTGGTCGCCACCACGATCCCGAGGATCGAGGCGGCGATCACGGCGGCGGACACCGGTTGCTCGGCGACGCCGACGCCGATGGCGACGAGGGACTCGCCCAGCGCGACGATGACGATCAGCCCGTGGCGCTCGGCGAAGTGCACGGGGCTGTGCACCCGCCACCCGGTCGTGCCGACCAGCCAGATGCCGGTGTAGTCCACCAGCAGCGCCAGCGCCCACAGCACGGTCTGGTACGGCGGGCCGAGTGCGCCGCCGGCCACGAGCAGCGCGACGGCCGCCGTGACCGGGACCGCGGTGAGCAGCAGCTGACGGCGCAGCCCGGCGTCCTCCCCCGCGGCGATGAGGTAGCAGCCGAGGTGGAGCAGGCGCACGGCGGCGTAGCAGGCGGCGAACACGAACGGCGCGAACAGGCCGCCGGGCAGATCGGCGAAGGCCTCCGGGATGGTGAGCGCCACGACGAACATGGCCGCCATCGCGACGATGAGCGTCAGCCGCACGACGCCCTCGTCGGCGTGGGCCTGGTTGCCCAGCCACGCGTAGGAGCACCAGGCCCACCACAGCAGCGCGAGCACGACCAGTCCGCGCAGGGCCCCGACGGGGGTGGGGTCGTCGGCCATCAGCTGGGTCACCTGGGTGAAGGCGAAGACGAACACCAGGTCGAAGAACAGCTCCAGGGTGGTGACCCGGTGGGTGGAGTCGGTGGGCTGCACGCGGGTCAGGGCCGTCCGCCGCATGGCGACCGGCTCAACCCGCGGAGGGCGGGGCGGCGCGCCACCCCCGTCGCACCACCGGGCGGGCGGCGGGCCCCGGCCGGCCGGTGCCGGCGGTCTGCGCACCCCCGGACCGGCGGTCCTCGTCGATGTGGTGCCGGAGGCTCTCCGCCACCACACCCGGGCTCATGTGACCGGTCCCGCCGCCCGCGCCGCCTCGACCGCCACCAGCGCCTCGCGCAGCTGGTCGATCCACTCCCGCTGGTGCTGACCGACCAGGCGCACGGACCAGGCCAGGGCCTCGGAGCGCGATCGCGCCACCCCGGCCTCGACCAGGGTGTCCAGCACCATGCGCTCGGGCTGCCGCAGCCGGGTCATCACCGGCACGGACAGGCTCGTGAACACCTCCCGGGTCTGACCGCAGGAGGCGCCCCAGGCCACCTTCCGCCCGAAGCGCTGCTCCGCCTCGTCCGCGATCCGCATCCGCCGGCTCCGGGTCTCCTCCCGGAAGCGCTTGATCCGTCCCGCCTCCGCCGCCCGCCGCCCCGGCTCCTCCGGTCCCGCGGTCGGTTCCGGAAGGACTCCGACGACCAGGATCTCGTCCCGATCCACGCTCACCTGCGGCGGGCCCTCGAACCACTCGTCCGGCAGTCTCCCGGCCAGCCACCCCGTGATGTCATCCATACATCAATTACACGCTTACACCTTTGTCTCCGTCAAGGAGTGCGTGCGGGGACGACGACGGCGGGCGCGGCCTCAGCCGTCCAGCCGGCGCACCGTTCCGGTGAAGTGCGGCCGCCCTCGCCGCGGGTCCCAGCCCGCGTAGTCCGACCGGCTCCACCCGGCGCCCCGCCCGTCGTCCGAGATCGCGACCGCCACCGTGCCCGGGAGCAGGACCGGGGCGGCGAACTCGACCGTCCAGCGGAAGCCCGTCCCGGCCGGCGCCCCGACCTCGGCCAGGGCGCGGGAGGCGCAGTACATCCCGTGCGCGATCGCCCCCTTCATCCCCAGCGCCCGCGCGGAGGGTCCGGAGAGGTGGATGGGGTTCCAGTCCCCGCTCACGGCCGCGTAGTCCCGTCCCGTCCGGGCCGGCAGCCGCCACCGTCCGGTCGGCGCCGGGGGCACGAACTCCCGGCGCGGCCCGTCCTCGACCGGTCCCGGCACGCGCGCCCCCTTGGCGAGATAGGTGGAGCGGCCCGTCCAGACGAGCTCGCCGTCCTCCCGGGCCAGCCGGACGAGGAGGTCGACCTGCGCCCCGGCCCGGTGCGGGCGCAGCCGCTCGGCGTGCGCCGTGACCGTGAGGTCCTCCCCCACCGTGACGGCACCGCGGTGCTCCACCTCGTTGGCCAGGTGCACCATGCCCAGCACCGGCAGCGGGAAGTCGCCGCGGGTGAGCACGCTCATCGCCACGGGAAACGCCAGGGTGTGCAGGTAGCCGGAGAAGGCCTCCGTCCCGCGCGGGCCCTCCCGCAGGGGCGCCCCGACCGTGCGGCAGAACGCCTCGTGCGCGGGGGCGTCGACGGCCGCTCCCTCGACGACGTGCTCCACCGCGGGCAGCACCGGCTCGGCCCCGGTCCCGCGCCCGGGCCGTCGGCCCGGGAGCCGGCGGGTCAGGGTCCGGCCGGCGGCCCCGGCGGCCGCACCGGCGGCGGCGCGCGCGTAGAGCCCGCCGAGGGAGGGGACGTCGGTGAGGACCACCTGCTCGCGCGCCGCGCCGTCCATGCTCACGCCCCCACCAGGTTCTGCCCGCACACCCGCAGCGTCTGGCCGTTGACCCCGCCGGCGGCGTCCGAGGCGAGGAAGAGCACGGCCTGGGCGACGTCCTCCGGCAGCCCGCCCTGCTGCAGGGAGTTCAGCCGCCGGGCGACCTGCCGGCGGGCGGCGGGGATCCGGGCGGTCATCTCGGTCTCGATGAACCCGGGGGCCACCGCGTTGACGGTGCCGCCGCGGGCGGCGAGCAGCGGTGCCGTGGCCGCGACCATGCCGATCACCCCGGCCTTGGAGGCGGCGTAGTTGGTCTGCCCCCGGTTGCCGGCCACTCCGCTGGTGGAGGCCAGGCAGACGATCCGCGGGGACTGCCCGAGCCCCTCGCCCGCCAGGAGCTGCTCGTTCATCCGCAGCTGGGACTCGAGGTTGACGGCGAGCACCGAGGACCAGCGGGCGGTGTCCATGTTGGCCAGCAGCTTGTCCCGGGTGATCCCGGCGTTGTGCACCACCACGTCCAGCCGCCCGAAGCGCTCCCGGGCCAGCCCGAGGATCCGCTCCCCGGCGCGCGGGTCCGTGACGTCGAGCTGGAGGGCCACGGCGCGCAGCTCGTTGGCCAGGGCGGCCAGGGGCTCGCCCGCGGCCGGGACGTCGACGACGACGACGCGGGCCCCGGCCTCGGTGAGCGTGCGGGCGATCTGGGCGCCGATGCCGCGCGCCGCGCCGGTGACGGCGGCGACCTTGCCCCGCAGCGGGGCCTCCCAGTCGTCCGGGAGCCCCCCGGCGTCGTCGCCGACCGTCACGAACTGTCCGGAGACGAAGGCGCTGCGCCCCGAGAGCAGGAACCGCAGGGCCCCCAGCACGCTCGGGGCCTCCGGGGCCACGCCCTCGGCGAGCAGCACGCCGTTGGCGGTCGCCCCGCCGCGCAGCTCCTGGGCCACGGAGCGCAGCAGGCCCACCACCGCCTGCCGCGCCGCGGCCACCGCCGGGGCGATCGGCCCGGCGGCCGCCGGGGTGGCCGAGGCCGCGCCCGTGCCGATCCCCGGCGCGGGCCGGGACACCGTGACCACGCGCCCCCCGGGGGCGAGGGAGCGCAGCACCGCGCCGAGGCCGAGGGCCGGCTCGGCCAGCTCCCCCGGCTCGGTGAGCTCGGTGAGGGCGAGCACGACCGCCCCGAACCGGTGGACGTCCTCGGGGTGGCGGCGCACGTCGAGGTCCCAGCCGAGCAGGGACGCCGCGATCCGGTCGGCCTCCTCCCCGCGGCCCAGCACGAGGACGGGGCCCGGGAGCAGCGGGGCGCCCGGCCGGTGCCGGCGCAGCCGGACCGGGGCCGGCAGGCCGAGCTGCCGGGCGAGCTTCCCGCCGGGGGCGGAGCTGACGAGGTCGAGATAGGTGTCTGCCATGGGGTGGGTCCTTGCTGTGCTGGTCGGTGGGGGGACGGGGTCAGCGGGCTTCGAGCACCGCGGTGACGCCCAGGCCGCCGGCGGCGCACACCGAGATGAGCCCGCGCGCCGGGCGCCCGGTCTCGTCGGCGCGCTCGCGCAGCAGCTTGGCGAGGGTGCCCACGATGCGCCCGCCGGTGGCGGCGAAGGGGTGCCCGGCGGCCAGCGACGAGCCCGTGACGTTGAGCCGGTCGCGGTCCACGGTGCCGAAGGCACCGGTCAGGCCGAGGCGCTCGCGGCCGAACTGCTCGTCCTCCCACGCCGCGAGGGTGGAGAGCACGGTCGCGGCGAAGGCCTCGTGGATCTCCACGAAGTCGAAGTCCTCCAGGGCCAGGCCCTGCCGGGCCAGCAGCCGGGGCACGGCGTAGGCGCCGGCCATGAGCAGCCCCTCGTCCCCGTGCACGAAGTCGACCGCGGCGGCCTCGACGTCCACGATGTCGGCGAGCACGGGCAGGGAGCGCTCGGCCGCCCACTCCGCGGAGGCGAGCAGCACGGTGGAGGCGCCGTCGGTGAGCGGGGTGGAGTTGCCGGCCGTCATCGTCGCCGCGGCGTCGAGGGACTTCCCGAAGACGGGCTTGAGCCCGGCGAGCTTCTCGACCGTGCTGTCCGGGCGCAGGTTGTTGTCCCGGGACAGCCCGCGGAAGGGGGTGACGAGGTCGTCGAAGAACCCGCGGTCGTAGGCGGCGGCGAGGTGGCGGTGGCTCGCGGCGGCGAGCTCGTCCTGGGCCTCGCGGGAGATGCCCCAGCGGGCGGTGGTGAGCGCCTGGTGCTCGCCCATGGACAGTCCCGTGCGCGGCTCCCCCGTGCCGGGGGCCACCGGCTTGAGGTCGGCCGGGCGCAGACCCGCCAGGGCCTTGAGCTTCTGCTGGGTGGTCTTCGCCCGGTTGAGCTGGAGCAGGGTCCGCCGCAGCCGCTCGCTGACCACGATCGGGGCGTCCGAGGCGGAGTCCACGCCCCCGGCGACCGCGGAGTCGATCTGGCCCAGCCGGATCTTGTTGGCCAGGGTGGAGACGGCCTCCATGCCGGTGGCGCAGGCCTGCTGCACGTCGAAGGCCGGGGTGCGCGGGTCCAGGACCGAGCCGAGCACGGACTCGCGCGTGAGGTTGAAGTCCTTGGGGTGCTTGAGCACGGCGCCGGCGGCCACCTCGCCGATCCGCTCCCCGGCCAGGCCGTAGCGGGCGGCCAGGCCGTCGAGGGCGGCGGTGAGCATGTCCTGGTTGCCGGCGCTCGCGTAGGCGCCGTGGGCGCGGGCGAAGGGGATGCGGTTGGCCCCGACGACGACGGCGCGCCGGGCCACGCCGGTGCGCCCGGCGCCGCTGGGGGTGGTGTGCTCGGCGGTGGGGTCGGCGGTCTGCTCGGGGGTGGACTCGGTCACAGGGAACTCCTCGGTGGTGGTGTGATGCTGATCACGTCACGGACGATATTACCTGATACCCTGGGTATCGTGAAACACGTCGACACACCCGAACCCGCCCCGGAGGGGACCGCGCCGGAGCCGGCCCCGGCCGTGGACGGCCGCTCCTCCCGCTGGGCCCGGCACCGCGCCCAGCGGCGGATCGAGCTGATCCGCACGGCCCGCAGCGCCGTGGACGAGCTCGGCGCGCAGGCCTCGATGGAGGAGATCGCGTCCGCGTGCCAGACCTCCAAGTCCGTGTACTACCGGTACTTCGGGGACAAGGCCGGGCTGCAGCGGGCCGTCGGCGAGTACACGGTGACCCGGATGCGGGACCGGCTCGAGGAGGCGGCCCGCGCGGCCGGCAGCTTCGAGGACACGGTCGAGGCGATGGTCGCGGAGTACCTGCTCAGCATCGAGCGCTCCGCCCCCGTCTACCGCTTCGTCGTCGCCCTGCCCCCCGACACCGGCCGCTCCCGCCACGAGCGCCACCGCGCCGAGCGCGGCCGCGGCGACCGGGCCCGCGGCGAGCGCTCCGGCGCGGAGGAGGCCCCGGCCGAGGCCGCCGGGGAGCGCTACGTCATCCAGGAGTTCGTGGAGTCCGTCACCGCCCTGCTGGCGCAGGCGCACGTGCGCCACACCCCGGCCGACCGGCGCCTGGCGGAACCGGTGCTCGGCTACTGGGCGGCGTCCACGATCGGCATGGTCCGCGGCGCAGGGGAGGCCTGGATGAGCACCCCCGCCGGGGCGGAGCGCCCCTCCCGCGAGCGGATGACCGAGCTCATCGTGGGCTGGGCCGTCAACGGCCTGCGCCCGCCCGGGGCGCCCGTGCCGCCCGCCACCTGACCACCGTCCCGGGCCGGGCGGACCCCGGCCGGCCCCACCACCCCGTCACCGCACCGGCCACCGCCGGTCACCCACGACAGGAGCGAGCATGACCACCACCGTCGACCGACCCGCCGACACCGACCGCACCGACTCCCCGGCGCCCGCCGTGGACGTCGCCGCCCTGGGCGAGGTCCTGCTCGGGCGCTGGGCCGGGATCCGGCGGCAGACCCGTCGGATGCTGCTGGACGAGCGGCTGCACCAGCAGGAGAACCTCACCTACCAGGAGCACCGCGAGCGCGTGCTGGGCCAGCTGCACCTGCTGGTCGAGCACGGCGCCATGAGCCGCGGGCTGCCGGAGGAGTACGGCGGGCACAACGATCCCGGCGGCAACGTCTCCGGCTTCGAGGAGCTGCTGCTCGGGGACCCGTCCATGCAGATCAAGGCCGGGGTGCAGTGGGGCCTGTTCGGCTCCGCCGTGCTGAACCTCGGCACCGAGGAGCACCACCGCCGGTGGCTCGCGGACATCCGCGACCTCCGGATCCCGGGGGTCTTCGCGATGACCGAGATCGGCCACGGCTCCGATGTGGCCTCGATCGGCACCACCGCGACCTACGACCCCGCCACCGAGGAGTTCGAGATCCACACGCCCTTCAAGGCCGCGTGGAAGGACTACCTGGGCAACGCCGCCGTGCACGGGCGCGCGGCCGTGGTGTTCGCGCAGCTGGTGACGCTGGGCGTCAACCACGGGGTGCACGCCTTCTACGTGGACATCCGCGACGAGGACGGCCGGTTCCTGCCGGGCGTCGGCGGCGAGGACGACGGCCACAAGGGCGGGCTCAACGGCATCGACAACGGCCGGCTGCACTTCACCCGGGTCCGGGTCCCGCGCGCCCACCTGCTCGACAAGTACGGCCACGTGGCCGCCGACGGCTCCTACAGCTCGCCGATCGCGAGCCCCGGGCGCCGGTTCTTCACGATGATCGGCACCCTGGTGCAGGGCCGGGTCTCCCTGGACGGGGCCGCGGTGCTGGCGAACAAGGCCGCGCTGACCATCGCGGTGCGCTACGGCAGCGAGCGGCGCCAGTTCAACGCCTCCTCCGATGTCCAGGAGGAGGTGCTGCTGGACTACCAGCAGCACCAGCGCCGGCTGCTGCCCCGCCTCGCCGAGACCTACGCCATGAACTTCGCCCACCAGGAGCTGCTGGACAAGTACGACGCCGTGTTCTCCGGGCGGGAGGACACCGACGAGAACCGCCAGGACCTCGAGACCCTCGCCGCGGCGCTCAAGGCGCTGTCCACGTGGAGCGCCCTCGAGACCGTGCAGGAGTGCCGCGAGGCCTGCGGCGGCGCGGGCTTCCTGACGAAGAACCGGCTGACCTCCCTGCGGCACGACCTCGACATCTACGCGACGTTCGAGGGCGACAACACGGTGCTGCTCCAGCTCGTGGCCAAGCGGCTGCTCTCCGACTGGGCGGACGAGTTCAAGCAGGTGGACGTGGGGGTGATGGCCCGCTACGTGGCGGGCCGGGCCACCGAGGCCACCTACCACCGCTCGGGCCTGCGCAAGCTGGGGCAGGCGTTCCGCGACACCGGGGACGTGCGCCGCTCGGTCAACGCCCTGCGCGAGGAGTCGGCCCAGCACGCGCTGTTGACCGACCGGGTGGAGACGATGGTCGCCGAGATCGCGGAGAACCTGCGGCCCAGTGCCAAGCTGCCCCGCGCGGAGGCCGCGGCGCTGTTCAACGAGAACCAGCACCGGATCATCGCCACGGCCCGGGCGCACGCGGAGCTGCTGCAGTGGGAGGCCTTCACCCGGGGGCTGGCCCAGGTGGAGGACCCGGGCACCCGCACGGTGCTGACCTGGCTGCGCGACGTGTTCGGGCTGCGGCTGATCGAGAAGAACCTCGCCTGGTACCTCTCCTACGGCCGGCTGTCCATGCGGCGCGGGCGCAGCCTCGACGAGTACATCGACCGCCTGCTGGCCCGGCTGCGCCCCCACGCCCTCGACCTCGTGGCGGCGTTCGAGCTCGCCCCGGAGCACCTGCGGGCCGAGATCGCCACGGGGATCGAGGCGCGGCGCCAGGAGGAGGCCGCCGAGCACTACCGCCGGCTGCGCGCCTCGGGCGACGCCCCCGTCAAGGAGCGGGCCCCCCGCCGGGAGACCGCCACCTCAGGGGCCGGCGCCGCCGGCGAGAAGACGGCCGAGGAGGCCAAGGACGAGCGCCGGAAGGAGCGCCGGGCCGAGAAGCAGGCGGAGCGGCGGACCGAGCGCAAGCACGAGCGCCGGCTCGAGCTGAAGCCGCGGAAGGTCGCGGCGAAGCGGGCCGCCGGCGCCGGGCCCGCCGGGGAGCCGGCGACCCCGGCCCCGGAGGACCGGTCGTCGGCCGACGCAGCGGCGCCCGGGGGTCCTGCGCCCGTCGCCGAGGTGCCGCAGCAGGCCTGAGCCGGGCGCCCGCGCCTCCACGGCCACCGCCACGACCACGGCGCGACGACGCCGTCCCGGGAGTCCCGGGGCGGCGTCGTCGCGCCGTCCTGCCGCGGGCGGGAGCTCAGCGGCGCGGCGCGTCGCTCCCGCTCCGCGCCCCGACGAGGAGGCCGTCGATCTGGCCCATGGCCTGGCGCATGCCCTCCTCCATGCCCATGGCGAGCATCTGCTCGAGCTGCTCGGCGCTCTCGAAGGTGGAGCGTGTGGTCATGCGGGTGCGCCCGCCGACGTCCTCGAGCGTGACGACCGCGTGGGTGGTGCCCATGGCCGGGTCGGGCTCGCCGTGCTCGTCGGCGAAGCCGTCGTCGAACTCGAGCCGCCGCGGGGTGTCCACGGCGGTGACCGTCCACCAGCCGGCGGCCTTCTCCCCGTCGGGGCCGGTCATGTAGTACCGGCAGCGCCCGCCCTCCTGCATGTCGTGCTCGACGAAGGTGGCGGGCCACTCGGGCGGCCCCCACCAGCGCTCGAGCCGGCGCGGGTCCTCCCACACCTGCCAGACCTGCTCGACACTCGCGTCGAACTCGGCCACGAAGGTGAGGGCCAGCGCCTCCACGTCCTTCTGCACGTCGATGACCGGCATGTCCTGTTCCTTCCTACTCGGCCCCCCGGTCCCCGGGAGGCACCCCCTCGGCGAGGAGGTCGTCGATGCGGCGGGCGCGCCCGCGCCAGAGCTCCTCGTAGGACTCCAGCAGCTGGGCCGCCCGGCGGAGGGTGTCCGGCGCGGCGTGCACCACCTGCTCGCGGCCGCGCCGCTGCTTGGTGACCAGCGAGGCCCTCTCGAGCACCGCCACGTGCTTCTGCACCGCGGCGAAGCTCATCGCGTAGTGCCCCGCCAGCGCGGAGACCGACTGCTCCTGCCGCAGCACCCGCGTCACGATGTCCCGCCGGGTGGCGTCCGCCAGGGCCTGGAAGAGGCGGTCGACCTCGTCGTCCGTCAGCTCATGTTCTACAACCATTTGGTTGTAGGTTAGGCCGGGTCTCCCCGGCGGGCAAGCAGTCCTGCGTCACGGTTCGGCAACGCCGGCGCGGAGCAGCGGCCCGGATCGCCGGCTCAGTACGGTCCCGCCGGGCCGGTGAGGCGGCGGTGCAGGCCGTGGGCCACGAGCGTGTTGCCCAGGGCGTTGAGGTGCTTGCGGTCGCCGGCGACCACCGAGCACGGCGGCAGGCCCAGGGCCAGCCACCGCCGGTCCTCCGGCGACTCGCCGATCCGGTAGGGACGCAGCGCGGGCAGCGCCCACAGCTGCGGGTCGCACAGGTCCGCCATCGTGTCGTGGTAGGCGGGCCCGTACTCCGCCCGGTAGGCGGCGTTGACGGCGCGCACCTGCTCCCAGCCGGCCGTGCCGCGGCGGTCCCGCCAGGTGTGCCAGTGGCCCATCACCACCGACCGCGCCGGCTCCACCGCCCAGGCCGCCCGGGTGTCGGCGAGCACCCGTCCGGGGTCCTCGATGTTGTTCTTGCCCGTCCAGAACAGGTGCACCTGTCCGCGGTGGCGGCTCTCCAGGTCGGTGTGCCACCAGCTGCGCGGGCCGGGGCCGAGCTCGACGGCGGGCCCGGGCACGTGCCGGCGCAGGACCACCGCGCCCTCCCGGCCCGGCACCGCCCGGATCGAGCAGACCACCCCGTCAACGGTGCCGGGCAGCGGGGGCGCCCCGTCGGGTGCCCGCCCGTCCGCGGTGGGCACGACCACCTGCCCCTGGACCGGCAGCCGCCAGCCCTCGGCGCTGAGGTCGGGGCGGTAGGGGTGGTCGTAGCTGCGCATCGCCAGGGTCTGCCAGGACTCGTCCCCGCCCACGGCCCGGCAGGTCCCGGGCACGCCCAGGAGGCGCGAGAGGAGCACGTCGATCCGCACCGGTCCGTAGCCGGGCGGGTGCTCGCGGTGGAGCGCGCTGGCGGCCGAGGACGAGCCCCACAGCACGAAGCCGGAGCCCTGCGCCCCCGGCCGGACCAGCGCGCCCCCCAGCGCCCCGGAGACGGCCAGCAGCGCCCCGGAGCGGACGAGGGAACGGCGGGAGACGACCATGTTCCCCAATGTAAAGAGTGTTCCCGGGCGGGCGGACCGGTGTGACGGTTCGTGATCGCCCCCACTTCCGGGGATGCGCGGGAGAGCTGCCGGGCAGGTTCCGGCGTGGTTCCGGGGACACGGCGCCCCGCGGCGCTCAGCGGACGGCGGCGCTCAGACCCAGGCGGCGTACTCCTCCGGGGACACCGCGTCGGCGACGATGACGGTCACGTTGTCCCGCCCGCCGGTCCGCAGCGCGGCCTGCAGCAGGACGTCGGCGGCCTCCTTCGGGTGCGGCACCGAGCCCAGCACCCGGGCCATGTGGGCGGGGCTGAGCTCGTTGGTCAGCCCGTCCGAGCACAGCATCAGCCGCTCCCCCGGCTGGGCGGGCAGCACCCACACGTCCGGCTCCCACACCTGGCCGGTGCCCAGGGCGCGGGTGATCACGTTGCGCCGCGGATGCACCAGCGCCTGGGCGGAGGTCAGCTGGCCGATCGAGACCAGGTACTGCACCTCGGAGTGGTCCACGGTGAGCTGCGCCAGCCCCGGGGTGCCGTCGCCCTGGCCCGTCCCGTCCGGGGGCGGCAGGAGCCGGTAGGTGCGCGAGTCGCCCGTGTTGAAGACGATCCAGAACATCCGCCCGTCCAGCTGCGCCAGCCACACCCCGGTCACCGTGGTCCCGGCCCGGCCCTCGCACGCGCTCTGGATGTGCTGGTCCGCCTGCCACAGCACCGAGCGGACCCGCCGCACGGCCTCGATCGCGGCGTCGGGGATCTCCGGGTCCAGCCGCAGCTCCCGCTCCACGGTGGCGCGGAACCGGGCGATGTCCAGGGCCGGGTCCGGCTCCGAGACCGTGAACTCCCGGAAGTCCTCCAGCCGGAACAGCGGGGACGCCCCGAGCGTGCGCACGCACAGGGCGCTCGCGACCTCCCCGGCCTCGTGCCCGCCCATCCCGTCCGCCACGGCGCACATCGTGGCGGTGACCACCAGGGCGTCCTCGTTGGACTCCCGGCGCAGACCGCGGTCGGTGGCCGCCCCGGCCCGGATGACGAGGGGTGCGCTCATTCGAAGTCGACCTCCAGCCCGGGGCCGGCGCCCTGGGCGAGCGCGACGGGCTGGACGTCGCCGAAGCCCCGGACGTTGCGCGTGGGCTGCGGGAGGAGGATGAACCGGTCGTCGCCGGAGAGCACGGCGGCGGTCGAGGCGTCCACGAGCACGGAGCCCGGCTCGGTGAGCGCCACGAGCCGGGAGGCCAGATTCACCGTGGGTCCGTAGATGTCCCCCAGCCGCGGCAGCACCCGGCCCCAGACGAAGGCCACCCGCGCCTGCGGGAGCTCGGGGTCGTCGCGGATGGCGCGCGAGAGGGCCAGGGAGATCTGCGCCCCGCCCTGCGGGGTCTCGGCCAGGAACATGACCTCGTCCCCGATGGTCTTGATCAGCCGACCCCCGCCCACGGCGATCACCTCGGCGCAGCGCTGCTCGAAGCGCTGCACGAGGTTGGCCAGGGTCCGCTCGTTCATCTGCCGGGACAGGGAGGTGTAGGAGACGAGGTCGGCGAAGCCGACCCCGCGCGCGAGCGGGAGGATGGAGGAGGGCCCGTCCTCGTCGACCGCGCCGGTGGCGGTGGAGCCGTCCGGGCGCTCCACGCGCATCGCCAGCCGCTGCACGGCGGCGTTCATCTGGCGCCGCCACGAGTAGACGAGCAGGTTCTCGATCGCGTCGATGAGGTCCGGGAGCAGGTGCAGCAGCTGCCGGCGGGCGGCGGCGTCGGTCATGCCGCCGTGCACCACCATGTCCTCGACCAGGGCCTCGACCTGCCACACGACCATGCGGTCGGTCATCTGCCCGATCGAGCGCACCAGGGACAGGGCCGCCTCCTCGGTGACCTTCTCCTCGAGCACCATGGTGGAGAGCACCCGCAGCGCCTCGGAGTCCTGCTCGGTGAACCACACGTCGTCGTCGGTGAGGTTCGGGAAGCCCAGGGCCCGCCACACCTTCCGCGAGGACAGCAGGGACAGCCCACCCCGGCGCGCGGCCTCGCGGCGGCGCAGGACGCGCTCGGAGCCCAGGAGGGTGCGCTCCAGGGCCTGGACGGCCGCCTTGGACTCGTCCGAGCGGTAGAGGTTGGCCTGCACCGGGTTGTGCAGGTTGAGGTTCAGCTGCTCCGTCTGGGGGCCGAGCGCCGGCTCGCCCCGGTCCTCCGGGTCCTCATTGGCCACGCGTCACTCCTGTTCCTGGGGGACGGTCCGCCGGCCCCACGGCCGGCGCGAAAGGACGGACGGGTCCGGGCGTGGTGCCACGACCCCGTCCTGCCCCACTCTAGTGGGACGCCGGTCCCCCGCACCCCCGCCGGATCCGCCCGCGCGCTGCTCGTCCGCGGCCTGCCGGATCAGCTCGGCCAGCCGGTCGGCCTCCGGGGCGTGCTCCAGGCGTAGCCCGCCCAGGAAGCCGAAGTCGGCCACGACGCGCCCGTCGCGCCGGCCCAGCGACGGGCCCCGGGGCCGCTCCACCACGGCCCGGCGCAGCTGCTCCAGCGGCAGGGCCACGTCCCGGCGGGGCCCGCCCGGGCGCACGAGCACCAGGTGGCGGGTGGTGAGCACGTAGCGGGTGCGCCACCAGCGCAGCAGCGGGCGCAGGCACCAGCGCAGCAGGCACGCGGCCGCAGCCACCAGCAGGAGGACGTCCAGTGCGGCGTGCACCGTGGTCCAGGGCTCCGCCACGGGGCGCCAGCGCAGCTCGAGCGCCCGCTGCGCCAGCGAGAGCGCGAAGACGACGAGCAGCAGCACGAGGAAGGGGCGCAGCAGGCGGGCGCCGTGGGCCCGGGTGGCGACGAGCACCCGCTCGCCGGGCTGCAGGGCGGGCCGGGCGGGCACCGTCAGGCCTTCCCGGGGGCGGCCGGGCGCAGGTGCACGACGTCGCCGGCGGTCACCTCGTGCTCCGCGCCGGCGCCGTCGCGCAGCAGCAGCCCGCCGTGGGCGCCGAGGCCCACGGCGGTGCCCGTGACGGGCTCGGCGCCCCCGGGCAGCTCGGCGCGCACCGAGCGCCCGAGGGTCTCCATCCGGTCCTCGACGAGGCGGCGCAGCGGCCCGCCGGGCCCCGTGGCGGCGGCCGGGTCCGCGCAGAACTGCCGGTAGCGGGGCACGAAGGCGGCCAGCACGGCCTCGAGGACGGCCGCGCGCGCCACGTCCCGGCCGGTGGCCCGGCGCACGGACGTGGCCGTGGCCACGGGCAGCTCATCTTGGGCGACGTTGATCCCGGTGCCCAGGACCACGGCCGGGGCCCGGTGCGGGTCCAGGACGAGGCCCGCCAGCAGGCCCGCGACCTTGCGCCCGTCGACGAGCACGTCGTTGGGCCACTTGATCCGCGCCCCGGCACCCGCCACGTCCGCCAGGGCCTCGACCACGGCCGCGGCCATCAGCAGGGTCAGCCACGGGAAGTACTGGGTCGGCAGCGGCCGTCCGCCCGCGCCGGCCGGGCGCAGCAGGACGCTGAAGGTCAGGGCGGTGCCGGGCTCGGTGGTCCACACCCGGTCCAGCCGGCCGCGCCCGGCGCTCTGGTGGCCGGTCAGCAGGAGGGACAGGTCCGTCCACGGCCGGGCGGGGGCCGGTCCGCGCGCCTGCCGGGTCACGGCCGCCCTCAGCTGCTCGTTGGTGGAGCCGACCTCGTCGAGGACGTCGATCCGCCCGGCGCCCAGGGCCTCCAGGGCGGCGAGCACGGCGGGGTCGCGCAGGTCGGCGGCAAGGGGGTCGGGCACGGCGCTCCTCGGGTCGGCGGTCTCCGGCGACGCGGGCGGGCCGGTGCTGTCCGCCCGGGCGCGCTCCGCGTAGTGTCGGGTTCCGTCCACACTAATAGCCGCGTTGCCCGGGAGCCGCCTGGGCGCTTCCCCGCCCGGTGGCGGAGGACCGCGGCACGTTCCTCAGGAGTCACCGTGAGCGCAGCCGAGAACCCCACGACGTTCGCCGTCACCTACGTCTACGGCGGCCCGGCCGACGTCCTGGCCGCCCGCCGGCCCGAGCACCGGGAGTACCTCGGCGGGCTCGTGGCGCAGGGCCGGCTCCTGGCGTCCGGGCCGTACGACGACGACGGCCCCGCCGGGGCGCTGCTGGTGTTCGCCGCCGAGGACGCCGCCGCGGTCGAGCGGCTCACCGACGAGGACCCGCTGGTGCGCCACGGGGTGGTCACCGAGCGGACCGTCCGGCCCTGGAACGTGGTCCTCGGCCGCGTGGGCTGAGGGCCCGGCGCCCCCGCCCGGATTTTGTAGGACTCCTACAACGGGGGGCGCCCCGGCCGCGGACTAGAGTGAGCAGGTCCCCTGGCCGCCCCGACCGGGCCGCTCGGCCCGCCGGCTCGGCCGCGTACCAGACCACGAGGTGCTTGTGATCCACGACCTGACGACCACCGCCGGCAAGATCGCCGACTTCCACGACCGCCGGGCCCGCTCCGAGGCCCCCGCGGGGCAGGCGGCGATCGACAAGCAGCACGCCCGGGGGAAGAACACCGCCCGCGAGCGCGTCGAGCTGCTCCTGGACGAGGGCTCCTTCGTGGAGTTCGACGCGCTGGCCACCCACCGCTCGACCGCCTTCGGCATGGACGCCAAGAAGCTGCCCGGGGACGGCGTGGTCAGCGGCTACGGCACGGTGGACGGGCGCCTGGTGGCCGTCTACTCCCAGGACTTCGCGGTCTTCGGCGGGTCCCTGTCCCAGGTCAACGGCGAGAAGATCGTCAAGGTGCAGAAGTTCGCCCTCCGCAACGGCTGCCCGGTGATCGGCATCAACGACGGCGGCGGGGCGCGGATCCAGGAGGGCGTGGCCTCCCTGGCCATGTTCGCCGACATCTTCAACATGAACGTGCGCTCCTCGGGGGTGGTCCCGCAGATCTCCCTGATCATGGGCCCGTGCGCCGGCGGCGCCGCCTACTCCCCGGCCCTGACCGACTACATCGTGATGGTCGACAAGACCTCGCACATGTTCATCACCGGCCCCGACGTCATCAAGACCGTCACGGGCGAGGAGGTGGACATGGAGACCCTCGGCGGGGCGCGCCAGCACAACACGACCACGGGCACGGCCACGTACCTCGCCGAGGACGAGCAGGACGCCTTCGACTTCGTGCACGAGCTGCTCGAGTTCCTCCCGGCCAACAACCTGCAGGAGGCTCCCCTGCTGGACCACGACCAGGAGGAGGAGGTCACCGACCTCGACGCCGCGCTGGACACCCTGGTCCCGGACTCCGCCAACCAGCCCTACGACATGCGCACGGTGATCGAGGCCGTCGTGGACGACGGGCACTTCCTGGAGATGCAGGCGCTCTACGCCCCCAACGTGATGATCGGCTACGCCCGGGTCGAGGGGCACACCGTGGGGATCGTGGCCAACCAGCCCATGCAGTTCGCGGGCACCCTGGACATCGCCGCCTCCGAGAAGGCCGCCCGCTTCGTCCGGCACTGCGACGCGTTCAACGTCCCGATCCTCACCCTGGTGGACGTGCCCGGCTTCCTGCCCGGCACCGACCAGGAGTTCAACGGGATCATCCGCCGCGGCGCGAAGCTGCTCTACGCCTACGCCGAGGCGACCGTCCCGCTGGTCACGCTGATCACCCGCAAGGCCTACGGCGGGGCGTACATCGTGATGGGCTCCAAGAAGCTCGGGGCGGACGTCAACCTGGCCTGGCCCACCGCGCAGATCGGCGTGATGGGCGCCCAGGGCGCCGTGGAGATCCTCTACCGCCGCGACCTCAAGGCCGCCGCGAACGGCGGCGAGGACGTCGAGGCGCTGCGCGCCGAGCTGGTGCAGAAGTACGAGGAGAGCCTGCTCAACCCCTACCAGGCGGCCGAGCTCGGCTACGTGGACGCGGTGATCTCCCCGTCCGAGACCCGGGTCCAGGTGCTCAAGGCCCTGCGGGCGCTGCGCGACAAGCGCGCGACGATGCCCGCCAAGAAGCACGGGAACATCCCGCTGTGAGCGCCCCCGAGCCCGTGCAGGGCACCCCGGCGCTGCGCTTCGTGGTCGGCAACCCGACCCCGGAGGAGGTCGCCGCCGTCACGGCGGTGCTGCTCGCCCGCGAGACCGGGAGCGGGTCCTCCGCCGCGGGCTCCCCGGGGCGCCGGGACCAGTTCCGCCGGATGCGGCTGGGGCTGCGCCTGCGCCCGGGCCGCGGCGCGTGGCGACGGAGCAAGCCGGAGGAGTGAACCCGGGGCAGTGAACCCGGAGCGGCGACACCGGAGGAGCGGGCCCCGGGAGTGGTCCCGGGGCTGGCCCGCGGAGCGCGGCCCCGGCGGTGACCCCCGGCCGTGGGCCCCGTCCCGGCCGGGGACTGCCCGGACCGTCCGGGACCCGGCGCTACTGTGGCGTGCATGAGCACTGCACGGCCCGACCCCCTGTCCTCCGCCGTCCCGGCCCCGCTCGGCGCCGGGCACCGTGAGCCCACGGCCGTCGACGCCGTGGCCGAGCGCTGGTTCGGGCGCGCCATGGAGCTGGACCCGGCCCAGGCCACCGTGCACGGCTTCCCCGGCCGCGAGACCGAGTACCGCGACTTCGGCCCCGAGGGCCTGGAGGCCCGCGCCGAGGCCGTCCGCGAGACGCTGGCGGAGCTGACCGGCGCGGTGCCCGCCGACGACGTCGACCGGGTGACCGTGCACGCGCTGCGCGAGCGGCTGGGCCTGGAGCTGCTCCTGCACGAGGAGGGCCTGCGGGGCGGGGAGGTCAACAACATCTCCTCCCCCGTGCAGGAGATCCGGGACGTCTTCGACGACCTGCCCCGGCGCACCCCGGAGGACTGGGCCCACATCGCCGGGCGGCTGCGCAACGTGCCCGCGGCCGTGGACTCCTACGTGGCCGGGCTGCGTTTGGCCGCCGCCCGGGGCCGCTGCGCCTCCGTGGTCCAGCTGCGCAACGCGGCCCGCCAGTGCGAGGGCTACGCCGCCGGCCGGGGCTTCTTCGCCCGGCTCGCCGGCGGTCCGCACGTGCCCGAGGGCATGCACCGGGAGCTCGCCGAGGCGGCCGAGCAGGCCCGGCACGCCTACCACCGCCTCGCCCGGGTGCTGGGCGAGGAGCTCGCCGCGCACGCCCCGCACGCGGACGCGGTGGGCCCGGACGTCTACACCCTGCGCCTGCAGGAGTTCCTCGGGGCCGTCCTGGATCCGGCGGCGGTCTACGCGTGGGGGGTGGAGCAGCTGCGCACGGTCGTGGCGGAGCAGGAGGCGCTCGCCCGGCGGATCGCCCCCGGGGCCACCCCGGCCCAGGCCATGGCGGCCCTCGACGCGGACCCGGCCCGGCAGCTGCACGGCACCGACGCCCTGCAGGCGTGGATGCAGGACCTCTCCGACGCCGCCGTGGACGCGCTGGCGGGCACCCACTTCGAGATCACCGGGCCCATGCGCCGGCTCGAGTGCCGGATCGCGCCCACCCACGACGGCGGCATCTGGTACTCGATGCCCAGCGCGGACTTCTCCCGCCCGGGGCGCATGTGGTGGTCGGTGCCCGAGGGCACCGGCACGTTCACCACGTGGGAGCAGACCACGACCGTCTACCACGAGGGCGTCCCGGGCCACCACCTCCAGTTCGCCACGGCGCTGGCCAACTCCGGGGAGCTCAACCGGTGGCGGCGGATGGGCGTGTGGGTCTCCGGCCACGGGGAGGGGTGGGCGCTGTACGCCGAGCGGCTGATGGACGAGCTCGGCCACCTCCAGGATCCCGGGGACCGGATGGGCATGCTGGACGCGCAGCGGCTGCGGGCCGCCCGGGTGGTCTTCGACATCGGGTTCCACTGCGGGTACCGGATCCCCCGGGAGCTCGGCGAGGCCCTGGGCGGGGCCCGCGCCGGTGAGGTGTGGACGCCCGAGGACGGCTGGCGGTTCCTGCGCTCGAACATCGTGATGCAGGACCCCATGCTCCGCTTCGAGTGGATGCGCTACATGGGCTGGCCCGGCCAGGCCCCCTCGTACAAGGTCGGTCAGCAGCTGTGGGAGCAGGCCCGGGACGCCGCCCGGGACGCCGCGGGTCCCGGCTTCCGGCTCAAGGACTTCCACTCGCGGGCCCTCCGGCTCGGGTCCGTGGGCCTGGACACGCTGGCCTACGCCCTGGACCTGTGAGGTCCGCCATAAGGACGTCACATTTCGTCATCGTCATTCGGTGTTGTATATTCCGCGGGCCTATCGTGGGCACATGATTTCCGCAGAAAGCAATCGACGCCTGCCCCGGTGGCTGACCTCCTTCGGGCCGCAGATCGTGCTCGCCCTCCTCCTGGGCGTGGTGCTGGGCACCGTCGCCGACCGTCTCGGCGGCGACCCCGGCACGGACCCGAACTGGCTCATGACCGCCCTGGACACCATCGGCACGAGCTACGTGAGCCTGCTCAAGGCCGCCGTGGTCCCCCTCATCGTGACCGCGGTGATCTCCTCGATCGCCAACCTGCGGGAGGTCTCCAACGCCGCGCGCCTGGCCTGGAAGACCCTGCTGTGGTTCGGCATCACCGCCCTGATCGCCGTGACGGTCGGGCTGGTGCTCGGCCTCGTCGTCGAGCCCGGCGCGGGCACGGGTGCCGCCGCCCCCGCCGAGGAGTACTCCGGGACCCAGGGCTCGTGGCTGGCCTTCCTCACCGGCCTGGTGCCCGCCAACTTCCTGGGCCTGCAGGTCTCCTCCACCGTGGTGGACCCGGAGACCGTGCAGACCGCCCTGAGCTTCAACGTGCTGCAGGTCCTCGTGGTCTCGGCCGCCGTGGGCATCGCCGCCCTCAAGGTGGGCGAGCCCGCCGAGCCGTTCCTCGCCGTCGTCCGCGCCGCGCTGGCCGTGGTGCAGAAGGTGGTCTGGTGGATCATCCGCCTGGCCCCGCTGGGCACCCTGGGCCTGATCGGCCGGGCCGTGTTCGAGTACGGCTGGACCTCGATGGGCGGGCTGCTGACCTTCGTGGCCACCGTCTACGCCGGCCTGCTGATCGTCGCGTTCGTGGTCTACCCCGTGCTGGTCAAGGCGCACGGGCTCTCCGTCCGGCAGTACTTCTCCGGGGTGTGGCCGGCCGTGCAGCTGGGCTTCGCCTCCCGCTCCTCGGTGGGCACCATGCCCCTGACCCAGCGCGTCACCGAGCGCAACCTGGGCGTGCCCCGGGCCTACGCGTCCTTCGCCGTGCCGCTGGGCGCCACCACGAAGATGGACGGCTGCGCCGCGGTCTACCCCGCCATCGCCGCCCTGTTCGTCGCCCAGTTCTACGGGATCGACCTGGACATCACCCACTACGTGCTCATCGCCCTCGTCTCCGTGCTGGGCTCGGCGGCGACCGCCGGCACCACCGGGGCCACGGTGATGCTCACTCTGACCCTGTCCACCCTGGGCCTGCCGCTCGACGGCGTGGGGCTCCTGCTGGCCGTGGACCCGATCATCGACATGGGCCGCACCGCGCTCAACGTGGCCGGCCAGGCCCTGGTGCCCACGATCGTGGCCCGTCGCGAGGGCCTGCTCGACCGGGCGCTCTACGACGCTCCGCGTCACGGCGACCCGTTCGTGCCCGAGGCCCCGGCCGACGGCACGGAGCCCGCGGGAACCGCCGAGCCGGCCGCGGCGGGCACCGCCCGCTGACCGTCCCGACCTGCCCGAGGGGCGGGGACCTGAGGGAATGCCCGACGCATTCCGTCAGTTCCCCGCCCCTCGTTCGTCGTGGACGCGTCCCGGGCTACGCTGGGCACCGGCACGAGACCTGGGTCACGGCTCGGGGTCACAGCGGAGGACGGGGAGGGCGCGTGGGCGCAGCGGCGGAGGGGCCGACCACGGACCCGCTGCTGCGGCTGTCCTGGGCGCGGTCGCTGAGCCACCTCGCGGCCCCGGAGCGCTGCGCCCCGCGCATGGTGCTGGACCGCACGGACCTGCGGGAGGCCGGGTCGCCCCTGCGGGCCCTGCTGCCGGTGCTGGACGAGCTGCTCACGCCCCTGGCCGAGGACACCGGCCTCGTGGTGGCGGTCACCGACCCCGGCGGCGTGCTGCTGCGGGTCCGCGGCAGCGCACAGACCCGCCGCCGCGCGGAGAACATGGGCTTCGTGGAGGGCGCCGACTGGTCCGAGCACGCCGTGGGGACCAACGCCCCGGGCACGGCCCTGGTGCTGCGCCGGCCCGTCACCGTCCACCGGGAGCAGCACTTCTATCCCGAGGCCCGGCCGTGGTCCTGCACCGCGGCCCCGCTGCTGCACCCGCTCACCGGTGAGCTGCTGGGAGCGGTGGACCTCACCGGCGGGGACGCCGCCGCCGACCCCGCCACCCGGGCGCTGATCGGCGCGGCGGTGCGCGCCGCGCGGGCGGAGCTGGCCCTGGCGCTGCGCCGCGAGCCGGCGGCCCGCACCGCGGACCCCGCACCGTTCGTCCCGCCGCTCGCGGCACCGCCCGCGGCCGCCCCGCCCGCCCGGCTGCGCGTGCTCGGCGACGCGCCGCCGGCCCTGGTCCTGGCCGGCCGCCCCCTCGAGCTCACCGAGCGTCACGCCGAGATCCTGCTGGCGCTCTCCCGGGCCGCGGCGGGCCTGAGCACCGCGGAGCTGTCGGCCCAGCTGTGGGACGGCCGCGCCCAGGAGGCCACCGTGCGGGCCGAGGTGCTGCGCCTGCGGCGGCTGCTGGACTCCCGGGACGGGCCCGTGATCGCCTCCCGCCCCTACCGGCTCCGCGCCCCGCTGCCCTCGGACGCCGGCCGGGTGCTCGAGCTGCTCGACCGCGGCGCCCATCGGCGGGCGCTGCGGGAGTACTCCGGCGCGCTGCTGCCGCACTCCGAGGCGCCGGCGGTGGTGGCGCTGCGCCACCGCCTGTCCGGGCTGCTGCGCGAGGCGGTCCTCTCCGACGGCTCCGCCGAGGCCGTGCGGCAGTACCTGGGCCTGCCCGAGGCCGCCGACGACGCCGAGGCGTGGGCCCTGCTGCTGCGCCTGCTGCCGGCCCGCTCCCCCGCCCGGGCCCGGGCGGTGCTCGAGCTCGAGCGGCTGCGCGACTGACCCGGGCACCGCCCGCGCGGCACGAGAAGCCCGCGGCACCGGCAGCCCCTGCGTGCCGCTCGCACGGGCGGCGTGCAACGTGCGTGCAACGTGCGCCTGCGTAGCGTGAGCCACGTCACAGCACGGCGCGGAGCCGGCCCGACAGAGCCCGCCCGACGCACCGTCCCGCACAAGGAGCGAGTCACCATGAGCGTTGAAACGCAGTCCCTCACCACCGTCTACGCGCAGCCGGGCACCGAGGGCTCGAAGATCACCTTCAAGCCCCGCTACGAGCACTGGATCGGCGGCGAGTGGGTGCCGCCCGTCAAGGGCCAGTACTTCGAGAACATCTCCCCGGTCAACGGCAAGCCCTTCACCGAGGTGGCCCGCGGCACCGCCGAGGACATCGAGGCCGCCCTCGACGCCGCCTGGGCCGCCGCCCCCGCCTGGGGGAAGACGTCCGTGGCGGAGCGGGCCCTGGTGCTGCACCGGATCGCCGATCGGATGGAGCAGAACCTGGAGATGCTCGCCGTGGCCGAGACCTGGGACAACGGCAAGCCGGTCCGGGAGACCATCAACGCCGACATCGCCCTGGCCATCGACCACTTCCGCTACTTCGCCGGCGCGATCCGCGCCCAGGAGGGCACGCTCTCCCAGCTGGACGACAACACCACCTCCTACCACTTCCACGAGCCCCTCGGGGTGGTCGGGCAGATCATCCCGTGGAACTTCCCGATCCTCATGGGCGTGTGGAAGCTGGCCCCGGCGCTGGCGGCGGGCAACGCCGTGGTCCTCAAGCCCGCCGAGCAGACCCCGGCGTCGATCATGGTGCTCATGGAGCTGATCGCGGACCTGCTCCCGCCCGGTGTGGTCAACGTGGTCAACGGCTTCGGCGTGGAGGCGGGCAAGCCGCTGGCCTCCAGCCCGCGGATCCGCAAGATCGCGTTCACCGGCGAGACCACCACCGGCCGGCTCATCATGCAGTACGCCTCGCAGAACATCATCCCGGTCACCCTGGAGCTGGGCGGGAAGTCCCCCAACATCTTCTTCGAGGACGTCGCCGCCGCCCAGGACTCCTTCTACGACAAGGCGCTCGAGGGCTTCGCGTTCTTCGCCCTGAACCAGGGCGAGGTCTGCACCTGCCCGTCCCGCGCCCTGATCCAGGAGGGCATCTACGACCGGCTGCTGGCCGACGGTGTGGAGCGCGTGCAGCAGATGGTCCAGGGCAACCCGCTGGACCTCAACACGCAGGTCGGCGCGCAGGCCTCCAACGACCAGCTGCAGAAGATCCTGTCCTACATCGACATCGGCAAGCAGGAGGGCGCGAAGGTCCTCGTGGGCGGCGAGCGCAACGTCCTGGACGGCGACCTCGCCGAGGGCTTCTACGTCTCCCCCACGGTGTTCGAGGGGCAGAACTCGATGCGCATCTTCCAGGAGGAGATCTTCGGGCCGGTGCTGTCCGTGACCCGGTTCTCCGACTACGCCGACGCGATCCGCACCGCCAACGACACCCTCTACGGCCTCGGTGCCGGTGTGTGGGCCCGCAGCGGCAACCTCGCCTACCGGGCCGGCCGGGACATCGAGGCCGGACGGGTGTGGGTGAACCAGTACCACAACTACCCGGCCCACTCCGCCTTCGGCGGCTACAAGTCCTCCGGCATCGGCCGCGAGAACCACCTGATGATGCTGGACCACTACCAGCAGACCAAGAACCTGCTGGTCTCCTACTCCGAGGACGCCCAGGGCTTCTTCTAGACCGCGCCCGGTGCCGACACCGTTCCGTCCCGTTCCGCGAAAGGAGCACCCATGAACGCCCAGCAGGCCTCGACCACCCAGCAGGCCACGGCAGCCGCCGTGCCCGGGACCATGACCGCCGCCGTCGTGACCGCCTTCGGCGCGCCGCTGGAGGTCAAGGACGTCCCCGTCCCGCAGCCCGGTCCCGGGCAGGCCCTCGTCCAGCTCATCTCCACCGGTGTGTGCCACACCGACCTGCACGCCGCCCACGGGGACTGGCCGGTCCAGCCGACCCCGCCGTTCATCCCCGGCCACGAGGGCGTGGGGCGGGTCGTGGCCCTCGGCCCCGGCGTGGAGGACCTCGCGGAGGGGGACCTCGTCGGCAACGCCTGGCTCGCCTCCGCGTGCGGGCACTGCCGCAACTGCCGCACCGGCTGGGAGACCCTGTGCGAGCAGCAGGTCAACGGCGGCTACAGCATCGACGGCTCCTTCGGCCAGTACATGGTCGTGGACGCCCGCTTCGCCGCCCGCATCCCCGAGGGCGCCGACCCCTACGAGGTGGCCCCGGTGCTGTGCGCCGGCGTCACCGTCTACAAGGGCCTGAAGGTGACGGAGGCCCGGCCCGGCCAGTGGGTGGTGATCTCGGGGATCGGCGGGCTGGGCCACCTGGCCGTGCAGTACGCGGTGGCCATGGGACTGCGCGTGGCCGCGGTGGACGTCGCCGACGACAAGCTCGCCCTGGCCCGCCGGCACGGGGCCGAGGTGACGGTCAACGCCTTCGCCGAGGACCCCGCCGAGGCGGTGCACGCGCAGATCCCGGGCGGCGCGGACGCCGTCCTGGTGACCGCCGTGCACCCGGACGCGTTCGGGCAGGCCATCGGCATGGTCCGCCGCGGCGGGACGATCGTGTTCAACGGCCTGCCGCCGGGGGACTTCCCGGCGCCGATCTTCGACATCGTGCTCAAGGGCCTGACCATCCGCGGCTCGATCGTGGGCACGCGCCAGGACATGGTCGAGGCCCTCGACTTCTACGCGCGGGGCCTGATCCACCCGACCTACAGCACCCGCCCGCTGGGGGACGTGAACGCGGTCCTGGACGAGATGCAGAAGGCGAAGATCGAGGGCCGCGTGGTCATCGAGTACTGACCGCCCGCTCCCCTCCGCACCCGAGGGGCCGCTCCCCGGCCCGGTGCCCCGCGCACCGGACCGGGGAGCGGCCCCTCGGCCGTGCTCGCCGAGCCCCGGGCGTCGCGGGGCCGGGCGTGCCGCCCGACCGGGGAGCCCGGGCGAGCATCCCGGCGACGGCGGTCCGGGCGGGAGCGGCCCCGGGACGGGGCGCTCCGGACCGGGCGGTGAGCGGGGGTGCGTATCCTGGAGCGGTGACTCCCCGCCTCGTCCTCGCCTCCCGCTCCCCCGCCCGCACCAAGCTGCTCGCCGACGCCGGGATCGCCCACGACCGTCTCGTCTCCGACGTCGACGAGGACGCCGTGGTGGCCGAGCGCGGCGTGACGGAGCCCGAGGAGACCGCGATGGTGCTGGCCCGGGCCAAGGCGGAAGCGGTGGCGGCGCTGCCGGCGGCGGCCGGCGCCCTGGTGATCGGCTGCGACTCGGTCTTCGAGCTCGACGGCGAGGTGCACGGCAAGCCGCTCGACGCGGCGACGGCCACGGCCCGGATCCGCGCGATGCGCGGGCGCTCCGGGGTGCTCCACACGGGCCACTGGCTGGTGGACACCCGGGACCCGGCGGAGGGCGGCAGCGGCTTCAGCGGCGGGGCGCCCGCCGCGGCCGAGGTGTTCTTCGCGCAGATGTCCGACGACGAGGTCGCGGCCTACGTGGCCACCGGCGAGCCCCTGCACGTGGCCGGGTCCTTCACCATCGACTCCCTGGGCGCGGCGTTCGTGGAGCGCGTGGAGGGGGACGTGCACGCCGTCGTCGGGCTCAGCCTGAACACCCTGCGCACGCTGCTGGGCCGGGCGGGCGTCTCCGTGCCCGAGCTGTGGGCGGCGCACCGCTGACCGGCGCCCGGTCTTTGTAGGAGTCCTACAGAAACCGCGTCGCATTTCCGGCCGCCCGCCGAGCAGTTGGGCGATTGCCGACGGCGGGGAATACAGTGCATCCGAGGATTTCGACAAGGAGTGAGACGTGACCGGTAACTACCCCGCGGACGGCGCCATCCGCCCCATCACCAAGGTGCTCGTGGCCAACCGCGGCGAGATCGCGGTGCGCGTGATCCGTGCCGCCCGGGACGAGGGCATCGCCTCCGTGGCCGTGTACGCCGAGCCCGACCGCGACGCCGTGCACGTGCGGATGGCCGACGAGGCCTACGGGCTGGGCGGGTCCACCGCCGCGGACTCCTATCTCGTGGTCGACAAGATCCTCGACGCCGCCGCCCGCTCCGGCGCCGATGCCGTGCACCCGGGCTACGGCTTCCTCTCCGAGAACGCCGACTTCGCGCTGGCCGTGCTCGAGGCCGGCCTGACCTGGATCGGCCCGCCGCCGGCGGCGATCGCCAAGCTCGGGGACAAGGTGGCCGCCCGGCACATCGCCGAGAAGGTGAACGCCCCGCAGGTCCCCGGCACCACCGACCCCGTCGGCTCCGCCGAGGAGGTCCTCGCGTTCGCCGACGAGCACGGGCTGCCCCTGGCCATCAAGGCCGCGTTCGGCGGCGGCGGCCGCGGGATCAAGGTCGTGCGCGACCGCGCCGACATCCCGGAGCTCTACGAGTCCGCGGTGCGCGAGGCCACGGCCGCGTTCGGGCGCGGCGAGTGCTTCGTGGAGCGCTTCCTGGACGCGCCGCGGCACGTGGAGACCCAGTGCCTCGCCGACGCCCACGGCAACGTGGTGGTCGTCTCCACCCGCGACTGCTCCCTGCAGCGGCGCAACCAGAAGCTTGTGGAGGAGGCGCCCGCCCCGTTCCTGTCCGAGGAGCAGAACCGGCTGCTCTACGAGTCCTCCAAGGCCATCCTCCGGGAGGCCGGCTACCAGGGCGCGGGCACCTGCGAGTTCCTCGTGGGCCGCGACGGCACCATCACGTTCCTGGAGGTCAACACCCGGCTGCAGGTCGAGCACCCCGTCTCCGAGGAGGTCACCGGCATCGACCTGGTCCGGGAGCAGTTCCGGCTGGCCCGCGGGGAGGCCCTCGGCTACGACGACCCGCCGGTCCGGGGCCACTCCATCGAGTTCCGGATCAACGGCGAGGACCCGGGCCGGCACTTCATGCCCTCCCCGGGCGGCATCACGGCCCTCGCCCTGCCGGGCGGGCCCGGGGTGCGCGTGGACTCCGGCGTGCAGGCCGGCGAGACCGTGGGCGGGAACTTCGACTCCATGCTCGCCAAGCTGATCGTCACCGGCGCCACGCGGCAGCAGGCGCTCGAGCGCTCCCGCCGCGCCCTCGCGGAGCTGCGCATCGAGGGCATGCCCACCGTGGTGCCCTTCCACCGCGCGGTGGTGGCCGACCCCGCGTTCGCCCCGGCCGACGACTCCGCCTTCACCGTGCACACCCGCTGGATCGAGACCGAGTTCCACAACACCATCCCGCCGTTCGAGGGGGTCCCGCAGGCCGGGCCCGAGGCGGAGGAGCGCCAGGCGATCGTCGTGGAGGTCTCCGGCAAGCGCCTCGAGGTCGTGCTGCCCGCGCTGCCGGGCCCCGCCAAGCCCAACGGCACCGCGGCCAAGCCGCGCAAGTCGAGGTCCTCCCGCGGGGGCTCCGCCGCCGCGGGCGGGGACAGCCTGAGCTCCCCGATGCAGGGGACCATCGTGAAGATCGCGGTGGACAACGGCGAGGAGGTCGCCGAAGGGGACCTCGTGCTCGTGCTCGAGGCCATGAAGATGGAGCAGCCGCTGACCGCGCACAAGGCGGGCACGGTCTCGGGGCTCTCCGTCAGCCCCGGGGACACGGTCTCCGCCGGCACCGTCCTGGCCACCATCTCCTGAGCACCGCCGTCTGCTGAGTGCCGCCAACGCCTGACCATCGCGACGGGGAGCTGTCCATGAGCACACGACCGGCCGCCGGGCGCTGCCTCGTGGACCTCTCCGCGCAGGACCGGCTGCGCCGCGGCGCCTCCGAGCGCGCGCCGCGGCTGCGGGTGCTGGGCTGCCCGCCCGCGGGCGCCGCCGCCGGCTACTGGCGGTTCCTGGTCCGCGAGGACGTCCACGTGCTGGGCGTGCAGTACCCGGGTCGGGAGTCCCGGTTCCGGGAGCCCGCGGCGCCCTCGATCGAGGCGCTCGCCGCGGAGGCGGCCGCGGCCGTCGCCGCCGCACCGTGGGCACCTGCGGTGGCCTCCCCCGGGGCGGCCGCCGACGTCCCGCTCGTGGTCCTGGGCCACAGCATGGGCGCGGCCGTCGCGGCCGAGCTCGCCTCGCGGCTCGAGCACCGGGAGGGGATCCGGGTCGCGCTGCTCGCGCTGTCCGCGAAGACCGCCCCGGGCGCCGCCGAGGTCGCGGGCGCGGGAGCCGGCACCGACGAGGACCTGTGGGCCGGGCTCGATCCGCAGGCCCCGGGCGCGGACGAGGCGATGGTCCGGTGGCTCCGGCGGCTGGGCGGCACCCCCGAGGCGGTGCTGGAACACCCCGAGCTGCTGGCCCTGCAGCTGCCCGCCCTGCGGGCGGATCTGCGGGCCTCCATGGCCTACGGCCGGTTGCCCGCCCCGGTCGGGGCGCCCCTGCTGCTGCTGCGCGGCACCGAGGACGACACCGTGGACCCCGCCGGCCTGGACGCCTGGCGTCCGGTCAGCACCGGGCCCGTCCAGCGGCGGGAGTATCCCGGTGGCCACCACCCGTTCGCCGACCACCGGGACCGCCTGCTCGGGGACCTCATGGCGTGCGCCGCGCCCGGCCGCTCCGGATGAGCCCCGCACGGTGCACCGGCGAAGGTCAGCACGTCGTGGGGAGCAGGTCATGGTGAGCGACCCGTGGCCGGTGCGTCGTCGTGCGCGGGTCGTCACGAAGGGACCGCGGTGACGGAGCGACCGCCGGGCGTGCCCGGCGCGGTCGAGCTGCCGGTGCCGGGCGCCGCGGACGTGCGGGTGGTCCTGGCCCGTGTGGCCGCACTGGCCGGCTGGGCGGAGTCGGTCCGGGACTGCCTGGACGAGGAGGAGCGGGCCCGGGCCGCCGCGTTCCGCTACGACTCCGACCGGCGCCGGTTCGTGGTGGCCCACTGCGTGCTGCGCCACGAGCTGGCTGCCCGCACGGGCGCGGCCCCGGGGGCTCTGCGCCTGGGGCCGCCGGTCCCGGCCCGGGGACCCCGGCCCAAGCCGCGGCTCGAGGAGCACGCCCTGCGCTTCTCCCTCTCGCACAGCGGCGACCTGGTGCTCGTGGCCACCGCCGAGCGCGAGGTGGGGGTGGACGTGGAGCACGTCCAGGACCCGGCCGCCGCCGAGCAGGTGCTCTCCCTGCTCCACCCCGCCGAGATCGCCGCCCTGCGGGCCCTGCCCGCCGCCGACCGTCCGGCCGCCGTGACCACGGTGTGGGCGCGCAAGGAGGCGCTGCTCAAGGCGCTGGGGTCGGGACTGTTCCGCGACCTCTCCGTGGACGACGTCGGGGCCGGCCCCGTCCCGGGGCGGCCCGTGGCGGACTGGCGGATCCTGGACCTGGCCCTTCCACCGGGTCCCAGCCCGGCCCGCGAGGACGTGCGGGCGGCGCTGACCGTGCGCGTCACCCCCGGCGAGGTCTGATCCGTTCTGCTCTGCAACGCTCTGTGCTGCTTTGTGACGCTGCAGGTGCCTGGCCGCCGGCCCTCCACGGCGACCGTGTCCGAATCGTGTCCGTCATCTTTGCAAATCTTGGACGATGATCCCTGACCTGCGGTTACTTTGGTGACGTCGCATCAGACATGGGGCTCGAGAAGGCGTTCGGGGGAACGCGCCACGGGCCGACACCAGCCGCGAAGCGGTCCTCGCTTCCATCCCGGATGGGACACCACCATGCGAAGAATTCCCAGTGCAGTCCAGGCCGCCGCCGTCGCGGCAGGCACTCCCGAGCTACGAACCCTGCCGTAGCAGGGAACCCACCGACGTCGATCGCACCCGCATCGCAGCCCTGCGCTGCACCGGTCACCCGAGACGGTGCTCCCCAGGAGGGACACCCTTCTCGATCGGCACGCCGACAGGAGATCCCCTGCGGCGCCGATTGCTCCAGCGACGCGCCGGCCCGCACCCGAGGCACCGTCCCTCGGCGGCCCCACAAGTCGAGCGCACGACCACAGAACGAGGGAAACCATGCCCATCATCAGGCATCCACACCAGTTCAACGAGCCGAGCCTGTTCATCGACCTGGACGGCGTGCTCAGCCACCACCTCTACCTGAAGATCGAGGGATTCAACCTCGCCGGCTCGATCAAGCTCAAGCCCGCCGTCGAGATGGTGGAGCGAGCGGAGCGAGAAGGGAGGGTCGGCCCCGGTTCCGTGCTCGTGGAGTCCTCCTCGGGAAACCTGGGCGTGGCGCTCAGCATGATCGCTGCCAGCAAGGGGTACCGCTTCGTGTGCGTCATCGATCCGCGCTGCAACCCCGCGACCCGGCAGCTCATGGAGTCGCTCGGGGCGCAGGTGGACCTGGTCACCGAGCCGGATCCGGTCGACGGTCTCCTCGGGGCCCGGCTGAACCACGTCCGGGACCTGTGCGCGTCCGACGACCGGTACGTCTGGCTCAACCAGTACAGCAACCCCGGCAACTGGGGAGCGCACTACCGCTGGACCGCCCCCGAGATCGCCGCGGAGTTCCCGGAGCTGGACGTGCTGTTCGTCGGCGCCGGGACGACGGGCACCCTGATGGGGTGCGCCCGGTACTTCCGGGAGCACCGCCCCGACGTCCGGATCGTCGCGGTCGACGCCGTGGGTTCGGTCACGTTCGGCGGCCCGCCCGCCACCCGCCTGATCCCGGGGCTGGGCATGAGCGTACGACCGCCCCAGCTGGACGAGTCCCTGGTCGACGACGTGGTGCTCGTCGAGGAGCTGGACACGGTGCGCACCTGCCACCGCCTGGCCGGGCACGGGTTCCTGCTCGGCGGCTCCACCGGGACCGTGGTCCACGGCGCCATGACCTGGCTCACCGACCACCACGCCCGGGACGTCACGGCGGTGGCCATCTCTCCGGACCTGGGCCGCCCGTACCTGGACACGATCTACCAGCCCGACTGGGTGCTCGACCACTTCGGGGCCGCAGCGCTCGCCCGCGACGACGCGCCGGCGGCTCCGGACCGGCGGCCCTGCCCGGAGCCACGGCACCGGACCGCCGCACCGGCGACTGATTCCGTGGCCACGTCCTCCCCCAGGAGCCCCTCGCAGTGAAGAAGCTCGCCGAAACCCTTCCGATGTCTCCGAGCCGCACGGTTCCCGCGGTTCCCAGGGTTCCCCCGAGGAGCAGCCCTCCGTCCGCACCGGCGCCCGAGGCGCCCGGTGCGGACGCGCCGCTCGAGCGCCGCCTGGCGGACCTGCTCGCCTCCGTGGTGCAGCTGGACGACGTCCCCGTGGACGCCGACTTCTTCGGTGACCTGGGCGCGGACTCGCTGGTGATGGCGAAGTTCTGCGCCCGGGTGCGCAAGCAGCCCGGCCTGCCGGCCGTGTCCATGAAGGACGTCTACCAGCACCCGACGATCGCGGCGCTGGCCGGAGCTCTGGCGCCGGCAGAGCCGGTGTCGGTGCCGGTGCAGGACCGGCTGGCCGAGGTGCTGACCGCGGTGCTGGGCGGGAAGCAGGTGCCGGTGGACGCCCACTTCTTCGACGACCTGGGCGCGGACTCACTGGTGATGGCGAAGTTCTGCGCCCGGGTGCGCAAGCAGCCGGACCTGCCGACCGTGTCCATGAAGGACGTCTACAGCCACCCGACCGTCTCCGCCCTGGCCGCGGCCCTGCACGACCCCACGCAGCAGGACCGGCCGCAGGAGCCCTCACCAGCCCTGGCGTCCGTGCCGGAGACGCCGCCGCCCGCGGACGCGCGGACCTGGGAGTACGTCGCCTGCGGCGTTCTGCAGGCCCTCGTCTACCTCGGCTACTGCCTGCTCGCCGGCGGGCTCGCGGCCGTGGGATATCAGTGGGTGTTCCCGGACGCGGGGCCCGGCAACCACCACTGGGTGGGTCACGGCATGAGCCTCTGGGAGCTCTACCTGCGGACGGCCGCCTTCGGCGCGGCCTCGTTCCTGCTGCTGTGCCTGCTGCCCGTGGCGGGGAAGTGGATCCTCCTCGGGCGCTTCCGGCCCCAGGAGATCCGCATCTGGAGCCTGGCCTACTTCCGGTTCTGGCTGGTCAAGGCCCTGATGCGCACCTCGCCCCTCGCGCTGATGACCGGCTCCCCGCTGACGCCCGTCTACCTGCGGGCCATGGGCGCCAGGGTGGGCCGCAACGTGACGATCCTGACCAGCCACCTGCCGGTCTGCACCGACCTGCTCACGATCGGGGACGGGACGGTGATCCGCAAGGACGTGTACGCCAACGGCTACCGCGCCCACGGCGGCGTCATCCAGGTCGGCGCCGTGACGCTGGGCCGGGACGTGATCGTCGGCGAGGGCAGCGTCCTGGACATCGGCACGACGATGGGGGACGGCGCCCAGCTGGGCCACCGCTCCACGCTCTACACCGGTCAGGTCGTGCCCGCGGGCGAGCGCTGGCACGGTTCGCCGGGCCGGCGCACGGACGTGGACTTCGGCGCGGTGCCCGCCGCCCCCTACCGGCCGTGGCGGCGGGCGGTGTACGGGGTGTCCCAGCTCGTCGCCACGCTCGCCGTGGGGCGCATCATGATGGGACTGGTGATCGTCCTGGTCGTCCTGGCGTTCCCGCGCGTGGCGGCGCTGCTGGAGGCGCATCCGTACGCCTTCACCGACTGGGTCTTCTACGCCGACGCCGTGGCCTTCGCCGGCGTGGGCGTCTTCGGCGGGACGCTCCTGCTGCTCGTCGTCATGACCACCGTGCCGCGGGTGCTCCGGCTCGCGGTGCAGCCGGACACGGTCTATCCGCTGTTCGGGCTGCGGCACGCGGTGGAGCGATGGATCGAGAGGCTGACCAACAGCCCCATGCTCGGGACCCTGTTCGGGGACAGCTCGTACGTCGTCAACTACGTGCGCGCCCTCGGCTACGACCAGCCGCAGCTCCAGCAGACCGGCTCGAACCTGGGCACGCTCTTCAAGCACGACAACCCGTTCCTGTCGACCATCGGCAGCGGCACGATGATCGCCGACGGGGTGTCGTTCATGAACACCGACTACTCGGCGACCTCCTTCACGGTCCGCCGGGCGGAGATCGGCGCGCACAACTTCCTCGGCAACTTCGTGCTCTACCCGGCCGGGGCCAGGACCGGGAACAATTGTCTGCTCGCGACCAAGGTGATGGTCCCCGTCGACGGGCCGGTGCGCCACGACGTGGGTCTGCTCGGGTCGCCGGCGTTCGAGATCCCGCGCTCGGTCCTGCGGGACGCCCCGCTCGAGGAGCACGCCGACCCTGCCCGCTTCCACCGGGTCCTCTCGGCCAAGAACAGGCACAACCTGCGCACGATGGCGCTCTTCCTGCTCGTGCGGTGGCTCAACGCCTCGCTGGCCCTGGTGGCCGCGCTCGCCGCCCTCGAGCTGTCCGACCGGTTCGGCGCCCTGGCCCTCTCGGCGTCCTTCGTGGTGATGCTCCTCGTCGGCATCGCCGTCCCCGTCGGCGTCGAGCACGTCCTGACGCGGTCCCGGCCCCTCCAGCCCCAGCTGTGCTCCATCTACCACCCGTACTTCCGGTGGCACGAGCGGTACTGGAAGCTGCAGATCCAGGCCCGGCGCATGACCATGCTCAACGGGACGCCGTTCAAGCCGCTGGTCTGGCGCCTGCTGGGCGTGCGCATCGGCAGCCGCGTCTTCGACGACGGCTGTTCGATCCCCGAGCGGAGCCTGGTGACGATCGGCTCGCGCTGCACGCTGAACACCGGCACCAACATCCAGTGCCACTCCCAGGAGGACGGCATGTTCAAGTCCGACCACAACGTCGTCGGCGACGACGTCACGCTCGGCGTCGCAGCTCTCGTCCACTACGGCACGACCGTCGAGGACGGCGTCGTCGTCGCCACCGACTCGTTCGTGATGAAGGGGACCACCCTCACCCGGGGATCCCTGTGGGGCGGCAACCCGGCCATGGAGGCCCGGGCCGCCACCCCGACCGCCGCCGTCACGTCCCTCACCGTCACGTCCCCCGTCACCCCGGAAAGGCGCCGGTCATGACCACCACCTCGGGGCCCGTCTGCCGGCCCGTTCCGCAGTCCACCCAGGACCCGGCCGGCGCCCGGCCCGCGCTGCCGGAGCCCGCGCCGACCCGCATCCCGCGATGGACCCGCGACCCCCGGGCAGGCCAGGAGCAGGTCGAGGTGACCGTGCCCGAGGACCTGCGCACCGCGGTGGGTCAGCTGGCCCGCGACTGGGAGGTGGCGCCGGGGGCGATCTGGCTGGCGGCGCACGCGAGGGTGCTGCAGGCGCTGTCGGGCGAGACGGAGGTCACCACCGGCAGCCGGGACGCGGCGGGGACCTGGCCGCTCCGTCTGGACCTGGACCGGCGGTCCTGGCGAGACCTCGTCCGCGAGGCGCACGCCGGGCACGCCTCGGCCCGCGCGGAGCGGCCCGGGCCGGGACAGGCGCGGAACCGGCCCGCTGCTCCCGGGTACGAGGTGGTGTTCGCCCTCCGCCAGGACGCCGATCCCGAGCTCCCGGAGGGCATCGTCCTCGGGGTGTCCCTGCGGTCCGGCACCGGGGGCGAGGCGCTCCGGCTGCGGTACCGCCGGGACGTCCTCGATGCCGCCGCCGCCCGCAGGATCGCCGGATACCACCTGACCGCGCTGCGCCACCTGGTCGCCGACCCCGAGGCGGAGCCGGAGGACGCCGACCTGGTCGATCCGGACGAGCGGCGCCTCCAGCTCGAGCAGCTGGCCGGGCCGGTGCGGCCCCGGCCCCAGCGCCGCTTCCACGAGCTGTTCGAGGAGCGCGTCCACCGGCACCCGGAGCGCATCGCGGCCGTCCAGGACACGCGCCAGTGGACCTACGCGGAGCTGAACGCCCGCGCCAACCGGCTGGCCCGCGCGCTGCTCGCCCGCGGGCTGCAGGCGGAGGACATCGTGGCGGTCGTCGCCGAGCGGGACCTGGAGTGGCTGGCCGCCGTCATCGGCATCCTCAAGGCCGGAGGCGCGTACCTGCCGCTGGAACCGCACTTCCCGCCCGACCGGATCACCAGGACCCTCGTCCGCGCCGGGTGCCGGACGGTGCTGACCGAGGAGGGCAGCACCGCCTCGCTGGACGCAGCGCTCGCGGAGATGCCCGCCGTGGCGAAGATCCTCGTCGAGGACGTCGAGGCCGAGGGGCACGACGCCCACGACCCCGGTGTGGCGGTGCGCCCCGACCAGCTCGCCTACGTCTACTTCACCTCGGGCTCCACGGGCGAGCCGAAGGGCGCGATGTGCGAGCACGACGGGATGGTGAACCACCTGTACGCCAAGATCGAGGACCTGGGGATCGGCCCCGGCGACGTCGTCGCCCAGACCGCCCCCCAGTGCTTCGACATCTCGCTGTGGCAGCTGGTCTCGGCCCTGCTCGTCGGCGGCCGCACCCTCGTCGTCGGGCAGGACCGGATCCTCGACGTCGAGCAGTTCGTCGACACGGTGGAACAGGGCGGGGTCGCGGTCCTCCAGGTCGTCCCGTCCTACCTCGACGCGGTGGTGGCCTACCTGGAGCGGAACCCCCGCGCCCTGCCCAAACTCCGCTGCGTCTCCGCGACCGGGGAGGCGCTCAAGCAGGAACTGGTCCGCCGCTGGTTCGAGGTGCTGCCCGACGTGAAGCTGGTCAACGCCTACGGGCTGACCGAGACCTCGGACGACACGAACCACGAGGTGATGAGTGCCGCACCTGCGGGCGACCACGTGCCGCTGGGCCGGCCCATCCCCAACGTCCGGATCCACCTGCTCGACGAGCGGCAGCGGCTCGTGCCGCTGGGCGCGCCGGGCGAGATCGCCTTCTCCGGGGTGTGCGTGGGCCGCGGCTACGTCAACGACCCGGAGCGGACGGCCCAGGCGTACTCCGACGACCCGTACGTGCGGGGCGCGCGGCTCTACCGGGCCGGGGACTACGGGCGCTGGTCCCCGGACGGCAAGCTGGAGTACCTGGGCCGGCGGGACCACCAGGTGAAGATCTCCGGGTTCCGCATCGAGATCGGCGAGATCGAGAACGCCCTCCTGCGGGTCCCCGGGGTCCGCGACGGGGCGGTCGTCGTGGCGGAGCGGGCGGACCGGGGCAAGCACCTGGTCGCCTTCTACCACGCGCCCGAACCCCTGGACGCCGGTGCGCTGCGCGAGCGCCTGGCGCGGTCGCTGCCCCGGTACATGGTCCCTCAGGTGGTCCAGTGGCAGCCGGCCCTCCCGCTGACGGCCAACGGCAAGATCGACCGCAAGCGCCTCACCGCCCTGGCGGCGGAGCTCGAGCTCGAGGGCGGTTCCCGCGACGCCCCGCGCACCCCCACCGAGCAGTGGCTGGCGGCGGCCTGGTCACGCGTGCTCGCCGTGCCGGAGGACCGGATCGACCGCCGTGACCACTTCTTCGACCTCGGGGGCTCGTCGCTCACCGCCGTCCGGCTCGCCATCGCCCTGGACCGCAAGGTGTCGCTCAAGGACCTCATCAGCCACCCGGTCCTCACCGACCTCGCCACGGAGCTGGACTCCAGGTCCGCCGCGGCCGGCGCACCCGCCCGGCCGTGATCCCACCGGAAGGAACCACCATGACCGCGAACCCCGCCACCTCCCAGGCCTCCGCCCCTCCGGAGCTCGACGTCGACGTGCGGCCGGGTGCGCCCCCCACGGTGCTGGTCCCGCCCCCGGGCGACGCGGTGGCCTGGGCCCGGCAGCACCGGGACGCGCTGCGGGCGACCGTGGCCCGGCACGGGGCCGTCCTCGTGCGCGGCCTCGGGCTCTCCGAGCCTGCGCAGGTCGAGGCCGTCTTCCGGGCCGTCGGCTCCGAGCTGATGACCGAGCGGGAGGCTTTCGCCGCCCGCAGGTCCTACGCGCCCGGCGTGTACTCCTCGGCCACCTGGCCACCGAACCAGCCCATGTGCATGCACCACGAGCTGAGCTACACGCTCCACGCCCCCGGGATGATGCTCTTCGCCTGCCGCACCGCCCCGGCCGCCGGCGGCGTGACCGGTGTCGCAGACTCCCAGGCGGTGCTCCGCGCCCTGCCCGCGGACCTGGTCGCACGCTTCGAGCGCGACGGCTGGATGCTGATCCGCAACTACAACGACGAGATCGGCGCCTCCGTCGCGGACGCCTTCGGCACGGACGACCCCGCAGAGGTCGAGCGCTACTGCGCGGCGAACCGGATCGAGCTCGAGTGGCGGCCCGACGGCGGGCTGCAGACGCGTCAGCGCCGCGCCGCGATCGTCCGCCACCCCGTCACCGGGGAGCGCTGCTGGTTCAACCAGGTCGCCTTCCTCAGCGAGTGGACGATGGAGCCGGAGGTCCGCGAGTACCTCGTCGACATGTACGAGGAGGACGGCCTGCCGTTCCGGACGGCGTTCGGCAACGGTGACCCGATCGGCGAGGACGTCGTGGCCCTGCTGAACGAGATCTACGAGTCGCACACGCTGCGGGAACCGTGGCGGGCCGGCGACCTGATGCTCGTGGACAACGTCCGTACGGCGCACAGCCGCGAGCCGTACGAGGGCGAGCGAGAGATCCTCGTCGCCATGAGCGACCCCGTGTCGCTCCAGGACGCGGCCTCCGAGGAGGAATCATGGCGCTGACGGCCGGACCCGACACGAACCGGAGACAGGACGCCGCGGACCAGCCACCGGCCATCCCGTCCTTCGCGGTCATCTCCGGCGCGGAGGTCGACCAGGCGCTGCAGGGACACCGCGCGGAGATCGTCTCGCTGGTGGAGGACACCTACCGGCTGCACGGCGACGGGCAGACGGTCAACCCGCCGTCCTACTTCCTGCGGTTCCCCGACCGCCCGACAGGCCGGATCATCGCGCTGCCCGCCTCCCTGGGCGGACCCGCTGCCGTGGACGGCCTGAAGTGGATCTCCAGCTTCCCCACCAACGTGGAGTCCGGCATCCCGAGAGCCTCCGCGGTGCTCATCCTCAACGATCCCGCGACGGGCTACCCGTTCGCCTGCCTGGAGAGCTCCATCATCAGTGCCTCCCGGACCGCCGCCTCCGCGGCCCTGGCCGCGGACTGGCTCAGCCGGACGCGGGACCGTCCGACGCGGGTGGGCTTCTTCGGCGTCGGGCTCATCGCCCGCTTCGTCCACGCGTTCCTGGCGGACACGGGATGGGACTTCGACGAGATCGGGGTCTTCGACCTGCTGCCCGGCAGCCGCGAGGGCTTCCGCGGCTACCTCGAGCGCTCCTCGCCCGGGAGCACGGTCACCGTCCACGAGGACGCCGAGTCGCTGATCCGCTCCAGCGACCTGGTCGTGTTCGCGACCACGGCGGGGGAACCGCACGTCACCGACCCCGCGTGGTTCGAGCACCACCCGCTCGTGCTGCACATCTCGCTGCGCGACCTCGCGCCCGAGGTGATCCTGACCGCCACGAACATCGTCGACGACGTGGAGCACTGCCTGAAGGCCCAGACGTCCGTGCACCTGACCGAGCAGATGACCGGCTCGCGGGACTTCCTGGCCGGCACGCTGTACGACGTCATGACCGGTGCCGTGGACGTGCCGGCGGACCGGACGGTGATCTTCTCGCCGTTCGGCCTGGGAGTGCTCGACCTCGCGGTGGGCAAGCACGTCTACGACACGGTCGCCGGTACCGGGGGCCTGCACACCATCGACTCCTTCTTCCACGAGGTCCGTCGGTACGGGTGAGCCCCGCCTCCCCGTCCCGGACCGGCCGGATCTCACCGAGCCGGTCCGGGGCCGAGGAGCGCGGACGTCACAGCGTTCCACGATGTGAGACACAGCACCCACCATGTGGACACCGCGGTTAGCATCGGAGCTTTGACCCCAGCCGCCGCAACCACCGAGGTGTCCTCATGTCCTCACCGGTGACCGGGCAGGGCGCCACCGGCGCCCCCGCCCCCTCGCTCCCCCTGTCCGCCCGCGTGCCCCGCAGCCGGGTCATCCTGGCCTCCCTCGTGGGCACGACCATCGAGTTCTACGACTTCTACGTCTACGCGACCGCGGCCGTGGCCGTGTTCCCCGCCCTGTTCTTCACCGGCCAGGACGAGACCGCCAAGCTCCTGGCCTCCATGGCCACCTTCGCGGCCGCGTTCGTCGCCCGCCCCATCGGCTCGGTGATCTTCGGCCACTTCGGCGACCGGATCGGCCGCAAGGCCACCCTGATCGGCGCGCTGCTGACCATGGGCATCGCCACCTTCCTCATCGGCCTGCTGCCCACCTACTACTCGATCGGCATCTGGGCCCCGCTCATCCTGACGATCCTGCGCTTCTGCCAGGGCCTGGGCCTGGGCGGCGAGTGGTCCGGGGCGGCGCTGCTGGCCACCGAGTACGCCGAGGAGGGCAAGCGGGCGCGCGCGGCCATGTGGCCGCAGCTCGGCGCCCCGTTCGGGTTCATCCTGGCCAACGGCTTCTTCCTGGTGCTCACCCTCGTGATGGGCTTCGTCTCGGTCGCCGACCAGGGCACCGACCACCCCTTCCTCACCTGGGGCTGGCGCATCCCGTTCCTGGCCTCCGTGATCATGGTCGTCGTCGGCCTGTGGGTGCGCTTCAAGCTCGAGGAGACCCCGGTCTTCCAGAAGGCCCTCGACCAGGGCGAGAAGGTCCAGGCCCCGCTGTTCGAGGCCTTCCGCAGCTCGTGGCTGCAGATCGTCCAGGGCACGTTCATCATGCTGGCCACGTACATGCTCTTCTACCTGATGACCGCGTGGATCCTCTCCTACGGCATCGGCAGCCCCGAGAACGGCGGCCTGGGCATCCCCTACCGCGACTTCCTCGTGCTGCAGCTGCTCGCCGTGCTCCTGTTCGCCGCGATGGTGCCCGTCTCCGGGTGGGTCGCCGACCGCTTCGGCCGGCGCAGCTCGCAGCTGGTCATCACCACCGCCATCCTGCTCTTCGGCCTGAGCTTCGGGCTGATCATGGACCCGGCCGCGGTCGGCACCGGGGAGGACGTCAGCATGGGCCGCGTGCTGTTCTTCCTGACGGTCGGCATGACGCTGATGGGCCTGACCTTCGGCTCGATGTCCGCGATCCTGCCCGAGCTGTTCCCCACGAACGTGCGCTACACCGGCTCCGGCGTGGCCTACAACGTGGCCTCGATCCTCGGTGCGGCCATCACCCCGTACGTCGCCGTGTCCCTCAACGCCAACTACGGCGTGGGCTCCGTGGGCCTCTACCTGACCCTGGGCGCGGTGCTGACCCTCGTCGCGCTGTGGTTCTCCCCGGAGACCAAGGACGTGGACATGGAGAACGTGGTCACCCGGCGCTGACCCGCTCCCTCCGCAGCCGCCACACGCGAACGGCCGCATCCCCGACGGGGATGCGGCCGTTCGCGTGTGGCGTGCGGGGCTGCTCAGACGTGCACGTGCAGGCGCCGGGCGGCCTCCGAGATCGAGCCCGTCAGGGACGGGTAGATCGTGAACGTGTCGGCCAGGTCGTCGACGTGCAGCTTGTGCGTGACCGCCAGCGAGATCGGGAAGATCAGCTCGGACGCGCGGGGGCCCACGACGACGCCGCCGATCACCGTGCCGGAGCCCTTGCGGGAGAAGATCTTCACGAACCCGTCCTCCACGGCCATCATCTTGGCACGCGGGTTGGTGGACAGCTTCAGCATGATGGTGTCCGCCTGGTAGGTGCCGTCCTCGATGGACTTCTCGCTCACGCCCACGGAGGCGATCTCCGGCGAGGTGAAGATGTTGGAGGCGACCAGGTGCGTGCGCAGCGGCTTCACGGCGTCGCCCATGAGGTGGGCCACCGCGATCCGGCCCTGCATCGCGGCGACCGACGCGAGCGGGAGCACCCCGGTGCAGTCGCCCACGGCGTAGATGCCCGGCACGGTGGTGCGGGAGACGCCGTCGACCTTGATGTGCCCGGAGTCGGCGCGGGCCACCCCGACCTCGTCCAGGCCGAGGTCGTCGGTGGCGGGGATCGCGCCGACCGCCACGAGGCAGTGCGAGCCGGCGACCTTGCGCCCGTCGGAGAGGGTGACGACCACGCCCTTCTCGCTGCGCTCGACCGCCTCGGCGCGGGAGCGGTTGAGCACGTTCATCCCGCGGCGCTCGAACACGTTCTCGAGCACGGCGGCGGCGTCCTGGTCCTCGCCGGGCAGCACCTGGTCCCGGGAGGAGACGAGGGTGACCTCGGCGCCGAGACCCCGGTAGGCCGAGGCGAACTCGGCGCCCGTGACGCCCGAGCCCACCACGATCATGTGCTCCGGGACCTCCCGGAGGTGGTACAGCTGCTTCCAGTTGAAGATCCGCTCCCCGTCCGGCTGTGCGCTGGGCAGCTCGCGCGGCAGCGACCCCACGGCCAGCAGCACGGCCTGCGCGTCGAGGGTGTACTCCAGTCCGTCGTCGGTGGTGACCTCCACGCTGGTGGGGCTGAGCAGCCGGCCCCGGCCCGAGATCACGCGCACCCCCACCCGCTCCAGGCCCCGCTTGATGTCCCGGGACTGGGTGGCGGCCAGGCGCAGCAGGCGGGTGTTCACCTTGTCCAGGTCCACCGCGAGGTCGTTGATCTCGTTGCCGTCCTTGCTGCCGCGCACGTGCACGCCCAGGTCGGCGGCCTCGGCGAAGCGGGTCATCGCGTCGGCGGAGGCGATCAGCGTCTTGGAGGGGACCACGTCCGTCAGCACGGCCGACCCGCCCAGTCCCTGCTGTTCGACGATGGTCACGTCGGCGCCGAGGCTGGCCGCGACCAGGGCGGCCTCGTAGCCGCCGGGACCGCCGCCGATGATGACGAGCTTCTGGATGGAGAATTCGCTGTGTGCAGTCACCCGGCCATTCTTGCAGAGGTGTACGACGGCGGGACCCGCCACCGCCCCGCTCCCGGACCATGCGGTAACTTGGGGCGGGTGGACACAGCGCACAGCACCCCCGGCACCGACCCCTTCGAGCTCGCCCAGGAGGCCGCCGACGCCCTCCGCCGGGCCACCGGGGTCGACACCCACGACATCGCCCTGACCCTCGGCTCCGGATGGGGCCAGGCGGCCGAGCTCATCGGCGAGACCGTCGCCGAGGTCCCCGCCACCGAGATCCCGGGCTTCACCCTGCCCGCCCTCGAGGGCCACGTCGGCACGCTGCGCTCCGTGCGCACCCCGGCCGGCAAGCACGCCCTGGTGATCGGCGCCCGCACCCACTACTACGAGGGGCGGGGCGTGCGTGCCGTGGTGCACGGCGTGCGCACCGCGGCCGCCGCCGGGGCCGGCACCATGATCCTGACCAACGGCTGCGGCGGGCTGAACCCCGCGTGGGGGCCCGGCACCCCGGTGCTGATCAGCGACCACCTCAACCTCACCGGCCGCTCCCCGTTGGAGGGCGCCACGTTCGTGGACCTCACCGACCTCTACTCCCCGCGGCTGCGCGAGCTCGCCCGCACGGTGGACCCCACCCTCGACGAGGGGGTCTACGCCCAGTTCCCCGGCCCGCACTACGAGACGCCCGCCGAGGTGCGGATGGCCGGCGTGCTCGGCGCCGACCTCGTGGGCATGTCCACCGCCCTGGAGGCCATCGCCGCCCGGCACGCGGGCATGGAGGTCTTCGGCATCTCGCTGGTGACCAACCAGGCCGCCGGCATCTCCGCGACGCCGCTGTCCCACGAGGAGGTCATCGAGGCCGGGCAGGCGGCCGGGCCCCGGATCTCGCAGCTGCTGGCCAGCATCGTCGCCCAGCTCTGACATCGTCGCCCTGCGCTGATTCATTGCCCAGCGCTGACCGGCCCCGGCCGGGCGGGATCGCCCGACCGGCACGCCGCGCACCGGTCCCGTCCCCAGGAGGAGCACCCATGAGCACCGACATCCGTCCCGAGCCCGACCTCCTCGCCGCCGCGCGCGCCTGGGCGGCGGAGGACCCGGACCCCGCCACCCGCGCCGAGCTCACGGAGCTCGCCGAGCGGGCCGCGGCCCGCGACGCCGCGGCCCAGGCGGAGCTGGCAGACCGGTTCTCCGGCACCCTGCAGTTCGGCACCGCCGGGCTGCGGGCCGCCCTCGGCGCCGGGCCGATGCGGATGAACCGCGTGGTGGTGCTGCGCGCGGCCGCCGGGCTGGCCGCCCACGTGCTGGCCACCGCCGGGGACGCCGGCACCGGAGAGGCCGTCCCCGTGCGGGCCGACGTGGAGGACGCCGGTGCCGAACAGGCCGGCACCGGTGGCGCGGGCACCCGGAATTCCGCCGCCGAAAGCGCCGGGCCCGGGAACGCCGCCGCGGCCGGCAGCGGGCCCCTGCGGGCCGTGGTGGGCTACGACGCCCGGTACAACTCCGACGTCTTCGCCCGGGACACCGCCGCGGTGTTCACCGCGGCCGGCATCGAGACCCTGCTGATGCCCTCGGCCCTGCCCACCCCGGTCCTCGCGTGGGCGGTGCGGGCCTTCGCAGCCGAGGTGGGCGTGATGGTCACGGCCAGCCACAACCCGCCCGCGGACAACGGGTACAAGGTCTACCTGGGCGGACGTGCCGTGGCGCCGGAGGCCCGGGGCTGCCAGATCGTGGCCCCGCACGACCGGCTGATCGCAGAGCGGATCGCGGCCGTCGGGCCCGTGGCCGGCATTGCGCGGGCCGACTCCGGGTGGACGGTGCTGCCGGGCAGCGTCGAGGAGGACTACCTGCGCGCGGTCCTTCCCGTGTCCGCGGCAGGGGCGCGGGACCTGAGCATCGTCCTGACCCCGATGCACGGGGTGGGCGGGCGCACCGCCGCGCAGGCGCTGCGGCGGGCCGGCTTCGCCGACGTCCACGTGGTCGCCGAACAGGCGGAGCCCGACCCCGACTTCCCCACCGTCGCGTTCCCCAACCCGGAGGAGCCCGGCGCCCTGGACCTGGCGCTGGCCGCCGCCCGGGCCCGGAACGCCGACCTCGTCCTGGCCAACGACCCGGACGCGGACCGGGTGGCCGTGGCCGTGCCGGTGCCCGACGGCGCCGGCTGGCGGATGCTGCACGGCGACGAGGTCGGGGCGCTGCTGGGCTACGCCGCGGCGGCCCGGTGCGCCGGCCGCGCCGACGCCGTGCTCGCCAACTCCATCGTCTCCTCCCGCCTGCTCGGGCGGATCGCCGCCGCGGCCGGTCTGTCCCACCGCGAGACCCTGACCGGCTTCAAGTGGATCGCCCGGGTGCCGGGGCTGGCCTACGGCTACGAGGAGGCGCTGGGCTACTGCGTGGCCCCCGACGTCGTCCGGGACAAGGACGGGATCAGCGCCGCGGTCGCGGTCGCGGTGCTGGCCGACGAGCTGCGGGCTCGGGGCCGCACGCTGCAGGACGTGCTCGACGAGCTCGCCGTGGCGCACGGCCTGCACGCGACCGACCAGCTGAGCATCCGCGTGGCCGACCTCGGCAGGATCCCGGCGATGACCGCCGCGCTGCGGGACGCTCCACCCGCGGCCCTGGACGGCTCGGAGGTGGTGCGCGCGGAGGACCTCACCTCCCCGGACACCGGCCTGCCGCCCACCGAGGGCCTGCGCCTGCTCACCGCTGACGGCACCCGGGTGATCGTGCGCCCGTCCGGCACCGAGCCGAAGCTCAAGTGCTACCTCGAGGTCGTCGCCCCGGTGCCGGACCGGGCGGGGCTGCCGGCCGCCCGGGCGGCGGCCGCCGAGAAGCTCGCCCGCATCCGCGCCGAGCTCGGCACCGCCCTGGGACTCTGACCGCGCCGTCCGCCCGGAGCGGCCGGCGTCATCCCGGCGCAGCGGCCGCGGCGGGCGCCGGGCGAACCGGCGGGCCGCGCCGCCCCCGTCGGCCGGGCCGGCTCCTGCGCCCCCGGGACCGGGCACGTCGGCCGACGGGGCCGTCCGGTCAGCGGGAGGGTGTGGCCTCGGACGTCGATGCGTCCGGGCCCCGTGCCAGCACCCGGCGGGCGATGGCCTTGGTGCTCCGGGCGACGACCGTCTCCAGCGGCCCCTGACCCCTCGTCCGCTGCCACACGAGGGCGAACACCACGAAGGCCACGATCTGGCCAGCGGTCCACGCGAGCGGGGCCGCGTCGTAGTACTCCGGCCACAGCAGGAGCAGGTGGGCCGTGTACAGCGTGAAAGTCATGGACCCCGCGGCCGCGACCGACCGGAGGATCCGGCCGGCCACGCGCTCCAGGAGCAGGCATATGCCGAGCACGGAGAGCGCCAAGCCCACGTTGAGCGCCAGGAAGAACGGCGTGTTCGAGTGCGGGGCCGAGATCAGCAGCCACCACAGGGTGTCGGTGGGCAGGTTCGGATCCCCGCCGAAGACCATGACCTCGTTGATCTGCTCGTCGTCCATCCACGTCGTGCCCTGGGCGATCGCTGCATAGCCGCCGAAGGCGCGGAGCGCGATCAGGGAGGCCGACCACACGCCGAGCGCCACGGCGGCGCCCGCGACGGCGAGCCAGGTCTGCACCCTTCGGCTGGTCAGGTCCAGCCGGCCCACAGCCAGGCCGGCCAGGAGGAAGGACATCCACGGGAGAGCCGGATAGGTGCCGGTCAGCAGCAGCTGCGAGAGCACGGTTCCGGGGTCGAGGACAAGATCGGCGAGGCCGGGATTGTCGTACTCGTGTCCCGGCAGGACGGTGAGTGACCACTGCATCACGAACGGCGCGAGCACAGCGAACAGGACCGAGCTGAGCAGGAGGGCGGGAACGCGCAGGCGGAGGAAGGGAATCGCCAGCAGGAAGAGCATCCCGTAATAGACGAGGATGTTGTTGACCGGAAGCTCGAGGAAGCCCAGCAGCAGGCCCACCCCGGCAATCACTCCTGCCCGGCCCGCCAGGGCCCACCGCGACGCCGTCATCCGTCGGCCCGCATGTGCGGTGCGCCCGCCCGTGGCGAAGGCCAGGCTCACTCCGGCCAGGGTGGCGAACAGAGCTGCCGAGTGACCGGCGAACAGCGTCCAGGACAGGTCCGGTTCGCCCGTCTGCTCGTCCCAGGAAGGGATCGTGTGCACCGCCACCATGCCGAACAGTGCCAGTCCGCGGGCGGCGTCGACGCCGGCAAGGCGCCGGGACGGGCGGCGGGCGGCGCCGTCTCCGGCCCGCTCGGGGCGGGGCGCCGGGGCCGTGCCCGCACCGGCAGGTCGGGTTCGTTCTTCGGTCACTCGGCTCCCCCACGGACGGATCGGTACGGTGCACCCCGACCGGCGTCGTCCGCCGCCGCGCCCCCCGGCCCGGCGCCCGGGCCCCAGGGGGCCGGAAGGCACAGTGATGCAGACCTCAGCCTACGGGAGCGCCCGGCGCCCGGCAGGGGCGAACAGGTCGGCACCGGCTACGTGACCTACTGTGACGATCGCAAACGCTGGGCACCGTCCGGGCGGCGCCCACGGGACTATCCGCTCTCGTCGGCCGAGTCCTCCTCGGCCCGCGTCAGGACCCGGTCCAGGATCCGCGCGTCGGGCAGCTCGAAGTGGTCCACGCCCTCGCGGACCCGCAGCTCCACGCCGTCGTAGCCGGCCTGCGCGTACCACCGGTAGCCGTCACGGGCGGCCCCGAGGGCGTTGAAGATCGCCTTGGGGTCGGTGCCGTCGTCGTCCTCCCCCACGTCCCAGTGCAGCCGCAGGTCCCGCAGCTGGCCACGGGTGGGCCGCGCCTCCGCCCCCGAGGGCGCCTGGCCCCCGCCGAGCAGGATCGCCCCGCCGCCGGGGACGAGGTCCACGTGGTCGGCCAGCAGCTCCCGGGCGATCAGCTGGGCGCCCCCGGAGTAGCCGGTCAGCCAGGTGCGCGAACGGTCGATGTCGTAGTCCTGCAGCAGGCGCTCCTCCACGAGGGCCCGGAACCACGCGGCGTTCTGCTCGGCCTCCTCCCACCAGGTGATCTCCCCGGCGCGGTCCGGGGTGCGGGGCACCACGAGGATCATGTTGTGGGTGCGCGCCACCTCGGCCAGGCAGGAGACGTTGTACTCGGGGCTCTCGAACTCCCAGGCCCCGTCCCCGTGCAGGCGGAAGACCACGCCCACGGGCCGGCTCCAGTCCACGCCCTGCGCGAGGACGTGGTAGCTGCTGGTCACCCCGGCGTGCTCGAAGGTGAGGTCGAACCGGTCCTGGGTCTGTTCCGCCGGTCCGAACAGGTCGCCGTCGAACAGACCCCGGTCCTCGGCGCCCTGCCGCTGGCGCACGGGCGCCTCCAGGTCCAGGCCGTAGGGCTCGCACGAGAGCGTCTCCTCCTCGGCCTGCGGGGAGGGCTCCGGCCGGTCCAGGAGGGCGGTCAGCACCGTGAGCAGGGCGAGCACGAGCACCAGTGCCGCGGCGAGGAGCCAGCGGCCCCGGCGAGGGCGCCGGGAGCTGCGAGAGGGACGCTGTCGGGTCACCCGCTCATCTTAGGGACGGCCCCCGGGCGCTTCCCCGCCGACAGGCGGAGCGCTCGGCAGCGCCACGAGGACCCGCCCGTCCCGCACCAGGACGGGGTGGACGGGCAGCTCCGGCCCCTCGCCGCTGAGGCACCGGCCCGAGCCGAGGTCGTAGACCTCCTTGTGCAGGGGCGAGGCCACCGTCACCGCCGCGCCCCGGGAGCCGAGGATGCCCCGGGCCATCACGCAGGCCCCGGTGCGGGGGTCCCGGTGGTCGGCCGCCAGCACCGTCGTGGCGTCCACGCGGTAGAGCGCCACCTGCCGGCCGGCCACCCGGGCCGCCTCGCCCCACAGGGGCTCGAGGTCCGTCAGGGCGCACACGTCGTGCCACGCGGTGGCGGGGCCGGCGGGACGGGTGGGGGCTTCCGGGAGCGTCGCGGTCATGGGGGCCTCCTGCTGGTCGGGCGGACGATCGGGCCGAGGGCCGGGCCGAGGGTCTGGCCGAGGGCCGGACGGGTGCTCGGTCTGTCGGTCCGGCCACGTCGGGATCGACGTTAGGCGGGTCGGGTTTCGGGGCCGCTCCCGCACCGTTTCGGCCCGGTCAAACGCCGCTCACGGACCCCCGGGAGGACGGTGAGGAAAGCGAAAAGCCTGCGGAACGGCAGGGCAACCGCGGGGCAATCCCGCCCTCCTAGAGTCGTGCCCGACGCCCCGCCCGCCACCGTTCCCGGAGGTCTTCCGTGACACGCTCCCCCTTTTCGGCCCGTTCCCCGCAGCACGTCGTCGTGGTCGGCGGCGGCCCCGCCGCCCACCGCTTCGCGGAGGCGGTGCTGTCCGCGGAGGACCACCACGTGCGCCTGACCGTGTTCGCCGACGAGCCGTGGGTGCCCTACGACCGCGTGCAGCTGTCGAAGGCCCTCACCGGCCCGGACGGGCAGATCGACCTCACTCTGGGCGGGGGCGCCGTGTGGCAGGACCCGCGGGTGGACCTGCGCCAGGGCGTGGCGGCGCGGGAGATCGACCCCGCGGCGCGCACCGTCACCGCCGCCGACGGGACGGTCACCGGCTACGACGAGCTCGTGCTCGCCACCGGCTCCGCCGCCGCCCGCCTCGACATCCCCGGCGCCCAGCACGCGCTCGTCTTCCGCACCCTCGACGACGTCGCGGCGATCCGGGCCGAGGTGGAGCGGCTGCGGACCCGCTACGGCCGCACCCCGCGCGGCGTGGTGATCGGCGGTGGCCTGCTGGGCCTCGAGGCCGCGGGCGGGCTGCAGGAGCTCGGCGCGGAGGCCACCGTGGTGCACTCCCGCCGGTGGCTGATGAACGCCCAGCTCGACGAGGGCGCCGGCCGGTCCCTCAACGCCCTGATCTCCGCCCGGGGGGTACGCCTGCACCTGGGCGAACGGCCCTCCGGGGTGGGGCTGCGCAAGGCCGACGGCGAGGTCTGCGCCGTCGAGTTCCGGGACTCCGCCGACCTCGAGGCGGACCTGGTGATCGTGGCCACCGGCATCCGGGCCCGGGACCGGCTGGCCTACAACGCCGGGATCGAGACCGCTCCGCGCGGCGGCGTGGTGATCGACGAGGCGTGCCGGACCTCCGCGGAGCACGTCTGGGCGATCGGCGAGGTGGCCTCCTGGAACGGGGAGTGCCTGGGCCTGGTGGCCCCGGCGAACACCATGGCCGAGATCGTGGCCGACCGCCTGGCGGGCGGGCGCTCCACGTTCGGCAGCTTCGACACCGCGACGAAGCTCAAGCTCGCCGGCGTGGACGTGGCCTCCTTCGGCGACGCCCACGGGCAGACCGAGGACTGCCTCGAGGTCGTCTACGCGGACCCGGCCCGGGGGATGTACCAGAAGGTCGTGGTCACCCAGGACGCGAAGACCCTGCTGGGCGGGGTGTTCGTCGGGGACGCCGAGCCGTACAACGCGCTGCGCCCGCTGCTGGGCCGGGAGCTCCCGGGCGAGCCCGGCGCCTACCTCTCCGCCTCCGGCGCGGAGGCCCCGGCCGGCGACCTCCCCGACGACGCCGTGCTGTGCTCCTGCAACAACGTGACGACCGGGGCGGTGCGCGAGCAGATCGCCTGCGGCGTGCACGAGATCGGCGAGCTGAAGAAGTGCTCCCGGGCCGGCACCCAGTGCGGCTCGTGCGTGCCGATGCTCAAGAAGACCCTGGACCTGGAGCTCGCCAAGGCCGGGGTGGAGGTCTCGACGGCCCTGTGCGAGCACTTCGAGCTCTCCCGCGCCGAGCTCTTCGAGGCCGTGCGCGCCCTGGACCTGTCCTCGTGGGACGACGTGGTGGGCCGGTTCGGCACGGGCCTGGGCTGCGACATCTGCAAGCCCGTGGTCGCCTCCGTCCTCGCCTCCCAGCGCGACGAGTACGTGCTCGACGCCGGGCGCGGCGCCCTGCAGGACACCAACGACCGGGCGCTGGCGAACATGCAGAAGGACGGCACCTACTCCGTGGTCCCGCGCGTGCCGGCCGGGGAGATCACCCCGGAGAAGCTCATCGTGCTCGGCGAGGTGGCGCGCAAGTACGGGCTCTACACCAAGATCACCGGGGCCCTGCGGGTGGACATGTTCGGCGCCCGGCTCGAGCAGCTGCCCGAGATCTGGCGGGAGCTGGTGGACGCGGGGTTCGAGTCGGGGCAGGCCTACGGCAAGGCGCTGCGCAACGTGAAGTCCTGCGTGGGCTCCTCGTGGTGCCGCTACGGGGTGCAGGACTCCGTGGGCATGGCCGTGCGGCTCGAGCTGCGCTACCGGGGGCTGCGCTCCCCGCACAAGTTCAAGATGGGCGTCTCCGGCTGCGCCCGCGAGTGCGCCGAGGCCCGCGGCAAGGACGTGGGCGTCATCTCCACCACGGACGGCTGGAACCTCTACACCGGCGGCAACGGCGGGGCCACGCCCGCCCACGCGCAGCTGCTGGCCCAGGGCCTGGACGACGACACCCTGGTCCGCTACATCGACCGGTACCTGATGTACTACATCCGCACCGCGGACCGGATGCAGCGCACCGCCCGGTGGCAGGAGGAGCTCGACGGCGGGATCGAGCACGTGCGCGCCGTCGTCGTCGAGGACTCCCTGGGCGTCGGCGAGGAGCTGGAGGAGGCCATGGCCCGGCACGTGGACCGTTACGAGGACGAGTGGGCCGCGACCCTGGCGGACCCCGAGCGGCTGCGCCGGTTCCGGTCCTTCGTCAACGACGCCGCCCCGGACGACTCCCAGGACTACGTGCTCGAGCGCGGCCAGCGCCGCCCCGCGACCGACGCCGAGCGCGCGGCCGCCGAGGCCGGCGACGGGCCGGTGCTGCTGACCGGTCCGCGCATCCCGGTGCGCGAGGGCGCCGCGGGCCCGACCCCGGCCGGGGTGTGAGCACGGCGGGACGGAGCCGGCCGGGCGGCGGTGCGCCGACGGAAACACGCGGAAACACGGCGGTCACAGGGCAGCCATATCCTCGGGCCATGACCGCTGCCCCCTCCGCCCCCGCGCTCGGCGAGCTGACCGGGTTCCGCGTGGGCGTGACCGCCCACCGCCGCGCCACGGACTTCATCTCGGCCCTGGAGCGCCGCGGCGCCCAGGTGGTGCACGCGCCCGCCCTGATGATCTCCCCCGTGGCCGAGGACACCCGGGTCATCGAGGACACCCGCACGCTGCTGGCCCACCGCCCGGAGGTCCTCGTGGTGACCACGGCCTACGGGCTCCGCCGGTGGTTCGAGGCCGCCGACGCCGCCGGCCTGGGCGAGGAGCTGCGCGACACGTTCCGGGCCGCCCGCGTGCTCACCCGCGGCGCGAAGGCCCGCGGCCAGGTGCTGTCCCTCGAGCTCGACGACCCCGAGGTCTCCGCCGACGAGCGGACCTCCTCCGTGGTGGACCGGCTCCTGGCCGACGGCGTGCGCGGGACCCGCGTGGCCGTCCAGCTGCACGGCCTGACCGACGAGCTGCAGCTCGAGCGTCTCGTGGCCGCAGGCGCCCACGTGGACACCGTGGCCCCCTACCGCTGGCTCTCCGCCGACGACGGCGAACGCCTGCCCGCCCTCATCCGGGACGTGTGCGAGCGCCGCCTCGACGTCCTGACCTTCACGGCCGCCCCGGCGGTGGACTCGCTGTTCAGCACCGCCCAGGAGACCGGGCGCTACGACGAGCTCGTGGCGGCCCTGCGCACCGACGTCACGGCCGCCGCGGTCGGTCCGGTGTGCGCCGGGCCCCTGCTGGAGGCCGGGGTGGAGCCACTGGTGCCCGAGCGGTTCCGGCTGGGCGCCCTGGTCCGGGCCGTGTGCACCCACGCCGCGGAGGAGCGCACCGTGGTGCTGCCCACCCGGTACGGGACCTTGCGGCTGATGAGCACCGGCGCCGCGCTGGACGGCGTGTTCGTCCCGCTCTCCGACGCGCAGGTGGCGGTGCTGCGGGCGCTGGCGGCCAGCCCCGGCGCGGTGGTGTCCCGGGCGCAGCTGCTCTGCGCGGTGCCGGGCCTGGACACCGAGCACGCCCTGGAGATGGTGATCTCGCGGCTGCGCAAGGCCCTGCCCGCCCCGGTCGTGGAGACGGTCATCAAGCGCGGCTACCGGCTGTCTCCCTGACCCGCCCCCGCCGCTCCCCCACGCCCGCCCCGGTTCCCCACTGTTGGCGCCGAGCCCCCACGTCAGTGCCGAGCCCCCACGTCAGCGCCGAGCCCCCAATCAGTGCGTGTTTCCCCACGAGATGTCATGGGGAAACGCGCACTGATTGGGGGCTCGATGGAGGAGGTGGGGACTCGGCGACGAAAGCGTGAGGGAGGGGTTGGGGACTCGACCGAGGGGTTGGGGACTCGACCGAGGGGTTGGGGACTCGGCGGAGTGGGTGGGGACTCGGCGGAGTGGGTGGGGACTCGGCGGAGTGGGTGGGGCTTGACAGAGGGTTTGGAGGCTCGGCGACGGGGACTCGAGAGAGAGGTTGGGGACTCGCCCGAGGGGTCGAGTACCGGCAGAGGGGGTGGGGGCTCGGCGGAGTGGATGGGGCTCGGGCCGCCGAGGGTCCGCGGTGGGGTCAGGCCGGGGCGGGGGTGTGGGCGTCGATGATCCGGGCGACCGCGGCCTTGCAGCCGCCGCAGCCGGTGGCGGCCCGGGTGGCGCGGCCGACCTCCTCGACCGTGGCGGCGCCCTCCCCCACGGCGTGGGTGATGCGGCCCATGCTCACACCGGCGCAGTGGCAGACCGTGGACTCGGGGGTCGCCGGCCGCTCGCCGGCCCCGGCGTCGGGGCCGTCCAGGCGCAGCAGGACGCTGGGGTCCTCGGGCACGGCCTCGCCGCGCTCGTGCAGCAGGCCGATCTCCGCCGCGGCCCGGGGCAGGCCGAGCACGACGTAGCCGGCGAGGGTCCGGTCCGGGCGCAGGACGAGCTGGGCGTAGGTGCCGGCCGACCCGTCGGCCCACTGCACCACGGACCCGCCGTCCGGGCGCGGCTCCCACGGCGGTCCGCCGACCGCTCCGGCGCAGGCGAGCTCCACCTGGTGCGCCTTGAGCCGCACCGCCCCGGCGGGGCCCTCGGTCAGGGGCGCGAGCACGGTGGTCCCGCCCTCGGCCACGGCCTCCAGCTCGGCGCGCACGCGGGCGGCCAGCCACTCCGCCTGGCGCCACCCGGGGCCCACGAGCCCGGCGGGGCCCCGGCCGGCCCGGCCGGGGCAGACCTGGCAGGACGGGTCCGGGCAGAGCACCTCGGCGCAGTCCCCGATCGCGAAGACGCGCTGCTCGACGTCGGCCTCCAGCTCGTGGTCGACCACGACGCCGCGGGCGGTGCGTAGCCCGGCGCCCTCGGCGAGCTCGGTGCGGGGCGTGACCCCGACCGAGAGCAGCAGCAGCTCGCCGGGCACCTCCCGGCCGTCCTGCAGGAGCAGCCCGCGGAAGCGCCGGTCCTCGTCCAGGAGCACCTCGCGCGCCTGGGCCCCGGAGAACACCTCCACCCCGGCCTCGGCGAGCGCCCTTCCCAGCAGCGCCCCGCCGGCGGTGTCCAGGGACCGGGTCATCACCCACGGGGCGTGGTGGACGACCGTCACCGGGCAGCCCGCCTCGCCCGCCGCGAGCGCGGCCTCGAGCCCGAGCACGCCCCCGCCCAGCACCACCACGCGACCGCGGCGCTCGACGACGGCGCGCACCGCCCGGGCGTCGCGCAGGTCCCGCAGCGCCGTCACTCCGGCGGGCAGGTGCTCGTAGGCCTGCGGATCGGGGTTGAGCCCGCGCAGCACCGGCAGATTGGGGCGGGCGCCGGTGGCCAGGACGAGGCGGTCGTAGCCGAGCCGCTCGGAGCCGCCGGTGGCCCGGTCGGTGACGTGCAGCAGCCGGCGGGCGCGGTCGATCCGGGTCACCTCCGTGCCGAGCAGGACGTCGATCCCGGACCGCGCCAGGGACTCCGGGTCGGCCAGACGCATCGTGGCGAGCTCGGCCCGGCCCATCGCGTGCTCGCCCACGAGCACCCGGTTGTAGGCGGGCTCGGTCTCCCCTCCGATCACGGTCAGGCGGATGGTGCCCGCGGCGGCGAGGTCGGCGACGTCGTCGACGAACCGGGCGGCCACGGGGCCGAAGCCGACCACGACCACGTGCTCGCCGGGGCGCATCGGGGTGCCGGTGGAACGGACGGGACGGACGGGACGGGCGGGACGGTGGGCGCTCATCGGGTCCTCTCCTCGGGGTCGATCGCCCGGACGGTGACCGCGCCGGCCTTGAACTCGGGCATGGACGAGACCGGGTCCACGGCGTCCGAGGACACGAGCCGGTTGGCGGTCCGGTCCCCGGCGTAGTGGAAGGGCAGGAACACGGTGTCGGGGCGGATGTCGGTGCTCAGCCGGGCCAGGGCCACGGCGCGGCCGCGGGCGCTGGTCAGCTCGACCGCCGCGCCGTCCCGGATGCCGAGGGCGGCCGCGGTGGCGGGGTGGATCTGCAGCCGGGACTCGGGGCGCGCCCCGTGCAGGGAGGCCACGCGGCGGGTCTGGTTGCCGGACTGGTAGTGCTCCAGGTACCGGCCGGTGGTCAGGGTCAGCGTGCCGGGCCCGTGCAGCGGTTCCCGGCGGTGTGCCCGCGGGCTCGGGTCCACCGCCCGGCCGGCGGCGCGGGCCCGGACCGGGACGAGCCGGGCCCGGCCGTCGGGGTGGCCGAAGCGGTCGAGGAAGACCCGGGGCGTGCCGGTGGAGCTCCCGGCCGGATACGGCCAGTAGCAGGCCTCCCCGGCGTCCAGGGCGGCCCAGCCGATGCCGGAGTAGTCGGCCGTCCCGCCGGCCGACGCCCGGGCCAGCTCCGCGAAGACCTCCTGCGGGTCGGGGCTGAAGATGCCCGGCGCCTCCAGCCGCCGGGCGAGCTCGGCCATGATCCACAGCTCGTCCCGGGCCCCGGGCGGCGGGTCCACCGCCCGGCGGCGGCGCAGCACCCGGCCCTCGAGATTGGTCATGGTGCCCTCCTCCTCGGCCCACTGCGGGACCGGCAGGACGAGGTCGGCGTACTCGGCGGTCTCGGAGAGAAAGAGGTCGCAGACCACCAGGAAGTCCAGGGCCTGCAGCCCCCGGGTCACGGCTGCGGTGTCCGGGGCGCCGACCACCACGTTGGAGCCGTTGACCCACAGGCAGCGCACGCCGCCCTCGGTGCCGAGGGCGGTCAGCAGCTCCACCGCGGGGATCCCCGCGCCGGGCAGCTCCTCCGGGTCGACGCCCCACACCCCGGCCACGTGCGCCCTGGCGGCGGGGTCCGTGATCGAGCGGTAGCCGGGCAGCTGGTCGGCCTTCTGCCCGTGCTCGCGCCCGCCCTGGCCGTTGCCCTGGCCGGTGAGCGTTCCCCAGCCGGAGCCGGGAGCACCCGGCAGCCCGAGCAGCAGGGCCAGGTTGATCGCCGCGGTCGCGGTGTCCGTGCCGTCCACGTGCTGCTCCACGCCGCGCCCGGTGAGCACGTAGGTGCCCCGCCGCTCGCGGGCCAGCCGGCGGGCGGCGCGGCGGAGCCGCTCGGCCGGGACACCGGTGACCTGCTCGACCTGTTCGGGCCACCACGCGCTGACGCTCGTGCGGAAGGCCTCGACGCCGGTGGTGCGCCGCTCGAGGTACTCCAGGTCGGCCAGGCCCTCGTGCAGGACCACGTGGGCGAGGCCCAGCAGCAGCACCAGGTCGGAGCCGGGGGTGGGCTGCAGGTGGATCCCGCCGTCGTCGTCGGTCATCCGGGCCGTGGCGGAGCGGCGGGGGTCCACCACGATCAGTCCGCCGTGCTCCCGGGCGTGCTGCAGGTGCTGGACGAACGGCGGCATGGTCTCGGCGGGGTTGCTGCCCAGCAGCAGCACGGTGTGGGCGTCGTCGAGGTCGGTCACCGGGAACGGCAGGCCGCGGTCCGCCCCCAGCGAGCGGTTGGCCGCCGCGGCGGCGGAGGACATGCAGAACCGGCCGTTGTAGTCGATCCGCGAGGTCCGCAGGGCCACCCGCGCGAACTTCCCCAGCTGGTAGGCCTTCTCGTTGGTCAGCCCGCCGCCGCCGAAGATCCCGACCCCGTCCCGGCCGTACCGGTGCTGGGCGGTGCGGAACTCCCCGGCCATCCGGTCCAGCGCCGTGTCCCAGGAGACCTCCTGGAACACCCCGTCCGGTCCGCGCAGCAGCGGCGCGGTGAGCCGCGAGGGGTGGGCCAGCAGCTCCGCCGACGTCCAGCCCTTCCGGCACATCCCGCCCCCGTTGACCGGGAACTGCCGGGCCCGCACCTCCGGGAAGCCCTGCGCCGCGGCGGCCGCCGAGTCCGGGTCGAGGGTCATGGCGCACTGCAGTGCGCAGTAGGGACAGTGGGTGGCCGTTGTGCTCATGCGGGTGGCTCCTTCCGGACGGGGGCGGGGTGCCGGCTCAGATGTGGCTGTCGCCCATCTCCGTGCCCGGGCGCAGGTAGCAGGCCCAGGTCACCGCCAGGGCGACCACGTAGAAGGCGACGAAACCGTAGAACGCGGCGCTGTAGGCCCCAGTGGTGGTGTTCGAGAGGTTCAGCGCCTGCGGGATCAGGAACCCGCCGTACGCGCCGACCGCCCCGATCAGCCCCAGGGCCGCCGAGGCTTTGCGCTCGGTGGAGACCGCGAGGTCCTGCTGCTGCCGCAGCCCCAGCACCCGGTAGATCGAGGGGATCATCCGGTAGGTGGAGCCGTTGCCCATGCCGGCCGCGGTGAACAGCAGCAGGAACAGGCCCAGGAACAGCCAGAAGTCGGCCCGCGGCAGGGTCAGCACCACGGCCAGGGCGAGCAGCGCCATGACCGCGAACACGGCCACCGTCACCGGAGCCCCGCCGAAGCGATCCGCGAGCCTGCCGCCGTAGGGCCGGGACACGGACCCCACCAGCGGCCCGAGGAACGCCAGGGACAGCGCCGCCGCGCCCACGGTGAAGGAGGAGAAGCCGGGGAAGGTGTCCGCGATGAGCTTGGGGAACACGCTGGAGAAGCCGATGAAGGACCCGAAGGTGCCCACGTAGAGGAAGGACATCACCCAGAAGTGCGGCTCCCGCACCGTGGCCAGGGACCCGGCGACGTCACCCTTGGCGTGGGAGAGGTTGTGCATGTACCGCCGTGCACCCCACGCGGCGAAGAGGATGAAGGGCACCCACAACCACCCGGCGACCGAGAGTCCGGTGGCCCCGAGGGCGACGAGCGAGACGGCGATCGGGACGACCAGCTGCGCCACGGCCGTGCCGAGGTTGCCGCCGGCCGCGTTGAGCCCCAGCGCCCAGCCCTTCTCCCGCACCGGGTAGAAGAAGGTGATGTTGGCCATCGAGGACGCGAAGTTGCCGCCGCCGAAGCCGGCCGTGGCCGCCAGCAGCAGCATCACCCAGAACGGGGTGGCCGGGTTGCCGACCGCCAGCGCCAGGCCCGCGGTGGGCACGAGCAGCAGCAGGGCCGAGACGACGGTCCAGTTCCGCCCGCCGAACCGGCCGACCATGAAGGTGTACGGGATCCGCAGCGTGGCCCCCACCAGCGAGGGGATGGAGATCAGCCAGAAGATCTGCGAGTCGCTGAAGGGGAAGCCCGCGCCCGGCAGGAACACGACCGTGATGGCCCACAGCTGCCAGACGGCGAAGCCGAGGAACTCCGCGAGGATCGACCACGCGAGGTTGGTGCGGGCGATCGGGCGGCCGGCGCTCTCCCAGAACGCGGGGTCCTCGGGGCGGTAGCCGTCCAGCCAGCGGCCGGGCCGCTCGCGCAGGGCCAGCGGCGGCACCGGCGCGGACGACCGTGCCGCTGTGGTGGACGGATCGGGGTGCAGCTCTGAACTCACGGGGACCTCCTGGCAGGGCGGGGGCGTGCGATGCCCCCACCGTAGGAATCCCGTGTTTCGCCCCCCGACGGCCGGGGTAACACCCCGGTGCACTTCCGCTCACAGCGCGCCCCCCGCCCTGTGAGCTGCGGGCGCGCTCCCCGGCATGCGCCGAGTCCCCCGTCCGGTGCCGTTTCCCCACGCTGGTGGGTGGGGAGACGGCACCGGACGGGGGACTCGGCCATCGCGGGGAGGGGTGGCGTCAGCGGCTCCCGTCCGCCGGGGGGCTCGCCGCCACCCGGCGGGTGATGGCCTTGGAGACGCGGGCCACGAGCTTCTCGAGGGGGCCCTGGCCCACCGCCCGCTGCCAGGCCACGGCCAGCAGTCCGAAGACCACCAGCTGCATCCAGAACCAGAAGCCGGGCGCGAGGTCGTAGACCCCCGTGGCCAGGAACAGCAGGTGCAGCGTGTAGAGCGTGAAGGTCATGGACCCGGCGGCCGCCAGCGGCGTGAGGGCCTTGCCGATCAGCCGGGCCAGCAGCATGAAGGCGCCCAGGGCGAAGACCGCCATGCCCAGGCTGACGAACAGCGCCGCGGGCGTGTTGCTGTGCGGGGCCGGCACGGTCAGCCACCACAGGGTGGTGGTCGGCAGGGACGGCTCGGGACCGAAGACCAGGATCGAGTCGATCTGCTCCTCGGACATCCACGGGGTGGCGGACCAGATCCGCTCGTAGACCCCGAAGACCAGCAGCGCCGCCGTGGACACCGTCCAGGCGAGCAGGGCGGTCGCCGCGCCCACGCCCACGAGCCACAGCTGCACCCGCCGGCTGGTGAGGTTCATCCGGCCCAGGGCCAGGCCGGCGAGCAGGTAGCTCATGTACGGCAGGGCCGGATAGGTTCCGGTGAGCAGCAGCTGGGAGAGGACGGTGACCGGCTCGGTGACCAGGTTCCACAGCGTGGGGTTGCCGTAGACGTGGGCGGGCAGCACGTCCAGGGACCACTGCATGAGGAACGGGGAGAGCACGGCGAACAGCACCGAGGCCGCCAGCAGGTGGCGGATCCGCAGGCCCAGGAACGGGATCGCGAGCAGGAAGAACATCCCGTAGTAGATGAGGATGTTGTTCACCGGCGGGGCCACGAAGCCCACGAGGAACCCGACGAGGGCGATGACCGCCGCCCGGCCCACGAGCCCGGCCCGGTCCCCGGTCAGCCGCCGGCCCGTGTGCGGGGTGCGCCCGCCGGAGAGGAAGGCCAGGCTCACACCGGCCAGGGTGGCGAACAGCGCCGCCGAGTGCCCGGCGAACAGGGACCAGCTCAGCGAGGCCCGCCCGGCCTCCTCGTTCCACACCGGCAGGGTGTGCACGGCGACCATGCCCAGCAGCGCGAAGCCGCGGGCGGCATCCACGCCGATCAGCCGGCGCCTGGTGCGCCGCTCGGCGGGGCCGGGGACGTTGAGCACCGCGGTGCCCCCGCCCCGGGTGGCGGTGGGGTCGACGGCGCTCACCGGTTCGACCCCCCGCTGCCCACGAGCTCGCCGGCCGGGACGTGCAGCGGCCGGATCGGGTTCCCGCCCCAGCTGCTGCCGGCGGGCACGGTCTCCTGGGCCATCACCAGGGAGCCGGGGCCCACGGTCGCCCCGGCCTCCACGGTGCTGCCCGGGAGGATGAAGCTGTTCGGGCCCAGCGTGGACCCGGCCTCCATGGACACCGGCTGCAGCCGCATGATGCGGTCGTGGAACAGGTGCGTCTGGAGCACGGTGCCGCGGTTCACGGACACGCCGCGGCCGAGGTGGACCAGGTCGAACTCCGGCAGCCACCAGGTCTCGCACCACACGCCGCGCTCGATCCGCGCGCCCATCAGCCGCGCCCAGACGTTGAACACCGGGGAGCCCACGGCCAGGCGGATCAGCCCGGGCACCGCCAGCGACTCGGCGAAGGTGTCGGCGAGCTCGTTGCGCCACACGAAGGAGCTGAACAGCGGGCGCTCGCCCTCGCGGAAGCGGCCCATGAGCGCCCACTTGACCATCACGGGCACCAGTGCGGCCAGCACGCCGGCGGCGAGCACCACGGGCGTGGCCCACAGCAGGGCCGAGACGATGCCGTCGAGCCCGCCCCCGGCGCGCATGTAGACGGTGCTGAGGACGTAGACGATGGCCAGGTCGATCCACGCGGTGACCATGAACGGCACGGCCCGCAGGGACTCCACGAGCGTGCGGGCCACGAGCAGGCGCCGGCGCGGCCGGTAGGTGACGTCCTCGTCGGCGGCGTCGCTGACCCGGCTGATCGGCGCGGGCATCCGGCCGAGCCAGGAGGTGCCGGCCTCGGCGTGCTCCGGGGCGGAGGACAGCACGGCGATCAGGGAGTCCGCCGGGACGTCGCGCCCGGGGCCCACGATCCCGGAGTTGCCCACGAAGGAGCGCTGCCCCACGGTGGAGTGGCCCACGTGCACCCAGCCGAAGCCGGTGCGCGCGGAGCTGACCAGGGAGTGGTCGGCCATGAAGGAGCCGGACTCGAAGGTGGTCAGGTGCGGCAGGGTCTCCACGGTGGAGATCTCCACCTGGTTCCCCACGCGGGCGCCCAGCAGGCGCAGGAAGAACGGCGTGGCGATCGAGGCGTAGACCGGGTAGGTCGACACGAGACTCTTCTGCAGCAGCACCCCGGTCAGCCACACAGCCCAGGCCGCGGTCCCGTCGGCGCGGTGGTGACCGGGCGTGATGAGCCCGGCGACCAGGCGCACCACGGCCACGAGCAGCGCGAGGTAGACGAGGGCCGTGAGCACGGCGAAGACCGGCACCCACAGCGCCAGGACGGGGAAGACCCGCTCGTAGAGCTCGATGCCCTGCACCTGCGGGAAGACGATCAGGGCGCCGGGGACCACGGCGAGCACGGGCAGGAACCCGACCGTGCCGAGCCCCAGGGCGTAGAGCAGCCCGGTGCCGATCCCGTGGGCGTGCCCGGGGGCCGGCTCGGGCCAGCTCGCGCCGGCGGGGCCGAGGTCCTCGAGCGGGGAGCCGCCCTGCAGCCGCCCGGCGGGGACGGTGCCGGTGACGTGGGAGCCGGGGTCGACCTCCGCGCCGTCCTCGACGACCGCGCCGGGGCTGAGCAGCGTGCGGGTGCCGACCCGGGCGTGCGCACCCACGGTGACGCCGTCGAGGTGGAAAACGTCGCCCTCGAGCCAGTAGCCGGAGAGGTCGACCTCGTGCTCCACCGCCGCGCCGTCGCCGATCGCGGCGAGCCCGCTGACCGGCGGCAGGGTGTCGAGGTGGGCGCCGCGGCCCACCCGGTTGCCGAGCAGGCGGAAGAACAGCACCATCACGGGGGTGCCCATGAGGGGCTCGAACTTGTTGAAGATCAGCACCCGCTCGGCCATCCAGACCCGCAGGTGGGTCCAGGAGCCGCGGGCGTGGGCGCCGGGGCGCAGCCGGAAGGTCAGCAGCCGGATGAACAGCGCGGTGAGCACCAGGCGGCCGGGCAGGGCGAAGAGCAGCAGCCAGCCGACCACGAGCGGCAGCAGCGGCGGGTTCGGCACCCAGGTGGCGCCGAGCAGGTTGAACAGCAGCCACACCACGATGGCGGAGCCCAGCACGTAGCGCATCCCCGAGACGGCGTAGAGGCCCGCGAGGAAGGGGACCTGCACGAGCCCGTTCCAGCGCGGGGTGTCGGCCACCTGCCGGGTGCGCGCGGCGTCCTGGGCCGCGACGTCGACCGGGGCGAGCCCGGCCAGGTACTCGTGCATGCCGGCGAGGGTGGGGTGGCGGTAGATCTCGGCGATCTCTGCGTCCGGGTAGCTCCGGCGGATTTCGGAGACCAGCTTGGCCACGGCCACGGACGTGCCGCCGAGGGCGAAGAAGTCGCTGTCCTCGTCGATGGGCAGCGGGCCCAGCTGATCGGCCCACAGGGCGGCGAGCCACTCGAGCTCGGCGTCGACCTGCGCACTCGCGGCGTCCGCGCCGGCGGCCGGCAGCGGCCAGGGCAGGGCCTTGCGGTCCACCTTGCCGGAGGTCTTCATCGGCAGCTCGTCCATCAGCGCCAGCGCGGGCACCATCTGGCCCGGGAGGCGGTCGGCGAGCAGGCTGCGGGCCTCCTGCAGGTTCACCGAGCCGGGGGCGTCGGCCACCAGGTAGCCGACGAGGATCTGGTTGCCGGCGGGGGTGGTGTGCACCGCCGCGGCGCCGGCCTGCACACCGGGCAGGCGGCTCATCTGCTCGTCGATCTCGCCCATCTCCACGCGGCGGCCGGAGATCTTGACCTGGTCGTCGGCGCGGCCCACGAAGACGATGCCCTCGGGGTCGGCGCGCACCACGTCACCGGAGCGGTAGGCACGCTCCCAGCCCAGGGTGTCCATCGGCGCGAACTTCTCGGCGTCCTTGGCGGGGTCCAGGTAGCGGCCCAGTCCCACGCCGCCGATGATCAGCTCGCCCTCCTCGCCCCAGCGCACGGGGTTGCCGGCGGCGTCGACGACGGCCAGCTCCCACCCGGGCAGCGGCAGGCCGATGCGCACGGGAGGCTCACCGGTGAGCACGGCCCCGGTGGCGATGACGGTGGCCTCGGTGGGCCCGTAGGTGTTCCAGACCTCGCGGCCGGGGTGGACCAGGCGGGCGGCCAGCTCGTTGGGGCAGGCCTCGCCGCCGAAGATCAGCAGGCGGATCCGGCTCAGCGCCTCGGCAGGCCACATGGACGCCAGGGTGGGCACCGTGGAGACGGCGGTGATCCCGCGCTCGACCAGCCAGGGGCCCAGGTCGGTGCCCGAGCGCACGACCGCGCGCGGGGCCGGGACCAGGGCGGCGCCGGAGCGCCAGGCCAGCCACATCTCCTCGCACGAGGCGTCGAAGGCCACGGAGAGCCCTGCCATGACCCGGTCGCCCGGGCGCAGCGGGCGCCGGGGCAGGTACAGCTCGGCCTCGGCGTCCACGAGGGCGGCGGCGGAGCGGTGGTTGATCGCCACGCCCTTGGGCTTGCCGGTGGAGCCGGAGGTGAAGATGATCCAGGCGTCGTCGCCGGTGCCGGGCTCGCGGCAGTCCGCCCCGGGGCGGACACCCGTGCGGGTCTCCAGGGCCAGGCCGGCGCCGTAGACGGCGCACACCGAGGCCTCCTCCCACACCGTGGCCGCGCGCTCGTCCGGGTCGTCGAAGTCCACCGGCACGTAGGCGGCCCCGGCGAAGATCGTGCCGAGGATCGCGACGTAGAGGTCCACGGACCCGGAGGGCACGCGGATGCCCACCCGGTCCCCGCGCCCGATGTCGAGGTCCCACAGGCGCTGGGCCTGGGCCTCGACGCGCTCGAGGAACTCGGCGTAGCTGAGCACCGTGGTCCCGTCGTCGACCGCCGTGGCGTCGGGGTGCCGGGAGACGGTGTCCATGACGACGTCCACCAGGGTGCGGGGCGCCGGGGCGGACGCGACCGGGAAGACGGCGCGGCCCGGGACCTGCGGCAGCGACTGCGTGTGCAGGGCCGGGTCGAGCAGCTCGGTTTCCTCCTGCAGGTCGTGGTCCGGATTCCGGTCCTCCAGCAGGTGCCGGCCGCCGCCCGAGCGGGTCGAGCCGCTGCGCATGGTCGAGCGCACTGTCATTGATGTCCCCCATCGACGTTCACGCCGCTGCGCATCTGGCAGCGGCGGTGTCGGCGGGGCGCAGGAACACGCAGGAGCCGGTGTGACCGGCGTGGAAGGCGCTCCGGGAGCGGGGCACCGGGTCGGCGCACCGCGAAAGAGTCGTTGTCTCGGCTCGATGCCCCCGCACCGGCCTTCCCCCCTGAGTCGGTCCCCGCCGACATATTTCTTCTCTACGGCACCGTACGGGCGCTCATATGCTAATGCAAGCTCACGCGAGCCCTACGCCCCGCCTGCGGCCGGCCGCACCCGTGCTGGGCCGCGTCGTTGCAGGCCGGGACCGGATTTCGGGAGAGATGGATCACGTGCCCGGCCGGACGCGATGCTCAGTCCTCGGCCGCGGCGAGGACCTCGCCGAGCACCCGCGCCTCGGGCAGCTCGAAGTGGTCGACGCCCTCCCGGTAGCGCACGCTGGTCCGCCGGTACCCGGCGTCCTCGTAGCGGGCGTGGCCGGCGGCCGCCGCCGAGAGCGCGTCGAACGGGGCCTTCGGGTCGGAGCCGTCGTCGTCGAGGCCCACGTCCCAGTGCAGCAGGAGGTGCTCGAGCTGGTCTTCCGTGGGCCGGGCGGACCCGGTGGCCGGGGCTCCCCCGCCGCCGGTCAGCACCGCACCGCCGCCCTGCAGGAAGTCCACCCGGTCGGCCAGCAGCTCGTAGCTGATGAACTCCGCCCCGCCGGAGTAGCCGTGCAGCCAGGTGCGGGAGCGGTCGATGTCGTAGGCCGGGAAGATCTCCTGCTCGGCCAGGGCCAGGAACCACTCGGCGTTGCCGTCGAGGTCCTCCCACCACGTGGGCTCGTCCTGCCGGTCAGGGGTGCGGGGGGCCACGAGCACCGCGTTGTGGCTGCGGGCCACCTCCGCGAGGCAGGAGACCTTGTGCTGGGGGTTGTGGAACTCGTAGGCGCCGTCGCCGTGGAGGCGGAACACCACCCCGACCGGCCGGCTCCAGTCCACGCCGTCGGCGAAGACGTGGTAGCTGCTGGTCACCCCCTCGTGCTCGAAGGTCGCGTTCATCCGGTCGGCCGGTCCCTCCTGCAGCCGCACGCCTCCGGAGAGCACCGGCCCGTCGCTCAGCGGCCCCCGCTCGCCGCGGGGCGCGACGCTCACGCCGTCCAGTCCGTAGGGGGCGCAGGAGACCTCGTCCTCGGCCGTCGGCACGGGGTGCCACGCCCAGCGGGCGCCGAGCGTCGCGGCCAGCAGGAGGAGGGCGGAACCGGTGAGAAGGGCCACAACGGCCGCCCAGCGGGACCGGTGGCGTGCGCCCTGCTGCCCCGGTCCGGTCTGCGATTCCACCCGTCCATCGTACGGGGACGCCCTCCGGCCCGGCTCCACGCCGATTTCCCCTCTGCAACTCCTGCCCCCATAATCGGCCAGGACCGTTCGGGGGGACGGCGCCACCGAACCTCCTCCTGCCGTGATCCGTCCACCGCACCAGAGGAGAAGATTCCGCGTGAGCACCACCGCACGCCCCCGGGCCGAGCAGAGCGCGCCTGCGACCCAGGCGCAGCTGCAGTCCCAGGCGAAGCTGCGCCGCAGTCTCAAGCCGCGTCACCTGACCATGATCGCGTTGGGCGGGGCCATCGGCACCGGGCTGTTCGTGGCCTCGGGCAACACCATCGCCACGGCCGGGCCCGGCGGGGCGCTGCTGGCCTACGTCGTGATCGGGTTCATGGTGTTCCTGCTGATGCAGTCGCTGGGCGAGATGGCCACCTACCTGCCGGTCTCCGGGGCGTTCGAGGAGTACTCCACCCGCTTCGTCAGCGCCTCCTTCGGCTTCGCCATCGGCTGGAACTACTGGTACAACTGGGCGATCACCGTGGCCGCCGAGCTGGTGGCCGCC
>NZ_WOGU01000057.1:0-652 GCF_009735315.1 Kocuria sediminis
AAGTGCTTATACTTAGACATGCATGGCTTAATCTTTGAGACAAGCATATGACTACTGGCAGAATCAACCAGATACCTTGTTCCTGGCGGGCACCGCAGGGGCCGGCGCTAGGCGCTGGCGTCCCACGGTGCCCATCAGCCCCCGGAGGAGCAGAAGTTTGGCTTCAAGGAGTTTACTCCGATCGGGGCGAACGAGCGCCCGGTCACAGCGACACCACCGGCGCACCGGCGGTACACATGCGACCATCCAATTGCCCCCACTGGAACCCCTCAGGATCCGGTCCGCACGCAAGGTTGTTCCCGTCGTGACCACCCCAAAGGGCGGGGACAGGCCTGCGGCATACGGCCCTCGGGTGGGGGGACCAGACCCTGCGGACACGCCGACGAACGGCGGCTACCGCAGGGCGGCTCCCCCCTGGAATCTGCTTTTCGATGATGGCCAGCGGCCAACGATCCACAGACCCCAACGGTGCCGGCGACCAAACGGCCACCGGGCTTCGGTCACCCCAGACCGCACCACCGAGACGTTTCACGGCCTCGGCGGGTATAAGCGCGGCTGGGGTGGGCGGGCGTCCCCGTTTCCTCACGCGAGGCCCGACGAGCGGGTACCTTTGGCGACGAGGCACAGCGAGACGACCTGCCTGGCAGGGAAG
>NZ_WOGU01000009.1:0-186407 GCF_009735315.1 Kocuria sediminis
GCACCGCCGTCGTGGACGCCCGGGACGCCGGCCGCGCCGCCGTCGGCGGGACCCTCGGCTCCGCCGTCGGCGCCCCCGTCGTGAATGCCCGGAGCGCCGGCCGCGCCGCCGTCGGCCGGGCCTTCCTGCTGGTTCGGGTCCTGCTGTGAATCAGTCATGCTTCCTCCCGGAATCGATGGACCTCGATCGGGCCTCGGTACCGGCGCCCGATCACCACGCCGGGCACGCCGCGCTCGGCATCGCCCGCGCTCACCCTATCGAGACAGCTCCGGCGTGGGAACAGGCCGGCGCCACCGGCGCACCGCTCCTCGTACCCGCCCACCTCCGCCCAGGGCGCGGGGTGGGCCCGCGTGCCGGATCCGGCACCTGCACACCGTGTCAACGAACATTGACACTCGCCCGGTGTCATCGTATGTTGACGCGCAGGAGGTGTGGCGACGATGCACGAGGTACCGATGAGCGCTCTGGTGGCCCAGGCGGAGGACGACGACCCGCTGCAGGCGCTGAGGGCCACGGCGGAGCTGCACCGGCAGCTCTCCCAGCGGGAGGCGGTGGCGGTGCGCCGGGCCCGCGCACGAGGAGCGTCGTGGGCGCAGATCGCCGCGGCCCTGGGCGTGAGCCGCCAAGCAGTGCACCGCAAGTACGGTGGATCGCGGTTCGAGCGTGGCTGACCCGACCGCCGCCGACGCAGCGGGCCCTCGCGGCCGCCTGCGGGACCTGGCCGGCTACCTCACGGAGCACCGCGGCGTCCTGGTCGTGGTGCTGGTGCTGTCCGTGCTGGGGGCCGGACTGAGCCTCGCGCAGCCGGTGGCCGTCAACCAGGTCATCAGGTCCATCAGCACCGGCCGGTCGGCGGCGCCGGTGGTGCTGGTGCTCGTCCTGCTGGTGCTCGGCGCCGGGCTGGTGGGCGCAGCGCAGCAGTACCTGCTCGAACGCACCGCCGAGGGCGTGGTGCTCACCGCCCGGCGGCGCCTGGTGGACCAGCTGCTGCGCCTGCCGGTGCGCGAGCACGACGCCCGCCGCACCGGTGACCTGGTCTCCCGGGTCGGTTCGGACACCACGGTGGTGCGGGCCGCGCTCACCGGTGGACTCGTGGACGCCCTGGGCGGCGCACTCGTGTTCACCGGCGCGCTGATCGGGATGGCGCTGCTGGATCCGCTGCTGCTCGGCATCACCCTCGGCGTCGTCCTGGTCGCCGTGCTGGCCGTCGTGATCGCCTCGGCGCGGATCCAGGTCCTCACCCGCGCGGCCCAGGAGGCCGTGGGCCGCCTGGCCGCCGGCGTGGAGCGGGCCGTGTCGGCGGTACGGACCATCCGCGCCAGCGGTGCCACCGACCGGGAGGTGGCCCGGCTCGAGACCGAGGCGGTCTCGGCCCACGACTACGGGGTGCGCGTCGCCGGGGTCGGCGCGGTGCTCTGGCCGATCAGCGGGCTGGCCGTCCAGGGGTCCTTCCTCGCCGTCCTGGGCGTGGGCGGCTACCGCGTGGCCTCCGGAGCGCTCGCCGTCGCCGATCTGGTGACCTTCATCCTCTTCCTGTTCATGATGGTCATGCCGCTGGGGCAGTTCTTCTCCGCCGTCACCACCGTCCGCGCCGCGCTGGGCGCCCTGGGCCGCATCCAGGAGATCCTGGGGCTGCCGCGCGAGGACGCGCAGGACCGGGCTCCCGGCCGGACGGAGGGCACCCCCGGAGCCGGAGCCGCCACCCTGGGCCCGGGACGGCGAGGGCGCCCGGTGGAGGTGTCCTTCGACCAGGTCACCTTCTCCTACCGCCCGGGCCGGCCGGTGCTCGACCGGCTCAGCTTCACGGTCCCGGCCGGATCGACCACCGCGATCGTCGGACCGTCAGGGGGTGGGAAGTCCACGCTGCTCGCCCTCATCGAGCGCTTCTACGATCCCGACCACGGCTCGATCCGCCTCGACGGCGCCGATCTGCGCGCCATGTCGCGGACCGATCTGCGGGCCCGGATCGGCTACGTCGAACAGGACGCTCCCGTGCTGGCCGGCACCGTCCGGGAGAACCTGCTGCTCGCCGCTCCCGAGGCCGACGAGGCCGCCTGCCAGGAGGTGCTGGGCGCGGTCAATCTCCTGGCGCGCCTCCAGGAGCACCCCGAGGGCCTGGACGCACCCGTGGGCGACGACGGCGCCGGACTCTCCGGTGGCGAACGCCAGCGCCTGGCCATCGCCCGCTCCCTGCTCGCGGACACGCCGCTGCTGCTGCTCGACGAGCCCACCGCCAGCCTGGACTCCCGCAACGAGCAGGCCCTCCACGCCGCCATCCGCTCCGCTGCGGCCGGGCGCACGGTCCTCATCGTGGCCCACCGCCTGTCGACCGTCGTGGGGGCCGATCAGATCGTCGTGCTCGACCACGGCCGGCTGACCGCCACCGGCACCCACGAGGAACTGCTGGGCACCTCGGTGCTCTACCGGGAACTCGCCCGTCATCAACTGCTGGTCTGACGGGACTCCGGCGGGTCCGCGTGACGGTGCCGGGGATACTGGTCGCGAGATCCAGCGGAGCAGGAGGCCACCGGGAGGCGATGGCCTCGGAAGGAGACGGACCGTGGACGGAACGCGACTTCAACACGTTGCCATGGAGGTCGCCGCAGGACTGCCGGCGGTGTCCCGCACCTGTCCCTTCGGGCCCGAGCACGACGTCTTCAAGGTCGCGGGCAAGATCTTCCTGATGGCCACCGAGGCAACCGGCGAGCCGATCGTGACGCTCAAGTGCGAACCCCCGCACGCGGCGGCACTGCGCCAGGAGTTCCCCACGATCACGCCCGGCTACCACATGAACAAGCAGCACTGGATCTCCCTCGCCGCCGGCCCCGGGGTCACCCGCGACCTCGTGGCGGAACTGGTGCTGAACGCCTACGAGCTGGTCGTCGACGGCCTCCCCCGGGCCGAGCGCCCTGTGCTGCGGCACGCCGACACCGGGCCGGGGCCGACGACGGAGGCCGGCTGAGCCCCGGCCGCATGCGGCTCCTCGGGTGATCGCCGTGCCCCGGTTCCCGTGCGGGCCCGGAGCACGGGAGTCGCCGCCCGCGGGGGCTCCCGGACGCACACCACCCCTTGCGCCGGAGCGCCTCGGTCGAGTTGAGTGCAGCCATGGGGACAGTGATCTACTCCGTGGCCTCCTCCCTGGACGGCTACAACTCCGACGCCCAGGGCGACTTCTCCTGGGCGGTGCCCGACGAGGCCGTCGTCGCGGCCCTGACCGCCGACCTGGCCTCGGTGAGCACCTACCTCTACGGGCGCCGCATGTACGAGACCATGGCCGTGTGGGAGACCGACCCGACCGCCCCGACGTGGTCGCCCGAATCGGCGCGCTTCGCGGACACGTGGAAGCGGGCCGACAAGGTCGTCTACTCCTCCTCCCTCGAACGGACGTGGACCGGGCGCACCCGGCTCGAGCGCGAGTTCACCGCCGAGGCGGTCGAGCGCGCGAGATCCGAGGCGGCCGGGGACCTCACGATCGAGGGCCCGACCCTGGCCGGGAGCGCCCTGGCGCTGGGGGTGGTCGACGTGGTCGAGCTCCTGCTGTGCCCGGTCACCGTCGGAGGCGGCACCCCGGTCTTCCCCTCCGGGCTGTCGCTGGACCTGCGGCTCGTGCGGGAGCGCCGCTTCGACAACGGCATGGTGCAGATCACCTATGACGTCGACAGACCCCGGCGCACCGCATAGCAGCGCGGGCGCGCGACGGGACCCCGGCGGCACCGTCGCCACCGGGGCGGAAACCGGCGGCCGCCCCCGCACCGGGAGCAGCCGGTCCCGGACCGGCGCCGCCCGGTCCCCGGCGCCCCGTCGCGTCGTGCGGGGCACCGAAGTCGCCGCTGCGCCGTGCTCCACGGGATCGCCGCCGTGAGGCCGATGCCGGAGGACGACGAGCGCCCGGACCCGAGCACGGCCGGGCGGGCCACCGGCGTGGTGACCGTGGGCATGTGCGTGGGCATGTGCGTGGCCGTGTGGTGGCCCGCCTTCACCCTGGGTGCGTGGGGCCGGCTCTTCTTCGAACAAGAGCTGGCCGTCTGGGCCGCCTCCTCGGCGGCGCTGCTGATCGTGCTGTTCCGCCACCACGGCGAGCAGCACCGCAAACGCCGAGCGGCCGCCCTGATGCTTCCCTCGGTGTGGCTGGTCCTCGCCCTCACCGTCGAGGACCACGGGGGCTTCCTCGACGCGCTGACCGGCGCCCTGGGCGACACCGTGGCCGTCCTGGGACTCCCGGCGACGATGTGGGTGCTGGCGCGGATCATGTGGCCCGACTTCGGGGCGGGACTCCTGTCACCGGCGCGACGGGCCCTGGTGGTCGCCCTGGTGCTGTCCATCGCTGTGGCCTCCTACCTGCTGGGGGTCCACCACGCCGCGTTCCTCACCTGCGAGGACTTCACCGTCAGCGGCAACTCGGAGCCCCCGGGCTGCGCCCCGGCGGCCCCCGGTTCAGCGTCCGGCCGGTGAAGGCGGCGCCGGCCGCGACGCGCAGGACACGAACGCCACTACCGGGCGGCGTCCCCGCCGGCCCAGGCCTCCGCGTAGAACTGGGAGGACCGCGATTCCAGAAGCTCCGTGTACAGCTCCGGTGCCATGGCCTGCGCGGAGCCCTCCGGGACCTCCGTGCTGAAGGCGGACACGCCCAGTCCGGCCGCACGGTCCTGCAGCCCCAGGCCGGCGGCCTCCAGGATCGTGGGGTACATGTTCAGCTGGTCCACGCGGGGGCGCAGCGCGCTGTTGCGGTCCTCGCCGGGAACCCAGACCCGGTTGAAGATGGTGCGGTTGTCGTGGTGGTCCAGCTGTTCGTGGAAGGCGTCGCCGGCGCTCATGTGCTTGAGGTGGTCACCCATGATCACCACGGCGGTGTCCTCGAGGTAGCCCTGCGCCTCCAGGTGGGCCACGAAGCCGGCCACCTGGGTCATGGAGCAGAAGAACGCGGAGGTGACCACGTTCTCCGTGTCCACGGTGCAGTAGTCGAAGATGTGCACGGGCTCGTGCGTGTCCAGCGTCAGCACGGAGAGGTTGAACGGCCGGCCGGTCCGCTCCGCCTCGGCGTGCAGCGCGTCGACCTCGTCCTTGGCGTGCGCCATGAGGCGTCCGTCGCTCAAGCCCCAGTCGCCGCGGAAGTTCTTCTCCGGTTCGCCGGCGGCGCGCCAGTCGGACAGGTCCTTGATCTCGGAGTAGCCGTGGGTGCCCAGGAAGGCGTCCTTGGCGGCGAAGGAGGCGTTGGCCCCGCCCAGGAAGACGCTGGTGTAGCCGTGCTCGCCGAGGACGTCGCCCAGACAGGTGGTCCCGCCCAGGTAGGTGCCGACGTTGCCGCCGAGCTCGTTGAGGGCGCCGCTGTCCGCGGCCGAGCCGAGGCCCTTCAGCGGCACGCCGCACTGCGTCGCCGTCAGACCGGCCATCGTCCAGCCTCCGCCCTCGTACTGCTGGAGGTCCTCCACGCTCTGCCACCCGTCCGAGTCCCGGGTGACCTCCTGCAGCGGAGCGAACGCGTCCTTCTCGAAGAGCTGGTCGTCCGCCAGGGTGGCCTCGCCGGACTCGAGGTAGATCAGCACCAGGTTGCGCTTGTGCTCGTCGCTGGTCACCGTCGGCTCCACGTAGTAGTCGCCGAGGTCGTACGCGGAGTTCCCGGCCCTGAGGTAGTCCCCCACACCCACCGTGGTGGCGAACGCCGTGCTCCCGCCGACGACCACCCCCGCCACCAGGACGGTGGGGACGACGCGCACGATCCACCGCGGGCGGCGGGGCGGCGTGTCGCCGCCCTGGCGGCGCCGGACGTTCTGCCACAGGGCGATCCCGGCGGTGAGGAGCAGGGGGACGACGCCGATCCCCAGGATGCCCATCCAGACGATGGGACCGCCTCCGCCGTCGAGCTGCACGGAGACGAGGTTCAGGAGCATCTGGCCCACGGTGATCTCGCCCCAGTAGAACCGGATCCCGGCGGCGGCGATGAGCAGCGCCAACCCCGCCCAGATGAGGACGTAGACCAGCAGCCGCCCCGCGACGACGCCGCCCCGTCGGATCACGGGAGAAATCCGGGCAGACATCGCAACACCTCGCGTTCCAGATGCGCGTGTGGTCACCGAACATCCTTGACGTCGAACCCGTTCTCGGGCCCATCACAACGTAGTACCGATACGCTACCCGTTCAACAGCCGTTCACGCGCCGGTTGAGCCCCGGACACGTCTGCGCCCACAAGTGCGCAGCACCGAGCCCGGCTCTACGCTGTCCTCAACCGGGAACGACCGCCGCCGCGTGCTCGGCGGCGGAGTTGCCGGGGAGACGCCGGAAGGACGAGGCCCTCGAACGGGAGGTGCGGTGAGTCATGGAGCCCTCAGGCAGCGTGGTGGCCGGCGGCACGCTCCGCCGGTCGACCACGCACGTCGCCGCCGTGGTGCTGTCCCTGTCCGCCGGGGTGCTGGCCGGGTGCGGCCCCACGGAGGTGCCGGACCCGGGAAGCGACGTCTCCGAGGGCAGCACCGCCTCAGGACCGGCCGGCGCGTCCCCGACGGCCGCACCCTCCGCCCCGACACCTGCGGAGCAGTCCGACCTCGCGTACGCCGGCGCCTACGACGAAGCCTTCCGCGCCGGCCTGACCGCCGACACCGGGCAACGGGTGACCCTCAGCGGAGTGGTCGGCGACCTGGCCGACTCCCGCTCGGCATACGAACTCGCCGACCCCTCGGACCCCGACCTGGACCCGTTGCTGGTCAGCGCCCGGGACCCGGTGCCAGACCTCGAGATCGGCGACCTGGTCGAGGTCACCGGCACCGTGCGGAACGGGTTCCGGTCGCCGGCCGGGACCGAGGGTGACGAGCAGGCCGACCTCTACGACCAGCACCTCGGCGACCCCTATCTGGACCTGGCCGACACCAAGATCACCGACTCCCCGGGTCCGTGACCCCGCGCGGCGGCCTGCGGCACACACGACCCCGGTGGTCCCCCGAAGTGTGGCACCGCCTCCCCCGGTGATCGAGTGCCCGCGGCTCCACGGTGTGGGAGTGTTTACATCAGTGAACAACCGCGCTCGCGGGTGCGGCACCAGGATCCTGGAGAAGCGGGGACAGAGGAACATGTTCTACATCGTCACGGCCACCGTCCTGGCCCTCGTCCTCGTGCTCTCGATCGTCGCCTGGATGACGGTGCCGAGGACCACGGCGCAGAAGGACGCCGCCGGGGAACAGGTCCGCCCCAGCGCCACGCGCAAGGCGGCCGGCGTCACGGCCGTCAGCGCGGTGGTGCTCCTTCTGCTCGTCACCGCGGGGACCACGCTGGCCCGGGTCGGAGCCCGGGAGGTGGGGATCGAGACCAGCCTGGGCCGGTACTCCCGCACCCTCCAGGCCGGATGGCAGGTCAAGGCCCCCTGGGCCGAGGTCGAGACGTTCTCCACCCAGCTGCAGCGCTCGGAGATGGACGCACCGATCGCCTTCGCCGGCGGCGGCTCCGGCACCCAGCACATGACCGTGCAGTGGACCATCACCGGCGAACAGGCCCAGGAGCTGTGGTCCCGGTACCGGCAGTTCGAGAACGTCGACGGCATGCTCGTCCAGCCGGCGGCCCGGGAAGCGGTCGCCACCGTCCTGGCCTCCTACACCCCTGCGGAGGCCCGCGCGGAGGGCAAGGTCGAGGAGGTGCGCGAGGCCGTGGAGGCGGCCCTGACGGAGCGGTTGTCCCCGTACGGGGTGCAGCTGGACTCCGTGGCGCTGCCGCCGGCGGCGCTGGACCAGACCGCCCAGGACGCGCTGAACCGGGTGGTGGAGGCCGAGGCGAACGTGGACCGCGCCCAGTCCCGCCTCGAGCAGGCCAGGATCGACGCCGAGGCCGACCGGGAACGCAACAAGAACGTCACCGCGGAGAATCTCGTGCTCGAGTGCCTGACCATCACCAACAATTGGAACGTCGAGGAGAACGGGCCCCTGCCGGCCACCTGGACCTGCTTCGGGGCGGACGCCGCGGACGTCCTGGTCAACACGAACCGGTAGTCCACCGGCCCCAGTGCACCCATCGCCGAGCGGACGGAGCGAGCAGATGACACGGACCCGCATCCACAACTTCTCCATCTCGCTGGACGGTTTCGGCACCGGCGAGGGTCTGAGCCGGGACGCTCCCTTCGGGCACGCCGGAGAGAGGCTGCACGAGTGGATGATCGCCACCCGCTTCGGCGCCCCCATCCTGGGACGCACCGGCGGCACCGCCGGCGTGGACAACGCGTTCGCCCAGCAGCACGAGCCGGGCATCGGCGCGGAGATCATGGGCGCGGGCAAGTTCGGCCCGCCGGGCTGGCAGGACGACGCCGACTGGACCGGGTGGTGGGGCCCGACCCCGCCGTTCCGCACCCCGACCTTCGTGCTGACCCACCGCCCGCGCCCCTCGATCACGATGGAGGGCGGCACCACCTTCCACTTCCTCGACGCCGCGCCGGACGAGGCGCTCCGGGCCGCCCGTGCGGCGGCCGGCGGACGGGACGTGCGCATCGGAGGTGGCCCCACCGTCGTGCGCGACTTCCTCGCCGCGGGCCTGGTCGACCACATGCACCTGGTCCAGGTGCCGATCGTGCTCGGCCGCGGCGTCCGGGTGTGGGACGGGCTGGAGGCCCTGGAGGAGGACTACGAGATCGAGGTCGTCTCGGCGCCCAGCGGCGTCACCCACCTGACCTTCGACCGGAGGACGTCCTGACCAGGACTGCCCCGGGGCAGCGGCAGCCAGGACAGGCAACACCACCACGACGCAGGCGGAGGAGAACCAGCATGACGATCCAGCGGATGGACCACGTGAGCGTCGTCGTCGGCGACCTCGAGGCCGCCGTCGCGTTCTTCACCGACCTCGGCCTGGAGCTGGAGGGGCAGGCGCCGATCCAGGGACGGTGGGTCGACCGTGTCGCGGGCCTCGACGGGGTGCGCGTCGACATCGCGATGATGCGGACCCCGGACGGCCACGGCCGGCTCGAGCTGACGACCTTCCACACCCCGCCGGCGATCAGCGCAGAGCCGGAGGACGCCCCTACGAACACGCTGGGCCTGCGCAGCATCATGTTCGCCGTCGACGACATCGACGCCACCGTTGCGGGGCTGCGCGCCCGCGGTGCGCAGCTCGTCGGAGAGGTGGTGCAGTACCAGGACCGCTACCGGCTCTGCTACGTGCGCGGCCCCGAGGGGATCATCGTCGCGCTGGCCGAGCAGCTCGGCTGACGCCCCGTCCCGGCCTTCCTCACTCCCCGTCGGCCCCACGACACCAGAGAGGCACCCCCTGGACGTCATCGACCTCGCCGACATCAGCCCGGAAGCGACCGAGCTCGTCGGGGGCAAAGCCGCCGGCCTCGGGGCCCTCCTCTCCGCGGGCGAGCGCGTGCCGGACGGGTTCTGCCTGACCACCGAGGCCTACCGCTCGGGCGCCGTCCCCGAGGGGGCGGTCCTGGCGGCCTACGAGCGCCTCGGGGGTGGTCCCGTGGCCGTCCGCTCCAGCGCCACGGCGGAGGACCTGCCGGGGGCCAGCTTCGCCGGCCAGCAGGACACCGTCCTGGACGTCGAGGGCGAGGACGCGCTGCTCGCGGCCATCCGGCTGTGCTGGGCCTCCGTGGACAGCGAGCGCGCCGTCGCCTACCGGGCCGGACAGGGGCTGGAGACCGCCGACGTGGCGATGGCCGTGGTGGTGCAGCGCATGGTCGCCCCGACGGCGGCCGGGGTGATGTTCACCGCCAACCCGCTGACCGGTACCCGCACGGAGACCGTCGTCGACGCCGTCGCGGGACTGGGCACCGGTGTCGTGGACGGCACCAGGAACACCGACCACTACGTCCTGCCCGGGAACGGCACGCTCCCCGGGCAGGAGGATCGCGGGTGCCTCTCCGCCGACCAGCTGCGCGAGCTGCAGCGAACCGGGCAGCGGGTGCAGCGCGCCCTCGGCAGCCCGCAGGACATCGAGTTCGCGTACGACGCGGAGGACGCGCTGTGGCTGCTGCAGTCCCGTGCGATCACGACCCTCTTCCCCCTCCCACCGGGGACCGACCCGGTGCGGGGAGACCCGCGGGTCTACATGGAGGTCGGCCACATGCAGGGCCTGCGGCGCCCGGTCACCCCCATGGGCGTGTCCGTGCTGCGGGCCACGACCCGCCGCTGGCTGCAGGTGGTCGGCGTCGACGACGCCGTGGTCGACCTGTTCCTCGTCGACATCGGCGGTCGGCTCTTCATGGACCTCACGGGTTTCGTCCGGAGCCCGCGCCTGCACGCCCGCGTCCCCGACATGGTGCAGGTCTACGGTCCGGCCGTGGCGCGGGGCGTGCGGAGGGTCCTGGACGACCCCCGCTACGCGCCCCGTCCTCCTCGTCCCGGTCGGCGTGCGTTCTCCCCCGGTGCGACGGCGCGGCTGCTGCTGGCCGTCGTCCCCGCCTCGCTTCTCGGCGCGCTGCGGGCCCTGGCGCGGCCCGCAGCCGCCCGCGAGCGCGCCTTCCACGAACTCGAGCGGGTCCGCCGGCAGCGCTGGACCGCACCGGCGGACACGGCGAGCCGGATCCGGTCCGCCGCCGGCCTGCAGGACGCGACGATGACCGGACCGATGATGCGCTCCCTGCCGCCGCTGTGGGCGGCGCTCCTCGCTCAGGCAGTGGCCGGCCGGCTGCTGCGCGGCATCCTGCGGCCCGGCGAGCTGAACGCGACCCTGCGGGGCATGCCCCACAACGTCACCACCCAGATGGACTTGCAGCTGTGGTCCGTGGCCGAGTCGGCCCGTCCGCACCGCGGGCTGCTCCTGAGCACCGACCCGGACGAGCTCGCCGCGCGCTTCTCGCGCGGCGAGCTGCCCGAGTTCGGCCTGACGGCCTTCCTGGAGGAGTACGGGATGCGCGGCAGCGCCGAGATCGACGTCGGCTCCCCCCGCTGGGCCGACGACCCCACCCCCGTGTTCGCCGCCCTGGCCGGGTACCTGCAGGTGACGGATCCCGACCAGGCCCCGCCGGCCCGGTTCGCCCGCGCCGCCGCCGAGGCGGAGGCCGCCCTGGCGGACCTCGTCGACCGCGCGCGGCGGACCCGGCCGCTGCGGGCCCGGCTCGCCGGCTCCCTGCTGCGCCGCAGCCGGGAGCTGGCCGGACTGCGCGAGCTGCCCAAGTTCCTCTGGCTCACCCCGCTGGCCCAGGTGCGCGGGCAGCTGCTCGCCGCAGGGGCCGAGCTCACCGGGCGCGGCCTGCTCGAGCAGTCCGAGGACATCATGTTCCTGACCCTGGGCGAGGCCCTCGAGGCCGCGCACGGCGCGGACCTGCGCGCGGTGGTGACCCGCCGGAGGCGGGAGCACGACCGCGAGGCCCGGCGGCGGCAGGTCCCGGGCCTGCTGCTGTCGGACGGCACGAACCCGCAGGCCCTGCCCGACGGCGCCGCCGACGAGCACGGGCCGGACGCGCTGGTCGGCCAGCCGGCGGCCACCGGGGTCGCGACGGGGCCGGTGCGGATCGTCCACCACCCGTCCGAGGCCAGGCTGCGGCCCGGTGACATCCTCGTCGCCCCGACCACCGACCCGGGCTGGACGCCGCTGTTCCTGACCCTCGGCGGGCTCATCACGGAGACCGGCTCCACGATCGCCCACGGCCCGACCGTGGCCCGCGAGTACGGGATCCCGGCCGTCATCTGCGTGCCCGACGCCACCACCCGGCTGACCGAGGGCCAGACCGTTACCGTCGACGGCGCCACCGGGCTGATCCGGATGCACGCCGCGGAACCCACGACGGGAGACGGCGCCGGGAGGTGAGGCCGGTGTCCGACGCGCCGAACACGCAGCCATGGGTTGCCTCCGGTGGGGCGCCGATCCGCTACGGGAACGGGTCGGGCCGCGGCCCGGACTCCGCCCCGTCCATCCAGCCGTGGCGCAACCACGTGGTGAGCACCTGGCAGGCGAGGTCGAGGTTGCCCATCTGGCAGTGCTGATCGGCCTGCTCCGCCTCCGTGAACATCCGCGTGGTCACGCTGCGGGCGGCTGTGAGCGCCTGGGCCTGTGCCCGCGTCAGCGCCGGCGGCTGGAAGGCGTCGTGCTCCCCGCACATCAGCAGGACGTCCTGACGCACCCGAGCGCTGTCCAGGTGGGCGGCGTTCATGCCCAGGAACCACTCGGGGACATCGGCGGGGTCATCGCTGTCGAGCAGGTACAGGACCTGATCGACCACCGCCCGCAGGGTCGGCGAGAGCCGGGCCCGGGCCCGCACGCTCCACCGCATGAACTCCCGGTGCCGCACCATGGCCCGGACCGGGGCCCGCAGCGCCGGGGGGACACGGTGCAGCCAGTCGTAGACCGGCGGCCAGGCCACCACCTGGTGGATGCGGGGCTCGCGCCCCGCGGCACGCAGCGCCCAGTAGCCGCCCATCGAGATGCCGACCAGCGCGGCCCGGTCGAGCCGGAAGTGGTCCAGCACGGCCGCGACCGGTTTCTCCCAGTCGTGGTCGGCGGTGAGTCCGTGCACCGTCCGCGCGCCCCCCTGTCCCGGGCCCTCGAAGGCGACCACGTCGAAGCCGGCGGCGGCGATCCGCTGGGCGACGGCAAAGAACTCCTCGATCACGGAGTCGAACCCGCCGTGCAGCAGCACCGTGCCCCCTGGGCCCGGACCGGCCGGCGGCAAGGAATAGGCCGGCAACGCCGCGCCGGTGTAGGGCACCTCGTGGCGGACGAGGGCGGCCTCGGCGAACGCGGTGTCGAAGAGCTCCAGATACCGGCGGTAGCGCTCCGTCCTGCGCCGCGAGCGCGGCGGCGTGAAGAACTCCGCCAGCCGCGCGTATCCCGTCGCGGGCCGGAACCGGCCCCCGGCGGCAGCCCGGGACGACAACGCCTCGAACACCGGACCGCCGTCGTCCATCGACCGGATCCGCGCCGCGGCGTCGAACAGCTCCCGGCGCTCGGCGAAGCCCAGCGCGTGGGCTCGGTTCAGCTGGTAGTTGATGAAGTCCCGGCGGTGGAACTTCTCGAATCCCACCGGCAGGGCCACGAGCTCAGGATCGCCCACGCCGACAGACTACGCCGGCCCGCTCGGCCTCGCCGGTCCGTGCATGTCGTCCCCGTGTTGTTCGAGGACCACGAGGACGGGGTCACAGCGGTGGGTCGAGTGGCTCGTCGACGTCGTGGATCTCGTTGGTGAGACTGGTGCCCTCGGTGCCGTCCAAGGGGGTGAGGTCCACGACGATCCCGGTGCCCACGTCCAGGTGCACCCGGTACACCGTGGCCAGGTCATCGGTCAGGGTCGGGTCCTCGGACCCGTACTCGTAGGTCCGGGCGGCCGGGCCGTCCAGCAACGGGCAGCACCCGCACCGCGGCACGTAGCCACCCACCCAGTCCTCACCAATACCCACCACCGGCCGGCAGGTCGCCGCCCAGGTCGCCCGACCCCGCAGCACGGTGGCGGTGACGTCACTGATCTCCACGCCCTGGTCCAGCTCCACCGGATCGAGCATCGCCGTCCACCGGTAGTCCTGCCACATCGGGTCGCCGTGGTCGAGGTGCCAGTCCTCCGGCCGCTGGGCGACCAGCCCGTCCGGGCGCAGCACCACCTGCGCCCCGGGCGGGGACGGCTCGGTGTCCGCCAAGCTTCCAGCCCCGCCGTAGGGCGCGCCGGTGGCCACCTCGATCCCCTCCGCGGTGCGCACGACCAGCCGGTGCCGGGATCGGTCGAGCCAGGCCTCCACCGGCCCGCCCTCGGCGGTGGCCCCGCCGTGGCCCTGCCGCCGGTGGATGAAGTGCACCGTGGTGAACCGCCACGGCGAGCCGGCGGCCAGGGCACGGAAGTCCGCCGCGTCGGGAGTGCTGGGCAGGGACGCTCCGCTCATGGCCCCGAGTAGAGCACAACCGAACTCCGCCCGGGAGAACCCGAGTGCACCGACACGGGCGAGGGCCCGCAGTACGTGTGCCTGTCCGAGGGGCCCTCGGGGAGCGCCCCGGCGTGGGGCGCCGGCCGTCCGGCACCTGTTCCGGGCGACAGCGCGTTCTTTCCGCCCACATCCGTCTGCGGCGACCCCCGTCAGGACGGCAGGCAACCCCCGGGGGGCCGTCGACATGTCTCCGGCCGGACCGTGGATCTTCGGACCAGCCGCTCCTCGTGGCGCAGCCCGCAGCCGACGTGACGGGGTGAGCCTTCAGCGGGTCAGGAACTCCCGGAGGCCGGGAAGATCGTCGGTGTTGATGTGGTCCACCCCGGCCGCCTGCATCTGCGCCAGCGGCCGGTTGCCGCTGATCACCGCTTCCACGGCCCGGTCCTTCGCCTGCCCGTGGTGGTACCGAGTGATGAACTTCCGGTGCTCGGCCAGTTCCTCCTCGATCGCCGCCCAGGTCGCGGGGCCCCCGCTCTTGATGTCGATCAGCAGCTGGAACTCCCCGGCGTGACCGGGATAGAGCTGCTTGCCGTTGGGCGAGACCAGCGCCGCGAGCGGATCCAGATAGGCCTCCTCCAGGGTGGGGGCGGCGGCGACCGCCTGAGGGGGCCGCCAGCAGCGTGATGACCGTGGTGCCGGCGGCCACAGTGCGCAAGATCGTCCTCATGGGGGGTGCTCCTTTTTTCCGAGGATGGGCAGTGCACCTGAGCCTGAGCGCCGCCGGCCTGGACGCCGGGCTCGTCGCCACCGTCCCTGGCATGGCCGCCGCTGCTCCCGGCAAAGCCTGCGGCAACGCCCTGACGGGCGTCCGGTTCACCCTCGGGGTCGCCTCGGGCGACCCGTGGCCCGACGGCTTCGTGCTCTGGACCCGCTGGCCGCCGACGGCCTCGGCGACATGCCCAACCGTCCGCTGCAGGTGTCCTGGGAGGTCGCCCAGGACGAGGCCATGCGCACGGTGATCAAGCGCGGGGTGGAGCACGCCCACATCGAATCCGCTCACTCCGTGCACGTCGAGCTGACCGGGCTCAAGCCCGGTCAGGAGTACTGGTACCGATTCCGCACCGGCAGGCACGTCTCCCCCGATCGGACGGGCGCTGACCACCCCAGCCTGGAGCGAGACCCCGGCGGCGCAGGCCATGGCCTTCGCCAGCTGCTCCCAGCACGAGCACGGCTTCTTCACCGCCTACCTCCGCCTGGCCGAGGACCAGCCGGACCTCGTGCTGCACCTCGGCGACTACCAGTGCGAGTACAAGCAGGGCGTCCACGTCTCCGGGGACGGCAACGTGCGTGACCACAATGGGCCCGAGACCGTCGACCTGGCCGGCTACCGCCAGCGGCACGCCCAGTACAGGGCCGACCAGGACCTGCAGGCCGCCCACGCCGTCGCCCCGTGGCTGGTCGTGTGGGACGACCACGAGATGGACAACAACTGGGCCGACGAGATTCCGGAGAACCGTGACTCTGCCCAGTGGAACGACACCACCGAGCGCTTCCGGACCCGCCGGACCGCAGCTTTCCAGGCGTACTGGGAAAACATGCCGCTGCACCGGCCCTCCGCGCCACGGGGCAAGGATCTGCAGACCTACCGCCGGATCCAGTGGGGACAGCTGGCCAACTTCCACATGATGGACACCCGCCAGTACCGTGACGACCAGCTGGCCGGCGACGGTTGGGGCGAGAACGTGGAGGCCCGCTGGGACGAATACCGCTCCATCACCGGCCCCGCCCAGGAGAAGTGGCTGATCGACGGCTCCCGCTCCTCCACACCCCAATGGGACATCCGGGGGCAACAGGTCTTCTTCTCGGAACGGGACCGCGAACGGGCGCCCGAGGTGGACGACGTCTCGATGGACGGCTGGGACGGCTACGCCGCCTCGCGCCGACGGATCACCCAGGGATGGGTCGACGCCGGGGTCCGCAACCCGGTGGTGCTCACCGGTGACGTGCACCGGCACCGGGCCTCCGACGTCGAGACCGACTTCCAGGACCCCGATGCCCCGGTCGTCGGCTCCGAGCTGGTCTGCAGCTCCATCACCTCGACCGTCAACGGCAACGGCTCCACCCACGACCCGGTCATGCCGTGGAACCCACACCTGAGGTTCTTCAACAACCAACGCGGCTACGTGCGCACGACGAAAACGAAAGACGCCATGACCGCGGACCTCCGTGTCCTGGATCACGTCACCACTCCTGGCGCCCCCGTCTACACGAAGACCTTCTTCATGAGCGAGGACGGTGTGCGGGGCCTCCAGCAGCGGGCGTGAGGCTGCACTTCCCACGGCAGGGCGCCGCACCTAGGATTTCAGTCGGCCCCGACTTTCGGGCCACCGACCACGAGCAGCTTCGGGAGCGCCGACCATCTTCCGGTGACCGCCTGGGCGTGCCGCCGTTCCGGCAGCGCTCCTACTCCTCGGTCCCTCGTCCGTGTCCAGGTCATGCGGTTGTCCCAGCGCGATGGGAGATCTACCATGTCGTTCCACCCAGAGGTCCGGCTCGTCCCAGCAACGGTGGCGCTGTTAAACGCGCTGAAGGAGGACCGCACCCGGTTCGGCGAGTTGATCGGCTCGCCCGTCCCGGACGGCTGGCCCGAGTTCCCGGAGGCCATCAGCTTCACCCTGCAACAGCTCCAGAACCGCCCGGAGACCGACCGCGCGTGGTCGATGCAGTTCTTCGTCGACTCCGCGACCGGGCGCCTGCTCGGCTCGGGCGGCTTCGCGGCCCCGCCGATCGACCGTGCTGTGGAGATCGGCTACGAAGTCGCCCCGGAGTTCCGAGGTCAGGGCTTCGGGACGGCCGCGGTCCGCGCGCTTCTCGAGCGCGCTGTGGCCGGCAACGAGGTCGACCACGTCATCGCACACACGCTGCCTGGTCCCCATGCGTCGACGGGCGTGCTCGTGGCGCTGGGCTTCGAGCACGTCGCCGACCGAGAGGACCCCGAGGTCGGCCCGGTCTGGGAATGGCGCTGGACCCGCTCGCTGGTCGGGTAGCCCAGAACGCGGTCGCTGGTTCCGCCGGCCCGGACGGATGCCGGTGGTGGGACGGGCTCGACACCCCGGCCGCGGGCAAGGAGTTTCCCGATCTCCTGACCGCCCAGGGCCGGCGTCAGCGGTAGGCGCGCTCGTACTGGGCGGGCTTGTAGGGCATCCGGTAGCGCAGCGCCTCCGCGGCCCGGATGGGGAAGTTCGGGTCGCGCAGGGACTCGCGACCGACGAGCACGACGTCGGCCTGGCCCAGGGCGACGATCTGCTCGGCCTGGAAGGGCTCGTCGATCATGCCGACCGCGGCCACCGGCAGGCCGGTGCGCCCCTTGACAGCGGTCGCGAAAGCGAGCTGGTAGCCGGGTCCCACCGGGATCACGGCGTCGGCGACGTTGCCGCCGGAGGAGACGGAGATGAGATCGACGCCGTGCTCCCCCAGCCAGGCCGAGACCTGCTCGGTCTCTTCCGGGGTCCAGCCGCCCTCGGACCAGTCGGTGGCCGAGAGGCGCATGATCAGCGGCACGTCCTCGCCGACCTCGTCGCGCACCGCGTCGGTGACCTCCAGCAGCAGGCGCGCGCGGTTCTCCAGGGTGCCGCCGTACTCGTCGGTGCGGTGGTTCGACAGGGGCGAGAGGAACTCGTGCAGCAGATAGCCGTGGGCGCCGTGGAGCTCGAGCAGGTCGAAGCCGGCCTCGACGGCTCGGCGGGCGGCCGCGGCGAAGGCCTCGACGACGCCCCGGATACCGGCCGAGTCCAGCTCGGTCGGGATCGCCAGGCCGGGGAAGGCGACCGGGGAGGGACCCACCGGCTGCCAGCCGCCGTGCTCGGGCGGAACGTTGCCCTCGGGGCGGACACCCCATGCGCGCCAGGTCGAGGCCTTGCGCCCGGCGTGGCCGAGCTGGATGCCCGCCGTCGCCCCCTGGGAGTGGATCAGGTCGGTGATCCGGCGGAAACCGTCACGCTGGGTGTCGTTCCACAGGCCGAGGTCCTGCGGGCTGATGCGCCCCTCGGGCACCACACCGGTGGCCTCGACGATCACCGCGCCGGCGCCTCCCCGGGCCAACGAGCCCAGGTGCATGAGGTGCCAGTCGGTGGGCACACCGTCCTGGGCGTCCACGGAGTACTGGCACATCGGCGGGATCCAGATGCGGTTGCGGATCTCCACGCCGCGAAGGGTGATCGGATCGAACAGCGCGCGGGACATGGGTGCTCCTCCAGGGATGCCGTCGGGTGGGTACGTCATGACCGGAATGCTCCAGCCGTGTACGAGAACCATCGTAGTACGATAGGCACCGTACCAATCCGTCCCCGGGGAAGACGAGGCCATGCGCACACTGGAGCACCCGGACCGCGACGATCTCCGCCTCGACGCCGTCCTCTCCGCCCTGGCCGATCCCGTGCGCCGCGCCATCGTCGGACAGCTCGCCGACGGGCACGCCGAGCAGGCCTGCATGGCGTTCGCCCTGCCGGTCAGCAAGTCCACCTCGACGCACCACTTCCGCGTGCTGCGCGAGGCGGGAGTGATCGAACAGCGCTACCGAGGAACAGCGATCCACAGCACCCTGCGACGAGAGGATCTCGACGCCCGCTTCCCCGGCCTTCTCACCGCCGTCCTGGCCGCGGGCTGAGCCGACCCGCGCAGGCGCCTGCACGATCCGGCAACCTCTCTCCTGGGTTGCTCGGCCACCGCGCCGATGATCCGCTCTCGCGTGCTGCCCAGCGTCAGCCACGGCGGTGAAGAGCCTCGACTCCGACGGGCCGGCAGTGTCCACGCCCCCTACCGGGGCTGAGCACCCGCAGGCCGGGTCGCCGGTGGCTGTCGACGACGGGTCAGATGCAGGACTCAGCTCGGCGCGCGGGACCGATTGCCGGCCGTCCTGTCGGCGCGGCCACAGCTGCCGCACGGCCGTGTTGCCGAGGCTGGAACCACGCACCGCAGGACCCACCGCAATCCCAGGAGTGGGCATGAGCACCATCGATCTCACCGACGCCGCCGTAGCCGCCGCCCGCGCCGAGCACGAGCGCGCCGCCCACCCCGAGTCCCCGTCCTGGGAGCTCTGCACCGCCCTCGAGCGCACCGCCCACCGGATCGCGGTGCTGCCGATCCCGGTTCACAGCAGGGGCACAGGCTCCCGCTAAGCCGACCACACATCGTCCTGATCAGCTGGAGTCCTGGACGGGCCGTCGGTCCGTCCCGGGGGGCGGGGGCCCGCCGGAACGACGCACGGGGGACGACCAGCCATGACCGACGCCCACAGCCACCCGGCTCCGGCACTGCGCGCCACAGGTCCGACGCCGACCCCGTGGGGCGCCGCCCCTCCCGACGTCTCGCCGGAGGGCGCGGGCACCACGGCCGCCGCCGCCGGCACGCGGCGCCTGACCGGCATCGACGCCGCCCGTGGCCTGGCCCTGATCGGGATGGTCTCCATCCACATCCTGCCCGCCTGGGACCCGGAGACCTTCGAACCCACCGCCCAGTGGACCGTCTTCGCCGGCCGCTCCGCGGCGCTGTTCGCGTTCCTGGCCGGGGTGAGCCTGGCCTTTTCCTCCGGGGGCCGCACCCCGCACACCGGGCGGGCGATGAGGGCCACCCGGGCCGGGATCCTGGTGAGAGCTCTGCTCATCACCGGGCTGGGGCTGGCCATCAATCCGCTGATCCCCGGCACCACCGTCGAGGAGATCCCGGCGGTGAACATCCTCGTCTACTACGGAGCCTTCTTCCTGCTGGCGATCCCGTTCCTGCGCGTCTCCGCCAGGGCCCTCTTCGCCTGGGCAGCCTTTTTCGCCGTGACCGGCCCGGTCCTGACGCACCTGCTGCGGGACACGCTGCCGGTCGCGGCCGATCTCAACCCGGGTCTCGCGGACCTGGTCGCCGATCCCGCAGCGAGCACGGCCCACCTGCTGCTGACCGGCACCTACCCCGCCCTGCCCTACCTCACCTACCTCCTGGCCGGGCTGGCGGTCGGGCGGCTGGACCTGGCCGGCATCCGGACGCAGGCCGGCCTGCTGGTGAGCGGTGTCGGCCTGGCCCTGATCGCATGGTTTGCCTCCTGGGTGCTGATCCTGCAGGCCGGCGGCTACGACCAGCTGATGACCCACACCCCCGCGCTCAGCGAGGACATGATCGACGACGTCATCGTCTGGGGCCCGGACCCCATCCTGCCCACCACCACCTGGTGGTGGCTGGCGATCGCCGGTCCGCACACCAACACCCCCCTCGCCCTGGCGCTGGGCCTGGGCTCGGCCATGGGCGCGCTCGGTGCGTGCCTGTTGCTCGCCCGCCGCCTCGGGACATGGTTGCTGCCGCTCTCCGCCATGGGGGCGATGACCCTCACCCTGTACTCGGCCCACCTGCTGGCCCTGTCCACCGAGGTGCACTACGACCAGCCCTACCTCTGGTTCGCCGTCCAGGTGGGGATCGCCGCACTCTTCGCCATCGCCTGGCAGCGGGCCCTCGGACAAGGGCCCCTCGAGCGGGTCGTGGGCCGCTGTGTGAAGCTCACCCGCCGCGCCGTCCTCGGCGGCCACCGCCGACCCTGACCCCTCGCCGTCACGCAACCCACCACTGCCGCGCCGACGGTGAACACCGCTGCCGCTCGCTCACCGGGGAATGGCCGTTCGAAGCAGTCAGGCCGGCCCTGAGAGCCGAACCTCCAGAGAATGACCACGGTCCAGAGGAAGGGGACGACCTGATGATTGTCGATCTCGAGGGCGGCATGACCTGTATCCGGTGCCGGACGGTGTTCGACGCCGTCCCGCTGAGCACTGCCGTCCAGCCTGGATGGCCGGCCGGGATCACGCTGGTCCCCGCCAGTGCTCTGCCGGTGGCAGAGCGCCGCAGCAACGTGTTCTGGACCGAGGACTCCTGGCCGACGACCTGCGCCCTCTGCAATCCCGCGGGCTGGGTGAGATGCCAGTTCCCCGAAGGGAGCTCGTTCTCCCCGAGCTGAGCCTGCTCGTCCCGGACCGTGCCCGTCGGCACGGACACGAGCACTCCCCATCCTGCGTCGTCGAACCAGGACCGCACCACACCGGAATCACTCCCCGCACGAGACGACGACCGAAGGCGCAGCGTCAGGTGGAGTAGACCGTTACGACTTCCGTGCTCGTCCCCGGAGTCCGGGCGGCCGACATGGGAACACGCCAGTGATTAACGATTGCCAATGGGGATTACTGGACCGTACGGTGAGCTCACAGCAGCTCTCCACCGCCGGCACGGGCTCCCTCAAGCCTCGGTCGGCCTGCACGGCGGGGGGCCAGCGACCCTGCCTGCTCGCCGCCTCGCCGCGGCACCACCCAGGTGCGGGCCCGCGCGCTGGTGCACCCGGGGACCGCCCCCGGGTCACCTCGGGAGAGCAGGAGAGACAGGGCATGACCACGATGAACACGACCGTCAAGGGATGGATCGCCGCAGGGTCATCGGCCACGCTGCTGGTGGGCGGGCTGGTGCTGGGTGCCCCGGCGGCCGTGGCCGCCCCCGGCGACGCCGCCTGCCTGCAGGCTTCGGGCCAGTTCACGACAGCCCTGGCCGCGGCCGGGATCACCACCGTCTCGGTCAGCCAGCTGGAACAGGCCGCCGAGGCCGTGGTCGTGGCCGAGGAGCAGTACTTCGCCCTGACCGATGCCGCCGCGGGGGAGCTGCAGGTGCAGGTCGAGACCGCCTGGCTCGAGCTGGAAGCCGCCGAGGCCGCTGAGGACCCGGAGGCGATCGCCGCCGCCGAAGCCCGCATCGCGGAACTGGAGGCCGCGATCGAGCTGGCCTTGAACACCCCGGAGATCGTCGCCGCCGAACAGGCCCTTTTCGACGCCACCGATGCCCTGGACGTGCAGCTGAGCATGCTCGCCCTGGACGAGGCGACGGCCGAGCAGATCCTCGCGCTCTTCCAGCAGTTCCTCGCCGCCTGCGACGGGGCCGGCGTCGACGCCCCTGACACCACCCCGATCGTGGCCCCCGCCCCCGCCCCCGCCCCGGTTCCGGCGGCGACGATCGCTCCGGCCCCCGTCGCCATCACCCCCGCACCGGCACCGGCCACGCCGCCGGCGCCGGTTGCCCCCGTACCGGCCGCACCGGAGCAGGACGCGCCGACGGGCATGAACCCGGGCCTGAACATGCAGACCGCCGCGACCGCCGAGCACGAGCATCCCGGGGCCGCCCTGGTCGCGGGTCTGCTGGCTGCCGGGATCGCGGCGCCGGCGGCCGTGGCCGTGCGGAGGCACCGACTGCAGCGCCACCGCCCCTGATCGACCCCTCGTCCTGGGGCCGCCCTCACGAGTGGCCCCAGGACGTGATTCCACCCGTCACCGGCCCTGGCCGCCTCCGGGCCGACCGGGGTCGAGGACTTCACCGCCGGGCCCGTCAGGCTCATCGACGCCACTGAGGTCCTCGGCGCCATCGGTGTGATCCTGCCGCCGCCGCTCGGCGACGCCTCGCTCCTGAGCCCCACGGCCGCGCTCGCCCTCGCCGCGCTCATGCCCGGCGCCGTCGTCGTCCACGCGCGCCGCGAGGAACCGATCGTTCCGCCGCTGGCCCTGGCCGGGCTCTCGGTCGTCGCGGCCGTCCTCGGCGTCCTCACCATTGCTTGACCCCGCCCGTCCGGCCGCTGCCTGCGTGAGCGGCCGGACGGGCCCGGGCCGGCACCAGCCCTCATCCCTGACTCAGGAGGACACCGTCTCCTCGGACGCTTCCGCCCCGGCCCTCGTCGTGCCCGCCGTCACCGACCCGCTGGCCCGCGAGGTCGCCGCGTTCGGCGCGGTCCATCCCGAGGTCACCGACCTCGGCCGCTCCACCGCGATCTGGCGCGAAGTCATCGGCCTCGTCGTCCGCTCCGAGCACTGACAAAGTGCACCTGGGCATCGACACGCTCATCACCCTGCACCCCGAGGCGAGGACCGCGTTCCTGCAGGGCCACAGCGGTCCCTACCACCTCACGGTGCACCCGCCCACGGAAGCCGATGTCACGCGGATCCTGCTGCGCCTGATCCGTGCCGGCCGGCACATCTCCCCGACCGACCACATCATGTCCAAGGCGATCCATTCCCTCGACCCCGACGGCATCACCGTGGAGATCACGCTCGAGACCCCGGAGCGGATGCTCAGGACCGTCATCGACGACGACGCTCCCTACGTGGTCCGCCGCGACGGCACCTGCTCCACCGGCCGGGAGCTCCTGGACGTGCGCCCAGTCCTGGATGCCCACCCCGACGAGGACACCAGCATTCCTGTACCCACCGTCACCCGGATCGGGCACGGGCACCTCTACGTGAGCGCGGATGCGACACTTCACCCTGCGGCGGGACACCCCCCACCGCCTCGACCACGTGCTCGGTACCATCAACGGCACCGTCACCGAGACCGACGGCGGCTACCTGCTCCGCGACCCCTCCGAGAACACCGTCCTCCTCACCACCCCGTGAACACGGCCGCCGACCTGGAGCGGACGTCGTCGTCGCCGCGCGCTCACCGCGCGGCCCGCTCGCGGCGTCCTTCCGCGACGTGTACCGGCGTACCGCCCGATTGACCGAGGAGACCGGAGCATCGCTGTTCGTCGTCGGCGGCTTCTCGTCCCTGGGCCCCGCACCCGGCGCCCCGCGCTTCGTCGACGACCCGAGCCGGACTCCGGCAGAGATCCGGGACGAGCTCATCGCCGTGTCCGCGGTCATCACCGAGGACTTGCCCACCACCCCCGAAACCCTCGACTGGGTGTTCGTCAGCCGGCCAGGACGGTTCGGCTCCTTCGCGCCCGGCGAGCGAGTGGGCACGTACCGGGTCGGTGACGACGTGGCCGTTCAGCCCGAGGACGGTGGAGCGATCTCCGGCGCGGACTACGCCCTCGGCTTCGTCGACCTCATCGAGCAGGGCACCCACCACCGGGACCCCCTCAACCTCGCGTGCTGAGCACCGCCCACCGCTGGTGCGCAGCGCACGGACGGCGCACGCAACCGGACCGCCGATCGCAATGCTCTGCCTCGCGTTCACAGCCCGGTCCGTCCGGCCGGGGCCCGACGACGGGGCCCCGCGCCGCCTCGCGCACATCCGGCGGGCCGCGGCCCGGCGCCCGCCCACCGAGTCGTTGATGCGCTCACGCCCGGTCTCCAGCCCCGGCTGCGTCAGGGCCGGCGTCACCGTTCGACCCGACGCATTCCCGTTAAGTGGACGTTCCGGTCCGTGCCTCACCCGGTGGTCGAGTCGTTCCAGCCGAGCCACTCGGCGGCCTGGAGCGCGATGTCCAGCGGAACGGTGTGGGCGCCGTCGAACTCGAGGTAGGTGACGTCGTAGCCGGTGTGCTGGAGAGTCGGCACGATGCGTCTGCTGGTGCGGTCGATGGGCAGGACGGGGTCGGTCACCCCGTGGGTGACCATGATGCGAGGGTGTCCCCGGCGGGGAGCGGGCGGTATGAAGCCCGGGGAGAACGCCATGATGTGGCCGAAGAGGTGGCCATTGGCCAAGCCCAGGCCCAGGGCGTAGGACGCGCCGTCGGAGAACCCGGCGATCCCGATCCGTTCGGGATCCACTGCCACGGTGGTGAAGGCGCGGCGCAGTGAACGATCGATCACATCGACGTCGGGACCGTAGTCGTCGCGGATCCCGTCCCAGGTCGTACCACGCGAGACCGGGACGAGGACCGCGGTCCCGTACTGGTCGGCGATCGTCTGCAGCACGGCCAGGCTGCCCCGCGGGAGTCCGCCGGCTCCGTGCAGAGCCACCAGCAGAGGCACCGGCCGTGCCGTGTCCGGCCGGGGCGGCACGCACAGCACGGAGTCCCCCTGGGTCTCCACTCCGAGGGCACGCGTCCCGGACGACGTCGGGGCACCTGCTCGCACACCTCCGGGGTGCACCGACAGCGCGGCACGGCGTCCACGACGCTCCATGGGTCTCCTCCACATCTGCGCAGCAGGACACGGCTCCCGGCCACCCCGCCGCCGATGCCGTGCAGCGGGACAGCGCGGTTCCGCGATGCCCCCGACTGTAGCGGCTGCACCGCGTGCCGCGTACAGGGGCTCGGTGGTCGGTTCCCCGGGGGGGGGGGCAGAGCGCGCCGAGGATGCCAGCCGGCGGCGCAGGAATCCGGCACCGGAGTGGAGCAGAAGATTACACGTGAATAACTCCGTGTCGGAGACTCTCCGTAACAGAGCTTTCCGCGTCTAGCCTGGGAACATGACGCAGCAGCCGGACCAGGACCCGGTGGAGCACTCCGAGCGGCAGCGGGTCAGCGCCCCGGAGCTCTCCTGGGCGGTGCGCGCACTGGTGCGTGCCGCCGCGGAGGTGGACCGGGAACTGGCCCGCCGACTCGCGCTGCGGCCCCTGGACTACTCGGCTCTCAACCACGTGATGAGCGGGCCCGCGCCGCTGGGTTCGGCCGAGCTGAGCGGGCGACTGGGCATCTCCACCGGCTCCGCCACCGAACTGGTGGACCGGCTCGAGGAAGCCGGCCACCTGCACCGAAGCCCCCATCCCCGTGACCGGCGCCGCAAGGTGCTCGAGCCCACCGACGCCGCCGTCGCCCGCACACTGGGCGCCCTGCAGCCCTTGCTCGAGCGCCTGGACGGTCTCAGCGAGCAGTTCAGCCCCGAGGACCAGGCCGTGATCGGGCGCTACCTGCGTGCCGTCACCGCTCACTTCCACGACTTCGCCCGCGCCACCCCGGCACAGGACGATCCTGTCCCCCAGGCCCCGAAGGACACCACACCATGACCACCTCCACCGTCCGCTCCGCCCCACCGGTTCCGGCCCCGGCCCGCCGCTATCGCTGGTGGCATGCCGCCGCGGTCGGCGTCGCCGCCAACGCCGTCAGTGCCCTGCCGCGAGGATTCACCGGCGATGCCGCCTTCTACAACGACCTCGACACTCCGCTCGGGGCGCCGCCGGACTGGTTGTTCCCGCCGGTGTGGGCGTTCAACAACGCCACCACGCTGTGGAGCAACCTGCGCATCGCCAACCTCGCCCCCGGCACTCCGGGACGGGCCCCCGCCCTGGTGCTGGAAGGCGCGGACTGGGCACTGTTCGCCTCGTTCTCGGCGCTGTTCTTCGGTCTGCGCAGTCCGGTGCTCGGAGCCGCCGTCACGGTGGCCTCTCTCGGGGCCACCGCCGGCAGCGTCGTGCTCACCGCCGACCTGGACCGCAGGGCGGCCTGGGCGCTGAGTCCCCGGCTGCTGTGGCTGGCCTACGCCTCCTACGTCGCCACCGCCACGGCCGCGCGCAACCGGGACCCACTCCTCGCCCGGACACGGAACCGGTCATGACGGGGCCGTCCGCCCGGCTGACCGGCTCCGGGACGTGGGGACGGTGGATGCTGCTGGCCACCGCGATCACCCAGGCCGCCAGCCCGGCCCTGTCCGGCTTCACCGGCGAGTCGGCCTCGGACCCGGTCGTGGTGCCGCCGGGACCGTTCTTCGCCATCTGGGGCCTCATCGTCATCGGGTGTGCGGCCTCCGCGCTCTGGGGCCTGCCGCGGGAGCGGGCCACCTCGGCCCCTTATGCGCGGATCCACTGGCCGGTGTCACTGGCCCAGCTGGGCTTCACCGCCTGGCTGCTCGCGGCGGTGTCCTCTCCTGCCTGGTCGGTGCCGATCTTCCTCGTCATGCTCGTCTGCCTGGGGACCGCCCTGCGCATCGTCGTGACCACCCCCACCGAGTCACCGACCCGGTGGCTGCTGGGCACCAGCCTGGGTCTCTACACCGGCTGGGCCGCCGCAGCAGTGTGGGTGAACATCGCCACCGTGCTGCCCGAAGCCGCCCGCACGGACACCGTGTATCTCGGGCTCCTCCTGCTGGGTGCGGTGATCAGCCTCTCCGTGGGTGCGGTGGTCTTCCGAGCTCACCCGGCATTCATCGCCGCCGGAGCCTGGGCCCTGCTGGGTGTGGTCGTCTCCACGATGGCGGCCGGCGCCGGGGTCCTGAGCCTCGGAGCCGGGGCCGGGTTGGCCGTGCTCGCGGTGGCCGCTGTCGTGGTGCGACGCCGGCGCGGGGAGCCGATGGCCGCGGCGCTGCCCCGGCCCTGAGATCCCGGCGCTGAGCCCCCGGCGGTGGCCACAGGACTCCTCCCGGCTCCATCCCGGCCCATGCGTGCTCCAGCGGGGGGGCTTCCCACGCGGCAGGGCGCAGGATCCCGCTCAACGGCGTGCGCCCGGGGCTTCCACCCGTTCCACGGCGTGCCGCGGAGGCGGTATCGACAACGGGCCAGTGCCGGGCGGATGCGGCGGGGCGGTCTGTCGCCATGAATACGACCGACCATCCTTCGGCCGTCGTTGACACCCGTGTCGGAAGCCACCTCCTGGTCCACCGCTTCGAGGTCCCGGTGGCCGCCCCGGATCGCGGTTCGTGCCGCCTGGGAAGAGACCTTGTTCGTGGTCCACAACGGGTGCCGCCGGCCGGACCTGGCCCCGGCGCCGGCTGCGGGTCCGGGCACACCGCCTGGCGCCGGCTGCATCGCTGGCAGCAGACGGGGATCCGGGAGAAGCTCCACCGGGCCGTGCTCGAGGAACTCGCCGAGAAACAGATCCTCGAGCGGTCACGGGCGGCATCGACGCGGTGTCGTTCCGTGCCCCAGGGGGGCGCGAGCTGAACGGCCCGAAGTCCACCGAACGCGGGAAGCCGGGCACCGAGGACCACCTGCTCACGGACCGGACCAGGGTGCCACCGCACGTGCCGGCCTCGGCAGCGAACACGCAGGACAGCAAGCTCGTTCAGCCGCCGTGGGGAATCGACCCGGCAGTATGCGGTCGACGAGGGCGCCCAGGACGGCCTCGTCGCAGACCCGGGAGGCTGTCGGTGGCCACGGGCTACGACCACCCGAGGCGCCGGCGGGATATCACGGTCCGGATGGCCCGCCGTGGATCTGTGGCCCCGACTCACCTGGCCCGACACCGCTCCGGGTGGGAAGCACACCGCCTCCTGGGTCTTGCGCCCCGAGCGCCTCGGACTGCGCCAGGGCCTCGCTGCTGCCGCTCCTCCTGCTCGCTGTCACGCTCTTCGCCCTCGGCCGACTGCTTCCGGTGACCGAGCTGTGAGACCAGCTCTCGGAGGCCGTCCGACGGGGGCCACGTCTGTCCTCGAGCTCCCCGGTCTCATCGACGGTGTGCGAGCGGGGGCGTCCCGTCCGGGCGTCCGGGTCCGTGCCCCGCGCCTAGGCTTGGCACATGTCGGATCCTTCGGTCCTGATCGCTGGGGCGAGCATCGCCGGACCGGCGCTGGCCTACTGGCTGGGCCGGAGTGGCTGGCGCACGACGGTCCTCGAGCGGGCACCCGCCCTGCGCAGAGGCGGCCAGAACGTGGACCTGCGCGGTGCGGGGTTGCAGGTCGTGCGTCGGATGGGGCTGGAGGAACGCCTCCGGGCGGTGCGCCGGGCCGAGTTTGGCCTGGAGTTCGTCGGGCCGGCCGGGCAGGTCATCGCACGGTTTCCGGTCGGTGACTCCAGCGCGCTGAGCCTGACCGCCGAGCTGGAGGTCATGCGCGGGGACCTCACGGAGCTGCTCGTCGAGGCGACCGCGGCCACGGCCGAGTACCGCTTCGGTGACCGGATCACCGCCGTGCGGCAGGAGGACGACGCCGCCCTCGTGAGCTTCGCCCAGGCCCCACCGGAACGGTTCGACCTCGTGGTCGCGGCCGACGGCATCGGCTCGACGACCCGCCGCCTGGTGTGCGGCGACCGGCCGGTGGTGCGGTCGCTGGGGGTGGAGGCGACCTGGGCCACGATCCCGCGCGCTGACGGTGACAGCGACTGGTGGCAGCTGTTCCACGCCCCGGGCGGGAGCATCTCCCTGCGCCCGGACCCCTACGGCACCACCAGCGTGGTCATCACCCGCACGCTGGCCCGTGGAGACAGGCCGGAGGCCGGTGAACGACGGGCGCCCGCTCAGCAGCGCGCCGTCCTCCGTCGCACCTTCTCCGGCGCCGGCTGGCAGACCGATCGAGTTCTCGACGCGCTGCAGGACGTCGAGGAGCTCTACGCCGTGGAGGTGGGGCAGGTGAGCGCACCGCGATGGTCGCGGGGCTCGGTGGTGCCGCTCGGCGACGCCGCCTGCTGCCCCTCCCCCATCACCGGGATGGGCACCACGCTGGCGGTCGTGGGCGCCTACGTGCTCGCCGGGGAGATCACCTCGCGCACGGCCCTGCCCGACGGGCTGGCCGGCTACGAGCGGATCATGCGTCCCTGGGTCGAGCGGGTGCAGAAACTGCCTCCAGGAGTGCCCAGGATCGCCAATTCCACCTCTCGCGCCGGGGTCGCGCTGCTGCGGTCGGTGGTCCGAGCGGCGGGCACGCCGTCCGGGCGCTGGGTCTCCGATCGACTGCGCAGGAGCAGCCCGGCGGACGAGCCGTTCGAGCTCCCCCGCTACGCCGGCCTCGACTCCCCCTGACCCGTCCGGCGGCCCTCCTGGGTTGCAGCCGCAACACTGCGAGTGCGATGCCGATCCGCTCCGGCGGAGGGATCGACCGTGCGGCACACCACGGTGAGATAGAGCCGGTGGGCGGTGATGACCACGGCCAGCCAGCCGGCCCCCAGCAGCCAGGCAGCCAGCACGTCGGTGAACCAGTGGTGGCCCAGGAAGACCCTGCTCAGACCGATCGTGAACGCGAAGACCGCGGCCACGAGCACGGCCAGGACCCGCGTGCGGCGCGAGTGCTGGCGCAGCATCAGCAGGTAGGCCACGATCCCGGCGATCACCAGGGCGTTGAGCGAGTGCCCGGAAGGAAATGACGGGGAGTACTCGTAGGGCGGGACCGCCTCGGCCAGCGGGGGACGGCTGCGCCCGATCAGGTCCTTGCCGGCCACGGTCATCAGCAGGGAACCGGCTCCGGCGGCGGTGATGAGAATGACCGGGGTCCACGACCGTCGCCGCACCGCCAGGACCGTCATGAGGGCCAGGGCCAGCACGGGCATGCCGATCACCCCGCCGATGTCGGTGTAGGCCGTGGCGGCGGTGTCCGCCCACGGGGAGCGCAGCCCGATCATGGCCTGCAGCAGAGGGTGGTCCAGCCGAGCGACCCCGTCGGCCTCGGTGACGGCCTCGTAGGTCTCCGAGGCCAGCCAGGTGGCCGTGGCCGCGACCCCCGCGCCCACGGTCAACAGCAGCACCAGCGCGAGATGGGGCCCCAGCACCCGGCTGGAACGGTGGACCACGCCCACCGCCCACCGGCCCAGGGCAGAAGACCAGCGGGTGAGGTCCCGCTCCCCGAGGAAGCGGTCCTGCTCCAGCTCTCCGGCGGCACCTCCCTGGGCGCGGTGCTGAGGGTTCTCGGGACGATCGGGCACGGGGGGCTCCTTCGACGATGCGCACCCCCGGCGACCGGTGCCACCCGGTCCGGCGTGCACGGCTGCGGTCGGCCTCGCAGGCGGACAGGCCATGAATCTACTCCCACCCCAGCCTGATCCGGCACCTGCCCGCCCTGACGCAGGCAGGGCAGGCGCCGAGGAGCGGTGCGACGGCCCACCCGGAGGATGCGGATACGGCCATGCCCGATCTCCGGGTCAGATCTCAGGCGTCTTCCGCCAGGACTCTGTGCTGAACGCCGGTCTCCCGGCCACGGCAGGTGACTGCTGGGGGCGGGGCGTGCTCACCGTCGAACAGGCCCCATGCCGTAGCCCCAGGTGTGCCTGTGCTGCGTCCCTTGACGCCGCGCACGCTCGGCCGGCGGCGTCGGGCTCCGGTGCGGCGCTGACCCGCGGCACCAGTGGGTCGAGTGACGCCACAGCCTGGCACAGCGTGGTGCCGTGCCCACCGACTCGACACCATGGGATGTACGCCGGTGTGGCAGCACCGCGCGGACAGGCCGGGGACCGATCCGAGAGCCCGGGCCGGGAGGACAGCCGGACTCCACCGCGGCCGGGGGGCATCACTGGCGGAGGGGGCCGGTGGAGGGGGCGCACAGGATGAGCGCGAAGGCCTGGACGGTGCAGCTGTCGGTCACCACGACCCGCCGGGTGGAGGACGCCACGGCGGCGGGGGCCTACGGTGCCGCCCTGCTCGTGCTGGTGACCGAGGTGCTCCCCCGGCTGGACGGTCCGCTCCTGACCGATGCGCTGATCCGCACCGGCACCCGGCCCATGGCCCAGCAGGAACCCCTCGGCATGGGGCTTCCCGGGTCCGGCCGGGGCACCAGCGCCCTTGCCGGACGCCTCGACGGCCCGTACGGACGGGCAGCTTTGCGTGCCGGAAACAGTCTCCTCGACGAGGCATCGGTTCCCCCGTGGGACGGCCGCATCAGCACGCCGGGCACTGAGCCGCGATCAGCGGCCCGAACCGTGTCACTCCTGCGGGCAGAGGACCAAGGGTGGTCGTCATCTCCCGGACGACTCGCCACGCCGGCAGACGCCACTCGAACGACGAACGGTCCTCGGGCACGAAGTCCAGGCGGGTGTACGGGCGACCGGCATAGCTGTTGGCAACCTGCCAGTAACTGTCGAACAGCGCTGACAAGCTCGTCCCCAGCGAGTACACCGGCCGGCGCACACCCCGGCTCGTGAGGAAGCCGATGACGATGCCCTCGGACCCGAGTCCCGCGATGGGCGGAGGCTCGTCGAAGGCATGGACCCAGCCGGGCACGAGAAAGTCGCGGGGCACCGGCACGACATGGGCGGGCACCAAGGCCTCGCCCAGCAGGTCGGTAGCGCGCGACCTGTGAGCGCCGTCAAGAATCACCGGACACGCGTCGGAGGTGACGTGCACCGGTTTACGGACCCGGTCCTCGCGGATCTCGGCCACGAGCCTCTCGAGGCGTGCGTTCTCGCACACCTCGTGCCACACCAGGGAGTCGACAGGGAGCATCACTCTGTCCACGACACCGCCTCGGAGTATGCCCGGGACCCTGCACACACGCGCAGGGCTCGGGTCCAGGTGAACTGCGGAAGAACCATCAAGCGCTCGCTGGTGACGGCCGGCCTAGGACAGGCGCACGGAGGTGGCCGAGTGCCCGAACCCCACGACGTCGTCGCGGCCGTCGCCGTTGACGTCACCGAGCAGGCGCGGGTACTTCTGCGGTGTCCAGCCGCTGTTGTACCCGAACTCGGTGGTCAGCAGCTGCGGGCCGAAGAAGAAGTTGTCGTCACCGTAGGCCGCCCAGGCGCCGGCGTGGCCGAAACCGACCACGTCGGCGATGCCGTCACCGTTGACATCGGCCAGGTCCCGGGGATGACGATCGACCCGCCACCCCTGGGCGACCCCGAAGTCGGCCAGCTCCAAGGACGTGGGGAAGAACTTCGGCTCCCCGGCCAGGTAGGACCGGGAATAGGCGGCGTACACCCCGCGGTGTCCGAACCCGATGATGTCGGCCCGCCCGTCACCGTTGGCGTCACCGAGCGCCCGGGGGTGCTGGTCGACCCGCCATCCTTGGGCGTAGCCGAAGTCGCGGACCTCCAGGGCGGGCTGGGTGAAGGTGTCGCCCAGGGCCGAGAAGGAGGAGACGTACGTGCCGGCCTCGCCGAAGCCGACGATGTCGGTAGTGCCGTTGCCGTCCATGTCGGCGAGCATCCGCGGGTGCTGCTCCACCCGCCACTCCCGGTCGTAGCCGTAGCTGTCGATCCGCTTGCCGGTACCACCGAAGGTGCGGTTGGTCACCCCGTGGGAGATGCTGACCCCGGAGTAGCCGAAGCCGACGATGTCGGCGGTGCCGTTGCCGTTGAGGTCGGCCAGCTGGCGCGGGTGCATCCCCACCCGCCATCCCTGGTTGTAGCCGAAGTCCCGGACCTTCAAGGCCGCGGCCGTGAACGAGCCGTCGGGCTGGGCGTAGGAGACGATGACCCCGGCGTTGCCGAACCCGACGACATCGGCCCGCCCGTCACCGTCGACATCGGCCACCGCGCGCACGTGCCGGGCGTTCGACCAGCCCTGGGCCGTGCCGAAGTCGCGGATCCTGAGCACCGGGGCGCTGAAGGTGCCGTTGGGCCGGCCGTAGGCCACGAACACCCCCGGATCACCGAAACCCACCACGTCCCGGCGCCCATCACCGTTGACGTCGGCCAACTCCCTCACATGCTGGTCCACCCGCCACCCCTGGGCGTAGGAGAACATCGGCTGGGCCGCCGCGGTCGCCACGGCCTCGACCGCCGGGCGAGTCGGGACAGGGACGGCGTGGGCCGCTCCTCCACCGGCCACCCCGGTCACTGCGAGTGCCGTTGCGCAGGCGCCGGTGCGTACCCGCTCAGGCCAGGATCGCTTCATCATGGATCCCCCCAGATCCTCCACGGCGGTCATCCCCAACATCACCAGTGAGTCGTGCGGGACAATCCGGTGGCTTCTGCGCTGCGCAGCCGAGGCCACAGACTCCCTCTCGTCCGACTGGCCAATCCGCCCCCGGTGACGACCCGGCCCAGCGCCTCTGACCATCGGCCGCTGACCTGGCAAGACAACCGTAAGGCCACACCGGGCCGCTCAGTCAGCCATCCCTCAGATTCCAGATATATGACGAACGTAAACAAGGGACCATGCCCTGTCCCCCGATGACCGACACGCGCGGGAACGTCATCACGCCGGCGTGAGGACCGCTCACCGGCCAGATGCAAACCCTCCAACCGTCGGACCAGCCCCCGCGAGGGGCATCTTCTCGGCCCGGGCAAGACGTTCGTGCAGGGAGAAGAGCTGCCTTTGCCGCACCTGGGGCTGCAGCATGCCTGCCGCAGAAGGAGTCTCCTCGTCGATGCGCCCCATGCGGCCGGTCGCGTATCGAGGATTCACCACAGCGCCGGCCCGAGTACTTCTCCGACGAGTGCCGGGTGCGCTGTGCATCGGGGCCGGGCCACCGCTCTTCCCATCGCACGGCCTGCAGAACAAGAATCTGGTCATGGACCTCCCCCGCATCTTCACCATTCGTGAGAGCACCCACCGGATCCACAACCCGTTGACCGCGGGCAAGCTCGCCGCCCTGGGCGAGGCGCTCCACCTCGCCCCCGGCACCCGGGTGCTCGATCTGGCCAGCGGCTCGGGCGAGATGCTGTGCACCTGGGCGCGCGACCTGGGTTTCACCGGCACCGGGGTGGACCTCAGCACGGTCTTCACCGAGCAGGCCCGGGCCCGCGCCTCCGAGCTCGGCGTCGCCGCCCGGGTCGAGTTCATCCACGCCGACGCCGCCGGCTACGTCGCAGACCGGCCGGTCGACCTGGCGGCCTGCGTCGGCGCCACGTGGATCGGCAACGGCGTCGCCGGAACCGCCGAACTGCTCGAGCGCAGCCTCCGCCCCGGGGGACTGATGCTGATCGGCGAGCCCTACTGGCGGCGGGCCCCTCCGGACGCGGACACCGCCCAGGCGTGCCACGCCACCGGCATCACCGATTTCCTGCTCCTGCCGGAACTGATCGCCCACTTCCAGGATCTCGGATACGACGTCGTGGAGATGATGTTGGCCGACCAGGACAGCTGGGACCGCTACGCCGCGGCCCAGTGGCTCAACCTGCGCCGCTGGCTCGACCAGCACCCGGACGACGACCTGGCCACCGAGGTACGGGAAGAACTCACCACCGAGCCCGCTCGCTACACGCGCGCCACGCGGGAGTATCTCGGCTGGGGAGTCTTCGTTCTCATGAAACGCTGATCTCCTCTCCCTCGCGGGTCCCGGTCCTCACACGCTCCGAGACCCGCACGGGATGGGATCATCGCGGCACAGCGCCGTCAGCACGGTCCAGTTCAGTGGACGTCCGATCCTCTGTGCTCTGTGCTCTGAGCGCGGAGGCGTTGAGCATCATCGTGCCAAGCCTCGCCGAGCTCTTCGAGGGGCAGCCGCTCACAAGGCTTTCGATGATCGCCTGCGGAGCCTTCATCCGGGCTGGAGGCATCACGCCGGGTCGAGATCACCTGCGTCCCCACTGGCCGGTCCGAACAGGGTTCCAGCCCACGGAGTGCCACCAGGGCCCGCCCTGTGGATCGCGTCGACACCTCGCCGCAGGTGGCGCACGACATGGCGATGGGACTCCGGTCGTTCGTCAGCAGACGGGAAGTCAACCGTACGCTGAGTGCATGCCCACCGCGCTCGTCCTGGACCTCCTCATCACGGCGTTTGTCACCCTGTCGATTGCCGCGGTGGCCTGGTGGGCGCGCAAGCACCCGAACCGGTCCGAGGAATACCCGGAACGAGTGGGGATGCCCAAGGTGCTGCCGATCTTCGGGTGGCTGTGCCTGTGCGTGGGGCTCATCATGGGTCTGCTGTCCTTCTTCACGCCCGATTCACCTCTCGGCGCCCGCATCGCTTCAGTGGCGATCTTCGTGACCGGGATGGCGTTCGTGGCGATGTACCGCAACTTCCACGTGGCCGCCCGGGACTTCGAGACGGCCTTCCGCAGCGTGCTCGGCACCGAGCACGTCATGGCCTACAGCGACACCACAGCTCGGCGGAGTTGCGAGGCCAGCAGTTCTTGACGGTCAAGTCCGTGCACGGTGTGAAGTTCAGCATCAACGCCAGTGCGTACGACATGTCGCCCTTGCTGCGGGCCATCGACTTCCACCAGGTCACCGGCCGCTGGCCGGTGCGCATCGACATCCCCGCCGAGGGCCTCGGCGCATGACGGTCCAGTTCATGGCCTGCGGCGCAACGGTCGGTGCTGATCACCTCCGGCAGCCCAAGCGCCGAGGGCCACGAGCCCTCCGACAGCATGCCAGCCCATCAACGGCGGGTCGTGGAGGCCGGTGTCGCCGCCCGGCGGCTCGATGGACCAGGGGCCGAAGTGGATGACGGTCAGGACGATCGCCCCGCGGCCGCAGAGGAAGACCCAGGGCGATGGGGATCAATGCGCAGAGCCGTCGGCCGCGCATGTCGCTCCCCTCCATGGGCTTCTCAGTCGTCCGGTCACCCTGGCATGCCGCAGGTGATCCTCCAGGGGCGGGCGCACCGACCTCGCGGTGTGGGACAGCCGCGCAACAGCCCGGGCCGGGGTGGGCTCAGCGCTGCGGGACCAGTTCCTTGCTGAAGACCGTGTCGCCGTGGCCGTCGCGCAGGCTCACGGTCAGGACGTCGTCTTCGTTCAAATGCATGTGGCCGAAGAACTGGAAGCGGCCGTCGCGTGGGGACCCTCCAGTGGGACCGGCCTTGGCGAAGACCTGTTCCGGGCCGAAGGTGCCGTCCAGCGCGTTCGGGCCGAACGTGCCGGCGTTGACCGGGCCGGCCACGAACTCCCAGAACTCGTCGAAGTCGGTGAACGCCGCCCGTTCGGGCGAGTAGTGGTGCGCGGCGCAGTAGTGGACGTCCGCGGTCACCCACACGACGTTGCGCACCCCGGCATCCTTGAAGGCCTTGAGCACGCGGGCCAGCTCCAGCTCTCGGCCCAGCGGGGATCCGTCGTCGGCGTTGCTGATCGACTCCTGCGCCTTCCCGTCGGGGACGATCACTCCGAGGGGAAGATCCGCGGCAATCACCTTCCAGGTGGCCCGCGAGGAGGTCACGCCGTCGATGAGCCACTGCACCTGCTCCTGCCCCAACAGGGGCGTGGCGCGGGGTTCCATGCCGGCGGTGTTCTCGCCCTTGAACGTGCGCATGTCGAGGCAGAAGACGTCCAGCTGCGGGCCGCGCTCCAGCCGGCGGTAGATGCGCTGGTCCTCGAAACCGGTGGTGCCCGGACGCAGGGCACGGGCCTCGCCGATCGGTTGGTACTCCTGCCAGGCGCGACGTCCGCGGGCGGCCAGGGTGTTGACGTCGCGCACGGTGTAGCGATCGTCGTCGAGGACCTCCCCGGCCCACCAGTTGTTGGTGGTCTCGTGGTCGTCCCACTGGGCCACCACCGGCACGTCGGCGTACATCGCCCGCACGTTCTCGTCCATGAGGTTGTATCGGTGGCGAGCCCGGTATTCCTCCTGGGTCTCGGCGACCTTGGTGACGCCTTCCGTCACCACGTTGCGCCAGATGCGGCCGTCCGCTTCGGTGACTTCCGCCTGGATCGGGCCGTCCGCGTAGATCGTGTCCCCGGAGTGGATGAAGAAGTCCGGGTCCAGGTCGTGCATCGCCCGATAGGTGTACATCCCGCGCAGATCCGGGTTGATGCCCCAACCCTGTCCAGCTGTGTCGCCCGTCCACACGAAGGACTGGCCGCGGCTGCCGGCGCCATGCCCATGCCCGCCGGGACGGTCCCTTCCCCGGCCGCCCGGCGCGGTCCGGAAGGTGCCGTGGTGAGCGTCGGAGAGCGCGCCCTCCTCGTTCTCGAATCGCACCTCGAGTGCGAAGCGCGTGCCCGAGGGGAGATCCGTGGCCCCGATCTTGACGGTGTGGTCGGTCGTCTCGCTCACCCACCCGGACGTCAGGGTCCGTTCGAAGCCGCCGCGGCCGCGGACGGGCGCGCCCTCGGCATCCACGGCTCGCAGGCGCGCCACCATGCGGCCCGTACCGTCGGCGCGGGACCACAGGATCGCTGAAGAGGACGTCACATCACCGGTGGCGATGCCGCTGGGCAGGTGCAGGCGTCGGCGCACCAGGGCCGGGGACGACGGGCCGGCCGGCACCACGGGGCCGGCGGCAGAGGCCGCGGTCGTGCCGGCGACGGTCAGGGCGGAAGCTGCGAGGGAGCCCTGGAGCAGTCCTCGACGGGAAAAGGTAGCCATGCCTCGATCCTCCGCCCCGTGCCTGACCTGAAAGCGAACGGCCGGCGACGCCCCGTCGACCGGTCGGTGAGCCCCCGGTAGGTCCGCCGCGAGAGGTCTCGCAGCGGAATGCCCGGTCCCCATGACCGCCGCTCCCTGGAGCCGGTCAGGGGCCGAGTTCTACCATGACGCCATGGCCCGCACGGACACCGCCTCACGGGTGGTCCCCGCTTTCCCTGAGCGGGTCTACGCCGCCCTGATCGACCTGGACGCGCTCACGACCTGGTTGCCGCCGACAGGGATGACCGCCCGTTTCGATCGATTCGACGCCCGCCCGGGCGGGTCCTACCGCATGGTCCTCACCGATGACGACCTCACGGGCACCCCCGGCAAGACCACCGCCGCATCCGACGTCGTGGAAGCCCGCTTCGTGGAGCCGATTCCCGGGGGTGCAGATCGTGCAGGCCGGGGAGTTCGTCCCCAAGGACCCGGCCTACGCCGGCACCATGACCATGACCCGGGAACTCTCCCCGGTCGAGGGCGGCACCAGCGTGGAGATCCGCGCCGAGAACGTCCCCGACGGAATTTCTGCCGCCGATCACGCCGCGGGGCTCGCCTCGTCACCGGCGAACCTGGCCGGCTGTCTGCAGCCCGGAGTCGACACAGGAGCGACCACGTCACCACCCCGTAGAGCAGGTTCTCATCGTGACGTGTCTGCCCCTCTTGTCGCGGCGGCTGAATCCCTCTTTCGTTGCGGTGGGGACACACTGACAGATCAGGAGGCGTCATGTTCGCTCGTGTTGCTGTGTGGGAGCCGATGCCCGACGACGATCGTCAGTGGGTGATCGATGCCGCCAAGACGGTTCCTGGCGTGCTGGAGGCTTACCACCTGGTCGACCCCGCAACCGGCAACGGCTTGTCGATCGCTTTCTTCGACGACGAGGTCGACGTCGCCGAGGTCAAGCGCGCCATCTCCGTCAAAGCTGCGGAGATCGGTTGGAGCGACTCGCCGCACCCAGCGCCGCAGTCCGAAACGATCTATCACGTGGTGCGACGCGGGTAGGACGCAGCCCCCGCCGCAGGCTTGCTCATCCCTCCTGAAGTCAACGCGGCGGCTGAGGCAGCCCTCAGAGCACAGATGGCGGTGACAGCAAGCCTCGCCAGGGCGGTGAGGAACTGATGCATGATCAGGTGGAATCTGCCCCGACCTGCTCGTCGGTGGCCCGGAGGGATGAGACAGGTGCCCGTAGACCGAGGTGTTCTGGGCCGAGGAGTCCTGCCCGACGACCGGTGCCCGCTGCAACCCCGCGGGCTGGGCCACATGCGCGTTCCCCGCGGGACCCCTTCTCCCCGAGCTGAGCCTGCTCGCCCCGGATCGCGCCCGCCGTGCGGAGGCGCCGGCACCTCCGTGCGCCCAGGTCCCCGTCAGTGGTACGCCCTCACAGGACTGAGGACCTGTGGACGATTCAGCGCATGCGTGACCACAGCCACGCCAGGCTCACCGCAACCGGCACTACTGCGACGACGAACGCCGACACCACATTGCCGGATCCCCTCCAAAGAATGTACGTGAGTAAACCCACTAGTATGCATCCGAACAGCGCCAGACCTATAGCGAGACCTGCTTTCCCCGCGGCCTCTGCATCCTCGCGTTCTCCCCTCATTCGTCCGACACTAAAGCTGTTTCCAGTGACACTGCCAGATATGCCGTCACATTGCTTGATCCATCGGGAACGACGGTCAGCTCATCCTCCCCGAAACCCGCTGCCACCTGCGACAACTGGTTCCACGCCAGCCCCACGCGCTGCCTTTCAATCTTCTTTCGGGCCAGCGCCGAAGCACCTTTGCAAATGCCGTGGGGATTCTCCGATTAACGGTCGCGAGGTTGGGCAGTTTTCATGAGTGAACCATTCCCTCGAAACTCCCGGCGAAGGCGACAGAAAGCACGGCTAACGCCCGCTTCCAGGCCATCACCCGCCGCGCTCTGCCGCCGCCGGTGAGGCCCGGGAACCGAGTGACCTGCCACAGGCGCTCCAGCACGGGCATCTGATGGGCTGCCGCCTTCTTCGGCCACTGGCAGAGTGACCCGTGCTCCCTGCCCCCATGTCTCGCCACGTGGTCCCGCCGGCCGGATGCCGCAGTGCTCAGCGGTTCAGCGTGGCGCTGGGGGCCACGCCGTAGGCGGCCCGGTGGTCAGCTGCGCAGCGCCCCTGGTGGGCGAAGCCCCACCGAGCGGCGACGACGGCCACGGTCGCACCAGCGGAACGGTCGGCCTCCACCAAGCTCGGCGTGGGCGGCGGTCAGCCGCAGGCTGCGCAAACGGCCCATGGGGGTCGCCTCGAAGTGCCGGGCGGAGGCCGCCTGCAGTCCCCGCGGGCTCATCCGCGCCGCGGCCGCCGGTTCGGCCAGGGTCATCGGCGCGCCCACCTGGGTCCCACCGGTGAAGCGCAGCTGGAACTCCTCCCGGCCCAGCAGGCTCCGCGCGTGGGCCTGGACCGCGGCGAAGTCCAAGGACAGACTCAGCAGCCCCAGCTCGTCCCAGCGCCCCGGTCGGAGCACCCTGCAGCCGGGCCTGCTCCAGATGCAGCCCCTCCACCCCGCGCACCGCCTGGGCCATCCGGAACGGGGTGGTGCGGTCGATCCCGATCCGCCGGACAGGGTATTTCCCCGCCGGCGTCACGGGTTCGCTCGTGGGCGGCTCCGAACCGCTGGGCGCGGCGCGGGCGCGCCGGTTACGCGGGGACGTAGTCGAACGTGTCGGGGTCCGGGCCCGTACGGTGGTCCTTGTTCAGCGCCGTGATCGCCTGGACGTCAGCGTCGGTCAGGTCGAAGTCGAAGAGCTGGAAGTTCTCCTCGACACGCGCGCGAGTGACGGACTTGGGGAACACGATGTCGTTGCGCTGGATGTGCCAGCGCAGCGTGACCTGCGCGGTCGTCCTGCCGAGGCGCTCGGCGATCGCGGCGATCGCCGAGTCGTCGAGAACCGCTCCCTGAGCGATGGGCGACCAGGCCTCGGTCGCGATGCCCTGCTGCGCGTTGTAGCTGCGCACCGTCTCGTTGGTCAGGTACGGGTGCACCTCGATCTGGTTCACGGCGGGCTTGACGCCGGTCTCGGCGATGATGCGCTGAAGGTGGGGCACCTGGAAGTTCGAGACGCCGATCGCGCGGGTCAGGCCGGCGTCGCGGATCTCGATCATGGCCTTCCACGTCTCGAGGTAGTCGACGTCGATCGTGGGCAGCGGCCAGTGGATGAGGAACAGGTCCATCGGGCCGCCGAGCCGCTCGACGCTCTTCTCGGCCTCGCGCAGCGCGTCGTCACGACGGTGGAAGCCGTTGTTGAGCTTGCTCGTGACGAACACCTCGTCGCGGCTCAGGTCCGAGGCTTTGAGCGCGTCGCCGACGCCCTGCTCGTTGCCGTACATCTGGGCCGTGTCCACGTGGCGGTATCCGACTTCGAGGGCCATCGTCACGGCCGCCTCGGTCGTCTCCGGCGGAACCTGGTACACGCCGAAGCCCAGCTGCGGGATGCTGACACCATCGGCGATCCGGATCTCAGGAACGGAAGTCATAGAGGTTCTCCTTCTCCATCTGCGGTCGGCCCCGGGAACCCGCAGCCACGAACCACAACCGCCCTCAGCCGGCGGCGTATTTCACTGATTCCATAGAAGATCACTATTGAACGGCGGACCGTTGGCGAGGTGCATCCGACCTAGCATGTTCGCCATGACAACTTTCGCGATCATCGGAGCAGGACGAAACCTCGGCGAGGCACTCGCTCGACGCTTCGGCAGGGAGGGCTACAGCCTGGCCCTCATCGCCCGGAACCAGGACCGGGTCGATCAGCTGGCCTCCGAGCTGGTCGCGGACGGCTTCACCGCGAAGGGCTACGCGGCGAACGTGCGCGACACCGACAGCCTCGTCACGGCCCTCGACCAGGCGACACAGGATCTCGGCCTCATCGAGGTCCTGTCGTACAACCCGCTGCCGCAGAAGGAATTCCTGCGACCGCTCCTGGAGTCGACGGTCGGGGACATCAGGGCCGCCGTCGAGTTCTCGATCTACGGCCCCGTCGCCGCCGTGCACCAGGTGCTGCAGGGCATGCGCGTGCTGAGGAAGGGCTCTCTCCTCTTCGTCAACGGCGGAAGTGCGGTGCAGCCGGTGCAGCACTTCGCCGGCACCTCGATCGGGTTCGCCGGTGAGACGGCGTACGTGGAGATGCTGGACCAGGCGCTGAAGGACGAGCCGATCTACGTCGGCCAGCTCATCATCCCCGGGGCGATCGTTCCGGGCGACGAGCAGAAGGATCCGCAGGTGCTCGCGGAGAAGCTGTGGCAGATGCACGCCCAGCGCAGCCAGCTGCGGGTGTTCGCCACCGAGCTGGAGACTCAGCCGTACTGATCCAACCCGACTAACGTGGCGCGTATGGATGTTCGTCAGCTGGAGTTCTTCGTCGCCGTCGCCGAGCAAGGCAGTTTCACGCGCGCGGCCGAGCGCTCGTTCGTCTCACAGCCCGGGCTGTCGGCGTCGATCCGCTCGCTCGAGCGCGAGCTCGGGACTCAGCTGTTCACGCGCGGCCGCCACGGCGCGTCCCTGACGAGTCCGGGCGCGGCGTTCCGGCCGCGGGCCGAGCGGATCCTCGAGCAGGTGCGCGACGCCCAGCGCGCCGTTCTCGGCGACGAGCCGGAGCATGCTGAACTGCGCATCGGCGCCGAGCAGTGCCTCGGTGGCGCCGTCGACATCGTCGACCTCCTGACGACGTTCGCCAGCGAGCACCCCACAGCCGACCTCGAATTCGTCCAGGACGTGAGCTCACGCCTCGCGCCGATGCTCGACGACGGGCGCCTCGACGTCGCTCTCGTCGCCGCACCGGCGGGATCCGCTCCCATGAACGACAGCTTGCTGCTGCGTCGGGAGCCGTTCGTCGCACTCTCACACATTGAAGTGCCGTACACGTCACTGGCAGATCTGCAGGATGTCCGCACCGTCGACTTCGGTGACACCTGGGAGGCCAGGCGCGTACTCGACGCAGCGCTGGCCACCGCCGGTGTGACACGTCGCACGGTCGTCGAGGCCAACGACGTGCACATGCTCGTTGACCTCGTCACACGCGGCTTCGGGATCGCGATGGTGCCCGAGTCGATCGCCGCGAAGCAAGCAGCCCAGCACCTCGTGCACACGCCGCTCTCCGACGCGCCGGAGTGGGAGGTGCACCTTGCCATTCGCGCCGACCCGTCGCCATCCGCGAAAGCGTTCGCGAGCATGTTCGTTCCGCAGACGGAGATCGTCTGCTTCCGTGGAGATCTCGCTGTGCGGCTGTAGTCACCGCTGAACCCGGCCGTTCTGTGCCGCACGGCAGGTGGTCGTCGAGGCAGCGCGTGTGGCGGTGCGCGAGACGCTCCATGGGCGCTGCCGCGACCGCTCCGACAGGATCGAGGCGACGGAGATACGTGTCCCCATCCGGTGGCGGAGACCACGGGTGCCAGGTGGTTCTGTCTGATGTCTGCTGGTTGATTCACGCCACGATCCGAAGCCCACAACGCGCGGCGGCCTCCGTGTTGCCGATCTCGCCGGCACGGGTGCTCACTCCCCTCGCCCGCGCCGCATCGTCAGCCGTAGCGCGTGCCCATCCACAACATCACCCCCACCGTTCGGTGTTGTCACCACCGCAACGACCCAGGGAACCCCTACTGCAGCGTCGTTTCCGTGGGCGGCGTCCGGTAGCCGGCCATATGTAAACCAAGCGGCCTGGTGCTGATCGTGCGCTGGAGTGGTGCGGGCGGCGCACCACGAGTTCAGCCGATGGGGGGTCACTCCACCGGATCCTGGAGGAGTCGGAGGCGTTCTAACACCACGACGGTGTCGTCGCCCACAATGCGCCTCTGGACCTCGACGCCCGCTTCCGGCGGCGCGGCCGTCCAGAACTCCTCATGGGGCCTCCCGCCACTGGTCCACGGTGCGGTGCCCCCCACCCTCGGCCAGCACGTACTCCCAGGTCACCTCGGCCAACCGCACCGTGGCCACGCTTGTGATCTCCAGGGCGGCGACCACCCGCCCGGACGCGGCGATGAGTGCCTGGCGCTGGCCGGGGCGCGGCAGGGGCTGACTTTCGACCTGGTAGTCGTCCAACAGGCAGGATGTGCCCCTCTTCGCACCGGACAGGATCAGCCGCACGAGGCGGTCACACAGGGGCCCAGGGGTCGCAACCTCGGCCACCGGCATCGATGCACCCAGGGACGTAGCATCCCCTCCCACGGGCCCCACCACCGGTGTCGTGCCCTACGCCCCGCCTCGGCCGCACCAGTGGCAGACCACCCCGTCAAGCCGAGAACGAGCCTTATGCCGAGCTGTCTCCTACATTTCGCTCGGGCCCTGACCCCGCCGCGTCCTGAGCGGCCTGTTCCAACCGCTGGCGGTACCGTCCCCACCACTCGGCCGGAACCGGTGGCATGTTCTCGTTGCCGGTACGCAGACCGACGGACCCGTCGATGAGCTCTCGCAGGATGTCCGCGTGCCCGGCATGCCGATGGGTCTCGGCGATCACGTGCACCAGGATGCGGTGCAGTGTCACCTCGCGGCGTCCCTCACCCCACCACGGCACGTAGCCGGCGGCGCCCAGGGAGAGATCGTCGATCGTGGCGTCGGCGTGCGCCCAGGCTCGCTGGTAGAGCCCCACGATGTCCTGGCGCGATTGCTCGACCGTGGCCCACAGGTCCGCGTTGGGGTCGGCATCCTCCGCGGACCACGGCAACGGCTCCGCAGAGGGCCGGTCGAAAACCAGACCGAAGTACTCCAGTTCGACGGTGGCCACGTGCTTGACCAAACCCAGTAGGTTCGTCCCCGTCGGGGTCATCGGCCGGCGCACGTCGTACTCGGACAGCCCGTCCAGTTTCCACAGCAGCGCCTGCCGCGCGCTGGTCAAGTACCGTTGCAGGTCCGCCTTCTGCTCCGCTTCCATGGCCCGAGTATGCCGCCCGAGGGCCTCGAAAAGGCGGAGTGCCCCCACTGGTGAGTCGTTACCACAGGCATCAGACCATTCACCAGTCAACGCCTACTGCAGCATCACCTACGGGTGGCGTTGCTGGTGTCTGCTCTGGCCATGATGGCGCGGAGTCTCACGGCAGCGCGGTAGACGATCGTGTGCTTGCCACAGCCGGCGAAGGCATCGCCATGACTCGATATGGCGGCGGCGGCCTTCGAGGACCTTGCGGTTGCGGTGGTCCCCGGGCGGGGCGGCGACTCGGGGCCGGGGTCAGGGTGTCCGATCGCTGGACGTGGTGGTTGAGGAATCGTGCTGGGTCGAAGAAGTGTGGAGTTGCAGGGCGGGTGCCTGGGGCAGGGAAAGGGTCAGGACGGCGTCCTCGATGAGCTCGTGCTCCTCCAGGCGCGCCTCGACGGTGCGCAGCCGAGTGGCGAGATGGTGTTCGGCGTCGTCGCCGGTGAGGTCCACGGCAGCGACGAGGAAGACCTTGCGGGCGCCGACGAACTCGGTGTGCAGGTAGGTGGCCCGCTGGACTTCCGGGTCCGCCAGAATAGCCGCGAGCAGCCGCTCGTGCAGCCACGGGTCGGTGGGCTGACCGGTGAGGAAGTCCTTGTTGCGGACGATGAGGAAGACGGCGACCACGCCCAGCAGCACACCGACCAGGATGGACCCGGCCGCGTCCCAGACAGGGTTGCCGGTGAGCTGGTGGGCGGCCATCGCGGTGGCGGCCACCACGATGCCGATCAGCGCCACCGCGTCCTCCACGAAGACCGCGCGCAGGGTCGGGTCGGAGGTGCGCTGGATGAAGCGCAGCGGGTGCAGCCCCAGTTCACCGGCCAGGCCGCGGGTCTGCCGTAGGGCTTGAGCGAAGGACACCCCTTCCAGGACGAAGGACACCGCGAGCACGATGTAGGCGGGTAGATAGTCGGCCTCGGACTGCTCCGCGCCCAGCTCCTGCACCCCGTGGGTGATGGAGACCACCGAGCCGGCGACGAACAATCCGAAGGCGGCGAACATCGACCACACATAGCCCTCCCGCCCGTAGCCGCGCGGGTGGCTGCGGTCGCGGGGCCGCGCGGAGCGGCGCTCGGCGATCAGGAGGAAGACCTCGTTGCCGGTGTCGGCCCAGGAGTGGGCGGCCTCGGCGACCATCGCGGCTGACCCTGTGATCGCGGCGGTGATGGTCTTGGCGGCGGCGACGAGGAAGTTCGCGCCCAAAGCCACCAGCACGGTGAGCAAACTTCCTCCCGGGGGCCGCTCTTGAGCGGTGGCGCTTTGCTGGTCTGCTGTCATTCTGGTGACTCCTCCTGATCGATGTGACCGCCTACAGCCCAGCATCCTCCCTGCGCAGTTTCTCGTCATGGTTGCCACATCCGATGGAAGGCACCGTCATGGCAGGAGAAAGAACAAGCTGCAGCTTCGGCTGTCCCACTGACTCTCAGGGAACTCTCACTGCATCGCGACTTCAGACGCGGCGATCCAGCGGTGGGGTCGGCGTCTGTCTCGGCCCACCCTGACCTGCCGGTGCGTGGTGGAGGTAGTGCTACAGCGGACCAGGAGTCGTAGGCGATGCGGATGCGTAGCGTTGCAGCGTGACGCCGCTTCGAAAAGCCTTGGAGTCCGTCAAGCGCAACAAGGGAATTTCATGTCCGTCCGGGAACAGTCTCCGCCCGCGCCCCTGGACTGAGTGGTAGACGAAGAGCCGGTACTCATCGACCAAGCGGGCCCTGATGAGCGCATGGGTGAGTGTGATGCTGCCGGTCACCACGATGTCGAGGCCGTCCTGCTGCTGGAGTGCGCGCACGTGTTCGATCGGGTCACTGCTGATGATGGTGGAGTTCTCCCACGCCGGCTCGGTCAGCGTTGAGGACACGACGTACTTGTGGACGCGGTTGAGGTAGTCGGTGATACCGGTGGTGTCGTCGGTCCGTTGGGGCCAGCAGCCTCGGAAATCCTGGAACGTGCGCCGCCCCAGGATCAAGGCGTCGGCGGCAGCGTCCTGCCGGTGGTTCTCTTCCATGAGATCACCCGCCTCGGCGGCGCCGTGACCCAACGGGCCGAACCAGTCGGTGAGCATCTCGATCGCCCTTCCAGCACGATGTTCTGCGTCACAGCGAGGGTCCGCATCGGCTGTTCCTCATGTTGCGTGCACATCGGCTGATGCAACTGTTCCGAACACGGTACTTCCGCTCGAGATGCTGTTGTCACCGGATCGAAGCCGTCCTCCTTCGACACCGCCCTGACCCGGGATGGCAGCGCCAGGACGGAGCGACGAGGTGCCGACAGCCGCTCATCCCGTAAGGACATAGGCCGGACATCGGAGAAAGACCCATCCGTCGGTCGTCACGCCATATACCGGATACTGATCCGCGCGCCCCTGGGTGGAAGATTCGCATCGTCGTTGCGGCGAGTGATGTCCGGTAGCCGGCCAATTGTCAAGCGCAGAACCTTTAGGTGTCCTGTCATCCCGAGAGGGAGATGGGGGAAGGGAAGTCAGCGCGTGAAACGGCGCAGGGGCACCGCAGCTACATCACCAGATACGTGAAGCGGAGCGGGTTCACGGTGCTCGGCTGAGCGTCAGCGTCGCGGCCACGTGATCGACATTATCGCTTCGTTCTGATCCATGTTTTCGACGAGCCGGATGGTGGCTTCCTGAGCCTCGGCAGATCCAGCCAGCGTGTCGACCGCCCGAATGGTCGGCACGATTGTCCGAATAGAAGGTCATTTCAGAAGGGGTTCGGGGTAGCTCTTGAACGCTGACGGAGTCCCCGGCGACCCTGGTGGGCATGATGGGGCATCTCGTTCCAGACTCGCTGTGGAAGCGAGTCGAGCCGTTGTTGCCACCACGCCCACCCCGGCGCTATCAGCACCCCGGGGCGGAGGCCGGCCGATGAGCAGGCCGCGTTGGCCGTAATCGTGTTCGTGCTCAAGACCGGGATCGGCTGGCACCAGCTGCCCCGGGAGCTGCTGGGCGTTTCCGGAGGGTCATGCTGGCGGCGCATGAGGGACTGGACGGAGGCCGGCATGTGGCTGGCAGTGCACGAGATGCTGTTAGGTGAGCTGCGCGCGGCCGGGGCACTGGACCTGGACCGGTGTGCGGTGGACGGCTCGCACGTGCGGGCTCTCAAAGGGGGGGACCACGTCGGGCACAGCCCCGTCGATCGCGGCCGGCCAGGTTACAAGCACCGCCTGAGCGTCGACGCCCACGGCAGCCCACTGCAAGTCAGCCTCACTGACGGCAACCGCCCGTGCACGGTTGAGTGTTGATCCTGGCGTTGCGTGCGTTGATGAAGCGGTTGCTCTTCGCCAAGTACTTCAGATATTCGGCCTCGTCCTTCGGAACAGCCGGGGTGTCGAAGTCCTTGAATTTGTGGAAGAAGTCGATGGTCCCGTCATCGTTCAGCAGGTCTTGCAGGAGGAAAAAGTCGACGTACCCGTTGAAGTCGCAGAACAGGTCGAAGAATTCTTCGTACCTGGCCAGGACGTCTTCGAGGGGACTCGGCTGGTGGCGGCCGTCATAGTAGCGGCGGATGCATTCCAGGGTTAGGTCGAAGCGGTCAGCGATCTTGCTGTTGAATCCGCGGGCGCCGTTGAGGGTCATCTTCCCGTCGACTTTGTTTCCCGGGAACACGATGGAGCTTCCGATCGTGTAGCCGGGCCACGCCGGCAGATATTCGGGCGGAATGTTATTGATAATGTACCGCGCCCGCTTCTTGAGCCTGGTGGTGATGGCGTCACTGGCCATGAAAAAGACACCATTCGAGGACCTGTGCACCAGGTATGCGTCGGGTTCAGGTGTCAGATCGAAACGCCCGATCCCGCAGGGCAGCTCCTTGCTCCACAGCTTTCGGTGGTAGTCCTTCAGAGTCGGGCTGTACTTGTCCGGGTCTTTCCCTTGGGCATCGGAGTTGACGTTAAAGGTCGTGTCAATGCATTTCCGCTTCTCATGGTCCATCAGATTTCCCCTTGCTCGTCTGGCTTCAAGGTCATGATATTGCAGGAGCAGTTCCCATCCGCGTTAACGGGCGCTCGAAAGGGGGTGTCTTCCGGAATAACAGGCATGCCGAAGCAGACGGCACGGACATACCTCGTTCAGTGCCGGACTCGAGGCCTCTCCCACGGCGGAGTCTGTACTCCAGCCTTGGACGTTAGATGCCAGCAGCGGCACGGACTGCAGAAATACGCGCCCCTCGGGCCATCGAGGCCTCGAGCCGCATAATTGCGGGCTATTGCTTGCATGGCTATCACAGCAGTCCGACGGCTGGCGTAATGGATTTTCGAGCATTCCGACACGTCGATTCTCCTCGACTTGCCGTACTCGGCGAGCTCATATCCTGCCCGGTACGCGATTCACGCCTCATAGCGATCGGCCACTAAGGAACGTGAGGGCTCCACTTGCCGATCACCCTAGCAAAATGGGCGCGCCCGTGGTGCTGACCGCGCACCGCATGTGGCTGTGACTGGAAGACGGTGTCTTGAGGACTAGCCGGGTTGCCCGCCCCATTGGCCCCGCGCAGCACCACCGCCTCGCCCGGACGCACCTCGAAGCTGACCCCGGCGGTCACCGGGACCCCGGCATAACCACACACCAACTCACGAACGGACAGGACAGGGACGGAACCCACGGACAACAAGACTCTCAACGGCAGCACGGCCACCCGATTCTTCCCCGCTGCGACCGCCCGCAGATCCCCCGCCGGACGGACATCTGCCACCACCACGACCGATCACCAACCGCTATCGCTCCATCGCGGCCGCCCCGGGCCACAGCGTCGCCACGTTGCCGGCGGGCCGTGGCGGGGCCGGTCGTGGTGGGCTCAGCCCCAGGAGGGAACGGCCGGGCTTACCGCTACGGAAACCGGTGCCGGAGGCGACTCACTGGCCGGTCGATCGCTGCAAGGCCTGCACCAGGGGTGCCTTGCCCAGCCGGGTGCGCTTCAGTTCGGTCACCACGCCCACGTCCACCGGGGTGTCCACCACGCCGGTTGCGGCCAGAGCCCCGGCCACACCGGCCCGGACCGATTCGACGGTGTGCCCCGGGGCCAGTCCGGCGACCCGGACCCGCAGACCGTCGGGGCGCTGGGCCACCTGCCACCCGGCCACCGAGACCTCGTCGAGCACCCGGTGGAAGACATTGGGGTGCACCCGCACCGGACCGCCGGCCCCGGGGCACTCGAGCATGTCCTCCCGCCGGCCCTCGATGGTCTCCAGCCGGGCGAAGGACCGCCCGCACCTGCACCCCCGCGGACCCAGCGCGACCCGGTCGCTCATCTCGTAGCGGATCAGGGGCAGGGTCCGGGAGAACAGCACGGTGACCAACAGGCGCGCCCCCACCGTGCCCGCCGGGACGGGGACCCCGACCTCGTCGACCGGCTCCACGATGACCAGGTCCTCGTAGAGGTGGCGGGTGCGGTAGCGACACGGGGAGGCGATCCCGGCGGTCTCGGTGGCGGCGTAGACGTCGAAGGGGGCGGTGCCCCAGGCCGCCTGGATCGCGGCGGCGGTCTGCGCGGCGAGCACCTCGGAGGCCGAGACCACGGAGGCCGGGGCAATGGCCAGACGCCCCGCCGCTTGTTCAGCGGCCAGTGGGAGCAGGGCCGAGGGGTAGCCCACCAGCAGCCGGGGCCGGAAGGCGTTGAGCTGGGCGACGGCCTGGGGCAGCGGGTCGGTGGCGTCCAGGCGCAGGGTGGGCACCATGCGTGACTGCAGGGAAGCCCCGACCACCGCCGACTGGTGGGTGGGCACCCGGGAGCTGACCACCGCCACCCGCAGGGGGCGGGTGAGCCCGGCCGGCACCTCGGCCCAGTCGTTGGCCCTCGCATAGGAGGCCAGCACGATCGCCCACTCGGCCCGGTTCCACACGAACGTCCCGGGCCGGCCGGTGGTGCCGGCGGTGGCGGCCGTCCACCAGCGGCCCCGCCACGGCGTCCCCGGGTCCGTCCCCGTGCTCTGGAGTTCCCGCAGGTGCGCCTCGACATCGGTGCGCCGCAGCCCCGGGGCGGTGACCGCCTCGTCGAAGTGCTCCATCAGCTGCGCCTTGGTCACCGGCGGTAGCTGCGAGAGCGGGGCGTCGAGCAGCCCGGCGTGGTGGCGGCGGTAGAACGCCGAGCGGGCGTAGGCGACCCTCCGCAACCGAACCAGGCCTCGGGCCTGCTCCAGCGCGATGCGCTGCGCGCCCCACTGGTCACGGCGCCGCCACGAGGCGCGCAGCAGGAGAAGCTCGGAGAGCAACCGGGCGTCCATCTCTCCTCCGATCCGTCAGGGATGGCCTTCCTGACCCTCCGGCGATGCACCGCGGACGGGCGGACCTCACCGGTGCACCCGTTACTGCGATAGTCCCCGGTCGGCCGCTGACCGGCCATATGTAACGCGGGTCGGGACTGCGATTGACGGCGCGGCGCCACGGGACATCCGGTGGCGATCCAGCACGCCATAGAGTTGCGGCCACAGTCCCTCACAGCGTGAACACGCCCCTACCGGGATCGGCATGCTGGTGACCTGCACCGACCGGACTGTGCGCACAGCACCTACGCGATCCTGAGATGTCCGGAAACTACCGCAGCCGTAGCCCGTCCAAGCGGCGGGTACTGCGCCGCCGGAGGGCATGGGTGTGACGGGCTCGACGGATCGGAACGGGAGGGAATCGCCTGCCCCCACCCCTGGCCGATTGCATCGACCAGGGCCCCGCCCGGCACCCACGCCGGGTGGGGCCCCGGTCCGTGCGGGATGCCCGGCCACTTCGGCACAGCGCCCCGCCGGGGCGGCCGCGATGCCGCCTGGGTGCTCAACCGACGAGGACGCCGGACTCCCACGGGGGTCCGGCGCCCTGCAGGGTGCGTCGTTCCCTGCCCGTGTCGCTTCTCAAGCCACGCCCCCAGTATCGCCCCGATCACCAGGCTCGCGCCAGGGCGCCGGCGCGGTGCTGTCGGCGCGGGTAGAGCAGGTCGGAGCAGGGGCACGTGTCCGGGTTCGCGGGAGGCGATGACCCGGTCGGCCGACCTGAGCCCGGACCCGGCCAGGGTGAAGAACAGGGCCACGGCTGCCAGGGCCAGGACGTCCTCGCAGCCGCCGGCGGCGGCGATGAACCTGGCGCCGCCGTGGACGAAGACCGCGGCGCCGGAAGTACTCGGGCTGGGCCCGGAGTGCTGCCAGAGCTCGGCGCACGAAGGCCTGGTTGACGGTGGCGGCCTCCTGTCGAACCCGTGGTGGCCGGCCCGACGGTGGTGCGCAGGCCCCTGCGCCTGGTGGATGGAGGGGCCTCGCGGGCAAGCCTGGCGGTCAGTAGGCGACGGTGAACCGGCGGCGGGAGTGGGCCGGGGTCTCGATCTCGTCGACGACGGCGGTGGCCAGGTCCGCCCCGGAGATGAACGAGTCGCCCTCCTCGTCGGTCAGGAGCACATCGCCGCCAATCCTGAAGTGCCCGGTGGCCTCGCCGGGGGCCCACGCGCCGAAGCCGCCGGCGGGGCTGACATAGAACCAGTCCAGGTCCTCCTCGGTGCCGCGCAGGGTCTCCAGCAGCGCCTCACCGGTCCGGACCTCGGGCAGGATCTCGGCCGGGAAGCCGTCGGTGTCCATCAGCTTCGGCCCGCCCTCGGCGACCAGCAAGGACCCGGCCCCACCGATCACCCCCAGCCGGGTCCCGGCGGCCCGGGCCAGGTCGATGAGCTCATCCACCACACCCTCGAGCTTGCCCTCCAGTTCCCCGCGGGGCGAGAGCGTTTCGACGACCACCTCGGCGTCCGTCACGACCTGGGCCAGGAACGCGTCATCGAACACCGAGCCGGTGACGTAGGTGACCCCCTCGACCGGCTCCGCCGGGGTGGTGCGGCTGTAGGACGTCACCTCGTGGCCCCGCCGGGCCGCCTCGGCCCCGATGTGGGAACCGGCGTATCCGGTGCCACCCAGAACTGCGATGCGTGTCATGTGCTGTCTCTCCTCTGTCAGGGGTCAGGGGTTCCCTCCGGAACCCCTGACAGTTACCCTAAGTAACTGACAAACCCAAGGGAAGTAGGCACTTGTCAGTAAGTGACCCACCCTGGAGTAACTCAGGAGCCCGTTCATGGACCAACACCCGGCTGACCCGTACCAGCGCAACTGCCCCTCCCGGCAGGTGCTGGACCGCATCGGGGACCGCTGGACCGTCCTGGTCGTCGGCGCCCTCACCCAGGGCCCCCTGCGGTTCTCCCAGCTGGCAGCGCGCGTCGACGGGGTGTCGCAGAAGATGCTGACCCAGACCCTGCGGGCCCTGGAACGCGACGGACTCGTGACCCGCACGGTCTACCCCCAAGTCCCCCCACGGGTCGAGTACGAGCTCACCGAGGCCGGAGTCACGCTGCAGGAACCCCTGAAGGCCCTGGAGGAGTGGGCGACGACGCACATGCCGGCGATCCTCACCGCACGGCAGCAGTACGACGCCGTCCCGACTGCCGAGCACACGCCCTGAGCATCCCCGCACGCAAGCACCACCCTGCCGGACACCCTTGCCGCCCGCGGCGTCGGGTCCTCCGGCGTCGGGGCCACAGCGACATCAACTGCAGGAAACGCCCCTCAAGTGATCAGCACCCGCAATCCACCTCACGTGACCCACAGCGCCCTGGAGACGGCAAACATGTTCCGGACCAGCCGACAATGCCCGCAGGGGAACCACATCTGCGACGTCGTCCCGTAGGCAGTGTCCGGTGGCCGTGGCATAGGTGACGTCGCGGAAACGAGCCACCCCGGTCAGGCCTTCGCCTCCGGCGCCCAAGGGTCGAGCAGCGACTGCGCAGCCGCCTCGGTGAGACCTCGCCTGTGCCTGCCTGGTGGGCACGCTGGATCTGATGTCACCTGAGGGTGGGGCAGCCCCGGGAGAGCCTTTCGCGCCCCGTGCCGAATCCCTTGAGAGCTCCCGCGTGCAGAAGGTTGGTTTGCCGGTCCTCCCGGACAAGAGGTTCTGTTGACGGGTTCAGATCCATAGACGTGGCCGCAGGAGCGTGGTGACCGGCATGGAGCTGAACAGTCCCCGTTCCTGCGCGAAAGTGGTGCGCTCGTCGAGGAAGTCGAGGACGAGATCAGCATCGCCCGAGGAGAACGTGGCTCTCATGAATTGCACCGCGTGTGCAGGATCGTGCTTCCACATCTTCAGCACGGGTTTGTCGTACCAGCCGAAGCGTGGGGACGGCCGGGCAGTGTCAGGTGACCCGGTGGATGCCAGCGTGGAGGCGATGTGCTGGGCTTGGTGAAGGACGCGGGTGAAGCCGTACCCTGTGGTGGCCTTCACGGCCCCGGAGGGTGATCCGATGCGCACATGGCGGCCGCGGGTAGGACTGGGGCGGACCCCCAAGGGGATGGAGCCTCGTTCCACGGACACCGAGGCGAACTCGTCCACACCCCACACCTTGCGCAGGTAAGCCGACGTGGCCTGTTCGAACGAGAACTCCGGGCTGGGAACCTGCCACGGAGTGATCCGGGTGACTTCAACGACGGCTTCTCGGGCCGTGATCGGCAGGACGCAGTGGAAATGCACGGGGTCGTGCTCACCGGACCGGAAATCGATGAAGGTGGCAATCGACGGGTCGAAGCAATCGTGCGCGGTTCGCACCCGTCGAACCTCCCCCGACATGAGCAGTGGCGCCTTGATACCGTCCGGGGGCACGGTGCTGTCGAAGCAGTGGGACCCCGTGAAGAGCCGGCCATCGGAGAGGGCCACCTCCACCGAGGCGGCATGGGCCCGCACTCGTGAGACCTGGGCGTCCAGACGGGTGATGTGCGGATTGGCGTCGATGACGTCGTCGAGGCATCGGAAGACGGGCCGTGACGAGGTGAGGCACAAGCGGTGGCGCTTCAGCGGCAGCATCCGCTGGGCAGGCCCGGCGTCAACGGCGAGGCTCGTGAACGTGGCTTCGGGAGTCAGGGGCAGCGGGAGGGCGTTGTCGTGCCAGTAGATCAAGGAACGGTGCGGATATCGATCTGCGGCGTCGTCGATGATGAGGATCCGGGTACCGGCCAGCCCTGGTTCCCGACTCAGGAAATAGGCGAGGCTGCGCCCGGCAAGCCCACCACCGGCGATGATGACGTCGTACTCCTGCGCGGGGTGGGTCATCAGCAAGGAACCCCCTGTCCAGACGCAGGCATCGCTGCGGCCGCTCTCAGAACCGTCAGCGTCCCTGGGTGGAATTGTGCGCACAAGACCAGCGTCGGTGGCAGTAGCACGCCGTGCACCAACAGGGTGAGGAGTACCGACCCGGCCAGTGGATCCTGACCTGAAGGGGACGTTGGACCCCTGCTCCAATGTCCGGAACTACAGCATATGCAGGTGACGTCCGAGTTGGCGTGCTGCCCGAGAGGCGGCCATATGTTAAGTCAATCGGCACCCATGCTCCCTTCCGGCCGCTGTCCGATCGCCTTCTTGAGTCCGGGTCCCACTGCCGCTTCCCATGCCGGCCCTCAAGAAGCCCACATGTACGTCGACCACGGCCGCCATGGCAGGTTCGTATCGATTGCATACCGGTCCAGTGCACGCTCCCGGACGGGTCCCTGGACATCCTCTGGATTCCTGCCCACCACCTCCTCGGGGGCCATAGCGTGAAAAGACATCCCGGTGCCGCGCTCAGCCCCGCCTCGGTTTGCCGAACCTCCGGTCGGAGACACTTGCGCTGCCGGTGCCCCAGCTGCAACGAGGAGTGATACCCATGCCCGACCACGATCACCGGCCCCGCAAGGCCGCCACCGCCGCAGCCGTCGCTGTGGCCGCCCTGGCACTGTCCGGTTGCGGCGGGCCGACCACGCCCCCATCGGGTGCGCCCGTGGAACAGCTACTGGATCCCGACGCGCTGCCCGCCGGGCCCTACGCCGGCCCCTACGACCAGGCCTTCGCCGAAGACCTCGAGCACTACGCCGAGCAGGAGGTGACACTGCGCGCCCAGATGGAAACCGTCGTCAACCCCGTGGCCTTCACCATCACCACCCCCGCAGACACCGGCGAGGAGAGCGGTGAGGGCGAGGCGGTCGCACCGCTGCTGGTGGTGGACTTCGACGACCCCTCCCCCGCCCTGCGCCCCGGTGAGCAGGTCGAGATCACCGGCACCGTCCATGAGGCCTACAACGTCCCGGACACCGAAGAGAACCTCGGGGCCCCACCCGGACCCGACGTGCTGGCCTCCTACGACGGCCAGCCCTTCCTCAACGCCACCTCCGTGCAGACTCCCACCCCGCAGACCGCCATCCCACAGGCCACGACGCCGGCCTCCTGATCCGGCGGCCACCACAACGCCCGGGGCGGCTGGCTCCGCCCACCGACGACGCCACGAAAGATCACGAACGATCACGGAAGGACAGGATCACCATGGTTTCTACGCCCCGCACCCTCACCACCGGTGCCGCGGCTCTGCTGACGGCCGCCGCCATGAGCGGGTGCACCAGTGAGACCGACCTGACCCGAGCCGACCAGTCCCAGATCCCCACCGAGGAGCTCGTCGGGGACGCCATGACCCTGACCAACGAGGTCCAGGAGGTCCTGGCCCACGGCATCATCACCATCGGGGCAGAAGACACCGTCATCATCGCCGACCAGCTCCCTGAGGGCCTGGGCCTCGGCGACGACGTGGAGGTCACCGGCACCGTGGCCCAACGCGACGTCTTCACCATCGACGACCTCGAAGCCCTGCAGCAGGTCACCGATGAGGAGACCGCGCAATACTTGGTGGACCGCGGCGAGGAACTCATCCTCACCGACGCCACCGTCACCCGCACCGACTGACCGCCGGACACCGCCACAGACCAGTCGGCCCTCCTACGGGAACACGGCCCGCGGAGAACGTGGTCGTTGCTGAGAGCACCCCTGAACCAGCCCGATGAGCACACCGGGTTCCTCTACCCGGCCTTATGTGGCGAGACCCACCTGGCCGAACCCATCGGCCTGCCCGAGATCGCCGCGGCGGCCCGGCTGAGCCCGCGGGGCCTGCAGGCGGCCTTCCGCCGCCACCTCGACACCACGCCGACGGGCTACCTGCGCACCGCCCGAATCGACGCCGCCCACACCGACCTGCTCGCCGCCTCAGGCGCGCAGACCGTGGCAGAGGTTGCCGCCCGGTGGGGCTTCGCCCACCCCGGCCGCTTCGCCGCCGCCTACCGCGACCACTACGGGGAGACACCCGCCGAGACCCTGCGCCGCTGACATCACCACCGACGACGAGCACCCCGCAGGCGCCGCCGCACCGTGGGGTTGCGCGGCGGAGCCTGTGCCGCCGCGGACCGGGACCCTGGCCAGCGGTGGGCGCTGCTGGCGGTGGTCGTGGTCCTGGGAACCCACGGGCGCCTGGGGCGCCCTACCGAGGCCTCGGCCAGACCCACACGCCCAGGCCTGATCGCCGCACCCCGGTGAGGCCACAAGCTCAGGGTCAGTCGCCGCCCGGATCTCGGCAGTCGGCATCTGCCGGCGGGCTACCGATGTGCATGCCGCGACCTGCGGACGCCGGCGCGCACCGCCACGAGTCACGGCGAGGGTGACCACCAGCCCCGCGTACAGCCGGCGGCTCAGCGCGGCAAGTGGCGCTGCAACCACAGCGTGCACCACAGGTCCAGCTGCAGCTCGTCCCAGTCGGGGAAGTCGACGACGATGGCCGCGGGCCCGTAGCGGTAGACCGACAGGATGCCGTCGCGGTCGGCGAGCTCGGCGACCAGCTGCTCCACCAGGCCGGGGTGCGCAGCGACGTCCTCACGCAGCCCGACGTCGAAGCAGCCGACCTCCGCGACGACGGTCACCATCGGCTCCTCGAGATCAGCGGCTTCTGTACCGCCTCCCTCCAGGGCGTGGATGGTGCGTCGGGTGTGGGCGAGCATCTCTGTCCCGGACATCGGGAACCTCTGGTACGCGCACTGATAGGCGCCGTAGAGCGGGAAGAGCGGCAGGAAGATCTGGTGGTGGCCGGCAGCGAGCACCGGGCGGTTGAGCAGCGGGTGGGCGGCGATCCGGTGCTCCCCCACGACCCAGATCGCCCCGGGAACGGCGGCGCACAGGATCTGCCCGAGATAGGAGACGAAGCCGTCCACCAGCCGCAGGGTCCCGACGGTTGGGTGCGGGTCCACCAGCCGGCCGTGCCGTGCCCAGGACGACCAGGAGTGACGGGTCGGGTCCTCGGTGAGCGGGTGCTGGGCCACACCGCACTCGGTGGCCCGGGCGCTGATCCACGCCCACAGCGGGGAGACGGAGTAGACGGAGCCGTCCAGCATCTCCTCCGGGTCCAGACCGTGGTCGACCAGTGTCTTGCGCAGGCGTCGCAGCGCCGGGGCCCGTTCGGCCAGATAGGCGTCCAGCGCATCAGCGGCCTGACGGGCGTCCATCAGTTCGTACAGTCGGTCTCCCATGGGCCAGAGGATAGGCGCGCTCAGTGCAATGCGCCGCACATTGTGCGCAAGACACACTGCAACCATCGATCACCCAGATCGCATCGAGGGCCCGCTGAGGAGTGTGGATACTGCGTGCGCCGCCGACAATGGGCCTCATGTGAAGCGGTAAGCGGCGAGCGGCTCTTGCATGGCCTGTTCATCAGCGACCGTTCAACCGGCACGAGCACGTCAAGGCTCAAGCCTGCGGACACCGGCCGGTAACCGGCCTTCTCGTGCGGTGACTGCCAGCCGTGGGGGCAGGACGGGTCGGTTCTCGAGGCCAGGTCATGGATCGACTGTCCGACACCGACCCATCCAGTCATCGTGAACTCGGGTCACTTCAGCTCGACGAACAGCACATGGGTCTCAGTGGTCCCCACGTTGTGACCGACGTGATTCTGGGCCGGTACCCACTGCACGTGGTGGGCGGCCAACTCGACCGGATGAACAGTGCTATCGACGGTGATCTCCCGCTGAAACGCGCTGAGAGTGACCATCACACTGTCCCCGTGGTGATGCTCATGGGTCTTGTCCCCGGGGTGGTCGCGGTACTCCAGCACCCGCACCCGCTCGTTCTCGAACACCACCCGGTAGAGCTGGGGGTCCGTTGTGGTCGGGTCCTGTTCCATGGTTCACTCCCGGAAGGTGCGGCGCCCCGAGGCGGTGACATGGTCCATCGAGGCCTGAGAGCCCGAACGCTACGCGCTGCCCCCGGGGCCGGACAATGTCACCCCTGGGAGGTCATCGACGTCTGACCACCCAGGGCAACGGCCGCAATGGGCACCGCGCGGCCAGCCTGATGACCGCTAAGAACTGATCCCGACATCCTGGCGAAGTTGCCTGCTACCCCCACGGTGGCAACAACACCACCCGTCAGCACTCCGCTTGTCAGCACCTCCGCGCTGCGGCGCACGCTTGGACCGACACCTGACTCACTGACACATCTCGATGTGGTTCAGTTTGGTGAATGCACGTGAGAGGAACCCCTCCTGCAACGTCGCTTTCGTGGAACGTGACCGGTAGCCGGCCATCTGTGAAGCGGTGGAGGCCCCTCACCGCCTTGTCCGGCTCCGGCGGCGGCCCCCAGTCCTGGAGTCCGACGGTTGGAAGGGAAGGGGCCGGGGTGCACTGAGGCCGTGAGACGGTCCCAGCGGTGGACTGCTGACGGTGTTCAACGCTGCAGGGTGGTCTTGGGCGGCACACCGTAGGCGGCCCGGTATTCGGCGGCGAAGCGCCCGGGGTGGGGGAAGCCCCACCGGGCGGCGATGGCGGCCACGGTCGCACCCGCGGCGGGGTCTGAGGCCACGAGCTCGGTGTGGGCGGCGGCCAGCCGCAGGCTGCGCAGATGGTTCATGGGGGTGGTGTCCAGGTGGCGGGCGAAGGCGGCCTGCAGCCCGCGTGGGCTCATCCGCGCCGCGTCCGCCAGTTCGGCCAGGGTCAGCGGGTCGGACAAGTGCTCCTCCATGTGCGCGATCGCCCGGCGCACCCCACCCGGGACCCGGTCGGAGTCCGCCGGCTGGGGCGGCTGGTCCAGGAAGGTGCTGGGGAAGGTGTGCAGCACCGCGGTCGCCGCCGACCGGAAGGCCTCCTGGCGCAGCAGGGGCTGGGACATGGCCTCGCTGTCGAGCTGGTCGCGGCCCAGGGCGGTGATGAGCCGGGCCAGGTACTGGGCCATCGCAGCGCTCACCGGGTTTCCGGAGTGGAAGCGCAGCTGGAACCCTTCCCGGCCCAGCAGCGCGGCCGCGTGGTCCTGGACGGCGGTGCGGTCCAGGGACAGGCTCAGCAGCCCCAGTTCGTCCCAGCGGCAGGCGTAGGGGCGCACCGGGAACAGGAACGGCCCTCGCCCGGGGCGGGTGTGGGTGTGGTCGGTGAAGGCCAGTCCCCCGTCGTAGACCTGGCCGATGCGCACGATGTCGGTGGCATCGACCAGCGCCCCGGTCGGAGCACCCTGCAGCCGGGCCTGCTCCAGGTGCAGCCCCTCCACCCCGCGCACCGCCTGGGACATCCGGAAGGGGGTGGTGCGGTCGATCTCGATCTGCCGGATCGCGTAGACGCGTTCGAGGACCTCGATGCCGGCCTCCGGGTCGGAGGTGGTGAAGGACAGATGCCGGGGGCCCGAGGCGCCCAGGGGCGAGTTCGCCGGGGTTGCGGTGGTCATGGGGTCGATGCCTCCTACAGGTCGGATCGCGCACCAGTTCGATCCGCAACTGGACTGTTCGGCTCAGGATAGGAGCGGCCCGGCCGCCCGGAAATCGGCGCCCGGCCCCGCCTGCCTCGCGCGCCGTGGCCGGTCGCCGTACCCCGGTGCCGCCGTCTCGCAGGCGACCCGCGCCGGCCGGTGGGGGGCCGGCCGCGGCGAGGCCTTCGCCGCGGGGGCGTCCCGCCCGGTCATCTGGCACCCTCGTCGGCCGGTGCGTGATCTGTCCCACGGTGCGTAGAATGGATACTGACGCGTCTGGTTCGGTCCGGTGCGTCACGGGGCTCATGGCACTGGTTGTCGTGGGTCTGTCCCGTCCTTCGCCTCTGCGGTGCCGCGCCCCTCGCGGCTCGCGAAGGGCGGGCCCCGGAGCGCGCGGCGCGTCGCCGCACAAGACGCCGGTGCCGCGCCGCACGGCCCGCACACCACCGGCCTGCCCCCGCCTCATCCCCGTCTCGCCCCCGGCATCTCTCGTGTCGATCCGGCTCCTGATTCGCCCGGGGCAGATCTCCGGGGGTGGGACCGGTCACCGGCGGCGATCCGTGCAGGGCATCGGCCGCTGCTCGAGTCGGGACCGGGGTGGTCCGGTAGGGGCCGGGCCGGTTGTACGCTGGGCGCCACCACCGCACCTGGGGTGGTGCTGCTGCGTCGTCGAGGAGTGTCGGGCCCGGTCCTTCCACGGGGTGCTGATCGTCTACTGCCCCGACGCCGCGATGCTCACTGCCGCCGAGGCCGTGCCCGGGGTCCGGGCGGTGGCCGCGGTCGCCGCTCACAACGATGAGCTCCGGGCGTGGGCGACCGCCTGCACCGCCCAACACCTGGGTGGTGACGTCGTGCCGGTCTATCCCCTGGCTGCCACACCGGTCGCTGCCGGGGCGGGGCCGGTGCTCCAGCCCAGCGACTGAGCCACCACCGGCCTCGATTCTCACACTGCGGTTCCCGGACTGTACGGGTGGCCCGGTGGTGCGCTCACCGGGTGCGGCGCCGGATGGGGTGGTCCGGAAGACGACGGGCGTGTGCATCAGCACCCTGCTGGCACTTCCGTCGGGTGTCTCGGGGGTGGTTGAGCAGCCAGCCGCCCCGTTTCCCCTGCAGGCCGCTGCCCGGTTTCGATGCCGAAGGAGCACGCCCGTGCTTGACGTCCTGGAAGCCCAGCAAGCCCGCCGGCTGCATCACGCAACGACCCGAGCCGGTCTGTCGGTGTCCCAGTTGTGGTGGCACTACTTCAGCCTCGGCGGTGAGACCGGCGCCCTGGAGGTCGAGGCCTATTTGCACCAGGCGCTGCACCTGTCCGGCGTCGATCGCCTCATGCTCGAGCACGCCTGCTCTGAACTCACCAGGGACTGGCCCGGGTGAGCACCCACCGCATCCGCCCGAGCACACCGTGGAGTGGCCTCGGTTCTTGCGCAGCCGGTGACCCCTGATCCGATCCGTCGCAGGGCACCGGCCGACGCTGGTCCAGGGGTCTGGCATCGTTTCGACGATTTCGCCCAGCGATCAGCCTCCGCCCGGCCATGAGTAGGGGGTGTGGGAGGCGGAGCAGCTCGGAGCGTCCGTGGGAGCCAGTGGGCGTAGGGGCACGAGGCGCGGGTGGGCTTCGACGTGAGGATGCCCGTCTCGGCGCAGGGTGGCTGCGCCGGGACGGGCATCACGGGTCGTTGGGGACCGTCACCTCACCGGCGGCTGCCCGGGCGGGGCGGCGCGGGCAACAGCAGGGGCCTCCGGTCGCCTCAGGCGGCCTGGGCGGTCGGGGCGGTGGGGGTGTGGCGCAGGCGGTATTCCTGGGCGGGGATCAGCTTCGGCAGTCCGCTGCTGGCCTCCCGCTCCCAAAGCACTCCCAGGTGGGCTGCCACCTGGCTGACGGTGCCGGTGTGGCGCGGGTGGTGCTGGTCCCACACCTCGATTCGGTCTCCGGGGTGCACCCCGGCCAGATCGTGGATCCATGAATCAGTGCTGGTCATGATGGTTCCTGTTCGCCTGGTGCGGTCCGAGTCGCCTCATGCGCCCCAGCGCCCCCGCCTTGTGATGCGGGAAGGGGGCGCCGGAGCCGATGGGCGCTCAGGCGGTGTAGTACTCGCGGCTGCCGGACTTGGCCAGTCCGCGGGACACCAGGTAGCCGATGGTCAGGTAGGTGATGTACTCGATGGCCTGGCGGGCGTCGAAGAGATCGGCACCGTCCTCGGCCCCGCCGTCACCGACGAGGATGGCGGTGATCACGATGGCCACCAGCACCGCCAGGTAGGCGATGAGCTCGGTGGTCTTGGTCGCGGACTTGGTCTCGGTGGCCCGGCGCACCCCACGCTCGGCAGTGGCAGTGGCAGTGGTGGTGGTGGCGGTGTGGGAGGCAGTGTTCGTCAAGGGAATCTCCTGGAGAAGTCAAGGGGGGTGCCGGATCGGCAGGACGCCGGACAGCAGATCGCCGTCGCGTCGCATCAGGGGAGGCGGGGGACGCAGTGGGCTCTACGCATTGCCTACGCCGTAGACCATACGTGTAGACTACGACAAACGCAAAGCTCACTTATTAAAGGACGTTGATCGCCATGCCCTCCCCCACCCGCCATGCCGGCCCCGACGCCGCCGAGGACCCCGTCGGGGACGCAGCATCCCAGGCGAGCACCGGCCGGGGACGGCGGGGACGGTTGAGCCGACAGGTCGTGCTCACCGCGGCCCTGGCCCTGGTCGACGCCGAGGGCCTGGAGGCGCTGTCCATGCGCCGGCTGGGTGCCGTGCTGGGCCGGGATCCGATGGGCCTGTACCGCTATGCGACCAACCGGGCGGATCTGCTGGACGGGATCACCGAGCTGGTGCTGGGGCAGCTGGTCATTCCCGCCGAGGGGGTGGACTGGCAGGAGCAGCTGCGAGCCACCGCCCACGACTTCCGCGCCCTGGCCCTGGCCCACCCGCACGTGGTGCCGTTGCTGGTGACCCGACCCCTGTCCACCCCGCTGGGGTTGCGCCCGTTGGGCACCCTGCGCCCGCTGGAGCAAATCCTGGCCCTGCTCATCGACGCCGGGTTCGCTCCGGCCGATGCGCTGCACGTCTACCGGGCCTACTACGGGTTCCTCTACGGGCACATCCTCAACGAGCTCCAGGAGTTCGTGGTGGACCCGGAGGAGAACGAGGACCTGCTGCGTCTGGGCCTGCACCGGTTGCCCGCCCGCTCCTTCCCGCACCTGCGCGCCCTGGCCCCGGCGCTGGCCGACTACGACGGGGCAGGTGAGCTGGAGGCGGGCATCACCATCCTGCTCACCGGCCTGACCACCCAGTTGCACACCACCGCCACATCCAGCACCCCGACCCGGGGCATACCCGAACACACTTCCCACCAGGCCCCGGACCGATCGGAGCCCTCCGACCGGCTCGATGCCTGACGACCTACCGCAGAGGAGTTCTCATGACCGTCGCCGCTTCCTCCGACCACACCACACCTGAGGACCGCCCCACCCCCGGTGCGCCTGAGGAGCACCTCGCCGCAGCCCTCGCGACGCCTACCAGGACGCCGGGCAGCCGCCTGGGCCCGCAGGATGCTTTTCCGGAGGATCTGACCGCCCTGGACATGGCGGCGCTGCAGGTGCTGCATTCGCGGATCACCCGCCAGCTCGACCACGACTACCGCACCGACCCGGACGGACCCCATTGCTGCACCCTGGACCGGTGCCAGGAACTCGATGCGGAACTGAACACCCGCGACGCCGCATGAACCTTCTTCAGACCAGCACAGACAGGCACCCCATGACCACCACAGACCCCACCGACACCACTGAGCGTACTGCCCGCCGGTTCGATGCCATCTGCCTGATCTTCAACCCGCACAGCACCGGCAATGCTCCCGAACTGGCGGCCCGGCTGCGCGATCAACTCATCGAAGAGCTGCCCTACACCCCGGAGATCCGGATGCTGCCCACCGCCCACGCCGGTCACGCCGTGGACCTGGCCCGGGAAGCAGCAGGAACACCGAATGCCCTGGTCGTCTCGGTCAGCGGGGACGGGGGCTACAACGAGGTCGTCAACGGGGTCATGGCCGCCGGGACCACCGACACCGTGTGCGCGGTGCTCGCCGCCGGCAACGCCAACGACCACCAGCGCACCACCGCCCGCCAGCCGCTGTCCCAAGCCATCGCCGAGGGGCGGCCACGGGCCATGGACCTGTTGCGGATCACCGTGGGCGAGGGGCCCGAGGCCCGCGCCGTGTACGCCCATTCCTACATCGGGTTCGGGCTGACCCCGGTGGTGGCCATCGACATGGAGAAGGGCAACAAGGGCGCGCTCAAGGAGATGATCTCCGTGGTGCGCTCCTTCGCGAAGTACCGCCCCTTCCGGATCCAGCACGCCGACGGGGTCCGGCGGAAGTTCGACAGCCTGGTTTTCGCCAACATCCCGCAGATGGCCAAGTACGCCACCCTCAGTCAAGCCGAGGACCGCCCGGCCGACGGGAAGTTCGAAGTGATCCTCTTCCCGCACACCGCCAAGTGGAAGGTGCTGCTCAAAGCCGCCCGCGCGGCCACCACCGGACTGGGGGACCAGCCCAGTGTGGCCCGCTACGACTTCACCACCCTCAAACCCATCCCCTACCAGCTCGACGGCGAAGTTCACTCCGCCCCCGCCCACACCGGCGTGCGGGTCGAGTCCGCACCCTCGGCTGTGACCGTGATCGGGTAAGCCACCCAACGCCCCGCCCGAGCACCAGCATCGCGGCCGACGCCCATGATGTGGTGACCAGTGCTGGCATGACGGGCATATCCAACGGCTGGATCAAGCACTACTCTGTGCGGCACCAGCCCCGGCACGGACCGCCTCGATCCGGTGCTGGCCCCCGTCGTCATTCACCTTTCTGCTGCAAGAGCGCTGCCTCTGCGAAGCCCGTGCTGATGCGCGATCATCCCCGCGCTGATGTGGCCGATGCGTGGCTCCGGTGATCGGTTTGGTCTCTGCCATGACCTGGGCCTTCGAGCAGGACCGGGAACTGACCTGGAGGGATCTGGCCGTACTGGTGCACGATCCGGCCATGATCAGCCGGCTCAGTTCCCTGCACCGGCTCAAGCGCCGCGGAGCACGCATGGGCACTCCGGCCCAAGCCTCCTCCGCCCGTAGCTTCCATGGCATGGTGATCGCCTTCTGCCCCGATCAAGCGATGCTGGCCCTGGCCGAAAACCTCCCCGGAGTCCGTGGTGTGGCCGCCGTGGCCCACGACAATCATCGGTTGCTTGATTGGGTGGGTGCCTGCGCCCCGCAACATCTGGGCGGACAAGTCCTGATCGGCCTGTCGCCCTCAGCCACCCACATGCCTCAGCGGGACGAGGCATCCTGCCACCCCACCCGGTAGCCCCACCCGGAACAGGATCATGCTGAGCATGGCCCGGCCACCGCCCCCGCTGCAGCTGGGCTACGTTGCCCCCGGTTCGGCCGCTGCGTCCGGAGCGGGCCACGTTCAGACCGACATGGGAGGCGGCCCTGTGCCCCAGGCTTCGGTGGCTGTGACGCCCCGAGTGGGGGTCGGTCCCGGGGGACACGGCTGCACCCTAATGCTTGGGTGATCGTCTGCCGCCGGCCTGGGGCGGGCGCGGGTGCCGCCCAACACCGTTGCGGGTTCGATGTGGCATTTCAGGCAGCAGTCCGAAAAGCGCAAATGATGCGCGCCAGAACCGTGATCAGGATTATTTTCTGGTGCCACGGGAGCGGTCCAGCAGCCGGCCCCTCCTTGTCACCGCCAAGACCGCCATGCGGTCTCCCCGGGGAAGGAGCCTTGGCGTGCTCGAGGCCCGAGAAATCCAACAGGCTCGGATACTGCACCACGCCGTCGGCCATGCCGGTATCACGGTCGACCAGCTGTGGTGGCGCTTCATCAGTATCGGTGGGAGCGTCCAGCAACTCGAGATCGACGCCTATCTCCACCAGGCTCTGCACTTGCCCGCGTTCGAGCGTGAACTCCTCGACCGTGCCGCCCAGGAGATCATCCACGAATAGCCACCGCCACGCGTCAGGCGTCACTGACCCGCCATCGGTTGCGCACACCCGGAGCAAGTCTTCCCTGCACCTCGCTCTTGTGGAAAGAAGCCGGTAGGGGCTACCTGTCAAGCAGCAGGTGGGTCCGCGTCTGCTCGTCCTGCGGGCCGGCCCCGGCTTCCGGAGCTCGCTGACGGGGAGTCCTCAGGAGAAGTGGTACTCGACCTCGGCGAAGTCGTCGGCGGCGAGGACGTAGAACACGCGCAGCACCGCGTTTCCGGTGTTCCGGGCGCCGTGTTCGAGGCCGCCGGGAATGAAGACGTTGGAGCCGGGACGGATCGGGTGCTCGACCCCGTCGAGGCTGACCACGCCTTCCCCGGAGAGGACGTAGTAGGTCTCCGCCTGGTCGTGGCGGTGCAGAGCGAGGAAACCGCCCTCCGGGAGCTCGGCCACCCCGGTGACCATGGTGTCGCTGGGAGTCGCTCCGGCGGAGAACAGGGTGCGCCAGCTGAGGTGTCCCCGCTCGTCATGCCAGCCCTCGACGGGGTGGTCGGTCTCCTGGAGCATGTAGGGGTTGTCAGCGGCGGTGGGGTCGATGCTCATGACCTCAGTACACACCCTCGGTGATGTCTCTGCAGCCCGACGGCACCGGGCGTGCTCCCACTCTTCGCCCCGGAAGGTCTCCGGGGCGGCTGAGAGAAGCGTGGATCTGCCACCTCCGTCCTGGAAAGGCACGGCCCTTGTGGGGTCGAGGCCGCGACGGGCCGCCTCAGGTCGCCCGTGATGACCAGGTCCGCGCCGGTGGCCCGTTCCCCTGGCGCTCATCGGTGGTCTGTGGCCCGCCGCGAGTCGGTGTCCTTCAGCGGCAGCGGCAGCGGTACCGGGGGCCGGCTCCGCAGGCGTCGGCGCAGTTCGGCCCGGGTGTACCCGGCGGTGTGCAGCCGGGACCCGGCATATGACACCCCACCGCGGGACCGGACGGCCACGGCCGCCCACACGCACACCGACCGCTCCAGCACCCAGACCGGAGCCCACAGCACCGTGCTTGCCGGGCAGACACTGCGCCCCCCGGCCCGGCGGCGGCCGAGCTCGGCCACCGCGCACACCGCCACCCCGGCGACCGCCAGCCGGCCCGGGCGCCGCACCGCCCGGAGCAGCAGCGGCAGCACGGACAGCTCGGCGAGCAGACGGAGCGGTCGGGCCAAGTCGTCGTAGGCCAGACGGACTCGCTGGCCCAGGAAGTGCCCGGCGGTCAGGGGGCACCCGCCCCGCCGCCTCGACCCGCGCCGCTCACCACCCGATGGATCAGACGCAGAGCATCCATCGATGACCCACCGGCACCATGAGGACGATCATCACATCAGGCAACCCAAACCCCGCGACCACCCTGCCGACAAGGGGCTGGCCCTCCCCTGCCGCTGCCAGTCCTTCGCACCCGAACAACGTGCCGCATGCCAGGTGGACGTGGGGCAGCCATCGATCCCCTCGACGCAGTGAAGCCGGGGAAGAACGCAGGGAAACATCGGAACCACTGGTCATCAGTAAGCATGCTGGCTTACTCTGTGGGGAGGTCGAGCAGCCGGCTGCCACTATGTCTCGCAGCGAAAGGGCCGGCGTCATGGAATTGCAGCTGTCCGTGCTCGTGCAGATCGATCTCGACGGCAGGCACGTGCGCCTGGTCGTCACCGGGTGCCTGACCGAGGCCAATCAGCAGTGCTTGCACCCGTTGATCCGCCGGGCCCGCGCCTTGACCTCGCAGACCACTGTGCTTGTGGACCTGTCCTGCGCACGGATCGCCACCGCCTCGACCGTGGATCTGCTGCGTTGGGCCGCCGAGCACGAGAATTCCTGCAACGGATCGCGGCCCGTCAGTTTCCTGCTCCCCACTGCGGGGGTGGAGCCGCCTGCCGGGGCCAGCCCCGGCGCACGACCCAGCGAGGGCGCGCGGCCATGACACATCCTGACGTGGGAGCTTCCACCACCCAGTTGGCCGAGCTCGCCCGCGTGGTGATCGGGCTGGGCCAACAGAGCTCCGCCACGCACGGGTCCATGGTCGCCGCCGTTGCCCAGGCCGCGGCCGCCCACATCCCTGGTGCCCGGTGGGCCAGCGTCACCGTGGCCGCCCACTCCCGGCTGCGCACCCTGGCCGCCTCCGCGCCCGTGGCTCAACACGCCGACGCCCTGCAGGAGGACCTCACCGCCCCGGCGATGGCCCCGAACCCGGCCCCGATGCTCCAGGTCAGCCAGGATCTGCTCCAGGAGCGGCGCTGGTCCGGGATGGGACCCCGGATGCATCACCGGCTCGGGCTGAGAAGCCTGCTCACCCACCGCCTGCACCTGGCCGGGGAGCCGGAGACCGTCGCGGCCCTGAACCTCTACTCCGACGCCCCGGACGCCTTCGAGGAGTCGGCGGCCTGGGGCGCCGGGCTGCTGGGCGCCCACGGCGCCCTGGCCGTGTCCGCCCAGCTCGCAGAGCAACAGGCCGCCCGCCTCGAGCGCAGCCTGCCCCGGACCCGGGAGATCGGCGTGGCCGTAGGTGTGTTGATGGCCCGCTACGGCAGCACCCGTGACGAGGCTCTGGAGCTGCTGCGCCGCGCCGGCCGGGACAGCCACCAGCCGGTGGCCGCCATCGCCGCCGAAGTCATCGACAGCGAGGTCCACCGGTTACCGCCCATGCCCACGAGCCTGGGCGCACCATGGAACCACATCCCACCAGCCTGAGCGGCCCCGATCTCGCTATCGCGCCGGCAAGTAGCCGGCGCTGACCTGGCGCATGAGACGCTCACCATGGCCGTGCTGCCGCAGCAGGCCGGTCGGTTCATCCGTGCCTGTGCTTCCTGGTCTACCACCGCCCCTCGGTTAGCCCCTCCCGAGAAGGGCTGCCTGGCGTACTGCACCGACCCCGAAGGCTGAGTCTTCTCGGCTGTCGTGCGACACGACGGCGTGGGCCTCGGCACCTGCGGGTGTGCGGGCCCGCCCGGAGCGTCGATGCCGCCGATGGCCAGGGTCGGCTTGATCCGCAGCCGCACCGTGGGGGATCCGACCCCAGCCAGCCGTATCGGTTCCGGAACGGCGATTTCCACGCGAAACCGCGCCTCGTCCCTTTCCACCGCGGGGCCCGGAGTCCACCAGGCCGATCACGGCCACGTCGCCGTTGTCGTCGCGGAAGGTGGCGAGCAATCGTCCCAGGGCCGTGAGAGCGTCCAGGGCGAGCCTGCCGAAGGCGCCCGAGTCTGCAACCCATGGGACATGGGTCGAACCGCGAGGAGCCCGTCCATCAGCCCGCGCAGGCCGCTGGTGAGGGTCGGCAGCTGGCCAGAGGTGGAGGGGTAACGGCGACCCAATCCCCTCACCCGGTTCCGGCAGCAGTCCTGCCGTCCCAGCCGAGGGCCTGGCAGACCGACGGTTCGCCGACCTTCAAGTGCGGGGCCGGCCTTAACCGGTGGTGGGCAGGGTTCCCGGAACCGACAGTCAGCTGCTCGGTTACTTCCCGCAGCTTCGGTGACCATCGACCGGCGCCCGCCCCGGTCGTTGCTCCGGGTCGACCACTGCACCCTCTCCACCGCGCTGACGAGCACCGTGTGGTGGCGGCACGCCTCGACGTCGCCACCAGCACTCGGCCGGAGTCATGGCCGGTTCCGGGGCGCCCGACGGTGGGTGGCTTAGGGCACAAGGCGGTTCCGTCCGGAGGCTAGGATCTTCGTTCGGTGGTCAAGCAGCCGGCTGCCGGGCGGCACCTCCGTGCCGCCGAACCTCATCTGCTCCCGCCCACCGTGGGAGACCAGGGCCCGCGTCACCGGGTCCTGGCAGCGCAGTGAGGACTGTCCCTGGATCGCCGGCAGATGCTCCTGGCGATCTCCCCTGCGGCGTGCTGCGCCCTTCACCACCACGGAACACGACACATGACTGACCTTCACGCGCGGGAATCTGCCCGCGATGTGCTGCACGAGCTGCTGCTGGACAGCCCGGACATCACCGCCTTCCTGACCCAGTTCACCCAGATGATGGCCGCCACCCTCGCGCGCGGGCCGGAGGAGGCGTGGTGCGCGGTGACACTGTTGCGGGAGAAGAAAGCCGCCACAGCGGCCTCCTCCGACCCCCGGGCCGCGGCGCTGGACGAAATCCAGTACACCTACGGGGACGGCCCCTGCATGACCGCCGCCCGCACGCACACCCTCGTCCACGTCCCCGACGTGACGACCGAGAACCGGTGGCCCGGTTACACCGATGCCGCCGTCGCCGCCGGCATCGGCTCGGTACTGGGGGTGCCCTTCGAGCTCGAGGGCGAGGCGAAAGCGGCGCTGAACATCTACTCCAGCCGGCCCCAGGCCTATGACCAGGCCGACATCGAGGCCGTGGTCCACCAGGTGGGCCTGGCCTCCAGCGGGTTGCGCCTGGCCGTGCGCCTGGCCGGCCACCGCGATACCGCGGCCGACCTAGCCGCGGCCCTGACCTCACGGACCACCATCGACCTGGCCGTCGGGATCATCATGGCCCAGAACCGCTGCCCCCAGCACGAGGCCGTGGCGATCCTCAAGAGCGCCTCCAACCACCGCAACATCAAACTGCGGGAGCTGGCCGCGGAGCTGGTGGCCACCGTGAGCGAGGGCCCCGCCACCACCCACTTCAACCGCTGATCCCACCCGCCCCCGCACCGCTGCCGAGTCGGTTTCTGCCGCCGGCAGATGAGGGTGTCCAATGGGGCGCAGGCTTGCCGTCCAGTGATCAAGCAGCCGGTCACCGGACGGCACGTCGGCACCCGCATGACCTGTACGAGGCCTGGGCAAGGACCAGCACCGCCCGGTCAGAAGGCCATCGTCGCCACATCCTCTCCACGACCCACTCAGGCGGCCACACCCCGGGACGCACCGCACGACAGAGCGGCCTCCACCGCCGCACGGTCCGCCGCTAACCGGGCCATATGTAAAGCGGGTGGCGCGTTACCCCGACTGGATGTCTTCTAAGGTGTGCCCATGGCCGCCTCCACCCGCCCCAGTGTCCTGACAGATGCCCGCGCGATCGCCGCTGCCGACCCCGCCGGGCAGGGCACCGCGGCCACCCTGCTCAGCTACCCGGGTCTGCACGCGGTGGCTGCCCACCGGATCGCCCACCGCCTGTGGTCCACCCGGTGGGGCAAACCTGCCGCTCAGGCCATCGCCACCGCCTCAGCAAAGGCCACCGGGATCACCATTCACCCGGGTGCGGTGATCGGGCACCGGCTGTTCATCGATCACGGCAGCGAGGTTGTGATCGGGGAAACCAGCGTGATCGGCGACGACGTGACCATCTACCAGGGCGCCAGCTTCGTCGGCGACGGCACCCCGGGCCGGCGCCACGCCCTCGTCGGGAACGGGGCGCTCATCGGATCCGGGGCGAAGGTCATCGGTCCGGTCACGATCGGGGCCGGGGCGAAGATCGGCGCCGGCGCGGTGGTGAGCTCCGATGTCGCGGCTGGCACCACGGTGGTGGGCATCCACGAGTGAGGACTTCGTTTCGGGTCCTTGGTGAAACCACGGTGCCAGGATGTGAGGCAGGCACATGGCTGGTGGAACACGGGATGCCCGGCCGACACGCACGCTACGGGCGGGAGGCAAAGGACTGAGCCATTCCTCTATAGCGTGGAAGGACCCAACCCAGGAGGTCTTTCATGATGGACGTCGCCAGCTTCGGAGCATTCCTTGGATTGTTCATCTGGTTGCTCATGGTCGCTATCACCCTGTGGCTGCTCTATTGGGTGGTGCGCAAGGGTGTCACCGCCGGCATCAAGGACTACGTACAGAAGCACGGCGACCGGGCCGAAAGCTTGCGGTCATAGGCCATCGCTAACCGGGCCATGGCTGCTTCACCACGCGCCCAAGGTTTCAACCCTGCCGAGCGAAGATCCGGCACAGCCGGCCCTCGGCCACGACCTCATCCACAAGTTCCAGCCCTGCCTTCTCGAGGACACGTTGCGAGGCGACGTTCTCCGCGAACGTCTCCGCCCAGACCGGTAGGCCCAACTCGTCACCGACGCCGACCAGGGCAGTGGCCACCTCGGTCGCCAGGCCACGCCCCCACACCTGGGGTCTCAACGCGTAGCCGATCCACAACTGCCAGGACTGCCTCCCTGGCCCCGGTTGAAGACGCAGCATCGCATCCCCAACCGACCGGCCATCGACGACGATCGCCACCCCGCGCACGAACCACCCCGGCACAGGATCCTGCCCGGACAAGCGGACCTGGATGCGCTGCTGCACCTCATCGCGCGACAACGGGGCGTGGCCCAGATGCTCGGTGACGTGCGGATCACCCCGGTAGACGAGCATCGCGTCGAGGTCGGCGGCCTGCACCGGACGCAGCAGGCATCGGCCGGTGTGCCGAGGCCACACCCCGGCAAGCGGGTCAGGCGGATCGAACATGAGCCCCAGTCGACCACGAGCCGGCGGCATCACAGCGCACAGAACTCGTGGTGTCGCTTCAGAACCCCTACCGGGTCACAGCGGTGGTTCGGGAGGCTCGTCGACGGTGAGGATTTCGTTGGTGAGGCTGGTGCCCTCGGTGCCGGCACAGCCGCACAGCCGCACAGCTGCACAGCCGCACAGCTGCACAGCCGCACAGCCGCACAGCTGCACAGCCGCACAGCCGCACAGCTGCACAGCCGCACAGCCGCACAGCTGCACAGCTGCACAAGATGGGACAGCCGATGGCGTCTTGACCGTGCGACGATCCGAGCATGAGATCCGCCGTGAGGCTCCGGTCCACCACGGGCGAGCCCAAGACCAGAGATCACCATGAAACCCACCATGTCCCTACATCGGTGGGCCCTTCTTATCACTGGGCTCGGTGCCGTCATTGCCTTGCTCATGCTGGCCCTCTGGATCATTGCCGACGTGTACAACCTGGGCGTTCCCATTCTTCCCGTCCTGGTCCTTTGGGGAGCCTGCGCCCTGATGATTGGCGGGGTGCTGACGCTCATACTCGACGGCGTCTTTCGCCTCACTGGGCGACGCTTCTAGGGAAACCCAACTGCACCACATCGGCTGCGGGCCCAGGGTTTCTGTGCTCCTGAATGTGCTGCACGGCTGCCGGCACCTACCGGGGTGCTGCTGAACCTGCCGGCGGCGGTCGATCCATCACCTCGAGTGCAGGCGACGCGCCCGGTGGATAGCGCGGTGTGGGAGGCTGGCCGGCGTGAGAACCCAACCCGGCTACGACGCACTGGCTGAACAGTACGAACTCACCTTCCCGGACCCGTTCCAGACACCCCTGGAACGGCATGCGGTCGCCGCCTTCACGGACATGGTCCTGCAACACCACAGCGAAGGAACCGTGGTGGACATCGGGTGCGGGACCGGGCACGTCACCGCCGACCTCGCCCACCGTGGTCTAGAGGTCGTGGGCATCGATCCGTCAGAAGCCATGCTCGGCATCGCCCTAAAGTCTCACCCAGAGGTGGCGTTTCGGCGCGGTGAGGCCAACCTCAACGACACCGTTGAGTTGACCGATCAGCTGGCTCCGCTGCGGGGTGTACTGGCCCGATTCAGCCTGATCCACGTCGATCCCCACCGGATCGGTGGCGTGCTCGCCTCCTGGGCCCAGCGCATGCCGACCGGCGGCGTGGTGCTCCTAGCGTTCCAAAGCACCGATGACGAAGGGCGACCGGTGGCGCCTTTCGATCACGCGGTGGCACCGGCCTGGCGCTGGCACCCAGACGAGATGAGCGCACAGTTGGCCCGAGCCGGGTTCGATGAGGCTTGGCGCACGATCAGCCGGACCGACCCGCTGCACCGCTTCCCCGAGTGCCATTTGGCCGCCGTACGCCGCCCGTGACAACAACCCTTATTGCATCGTCGGAGACGTGAGGCAGGCCGAGGTTCACACGGCCCGGCTGGTGCACCGGCCCGGGGTGCTGGTGAGTCCTTGGGCCGGTGGGCCATCGCGGTCTCTCGGCCTGCAGCGCCATCAATGCTTGGCCAGAGCCATTGCGGACGAGGTGGGCGCGCAGCCGAGTGAGGCGTCATCTCCAGTGCATCCCCGCCGGCATCTCGTCAACGGTTCCGAGGGCCCCGAAGAAGACCAGCCGTGCGATCAGCACCAGGGCCAAGGGGGCCACGGCCCAGCCCACGATCCAGGCTCGCTCCCGGTAGGCCTGCGCGTACAGCTCCGCCGTCTCCCCCGCGGCTGCCCCCACCCACTGCTGGTAGGAGAGCCGACCCAGGTAGTGGCTGCGGTAGCGGGCCATGAGGTAGGCATAGGCGAAGAACAACGCCCCGAGGATCGGGGCGATGACCACCGTGGGATCCGGGTCGGCGTAGAGGACCTGGACGGTCGTGATGAAGGTCAGAAAGAGGCTCATGGCGACCATCGCGAGGTGGAAGGAAGTCACGGCCAGTGAGACGGCCACCCGCGGAACGTCCTGGGGGGTTTTCGCCAGCCGGGCAGCCACCGGGGCCCGGGCGAGGGTGAGGACCACATTGGCCAGGCCCCCGGTCATCAGGATCCCGAGGGCGATCCAGTTCATCGTCTCCTCCTCGAGCCGCTGCCGGTGAGGGCAAGCCCGGTCCAGTCGCACGTTCGCCGGCAGGCCGTCCTGAACTTCTCAGGCATCGAGGCGGCGAAGGCCGAGGACAGGCATGGACCTCACCGGGGGTAGCGCGGCTGGGTGAACCAGGCGCGCAGCGGGGCTTGGAACGCGGTCACCAGCCAGGCGATGTTGACCACGATGAAAGCGACCCCCAGGGCGATCAGCACGATCGCCCACTGCCCGTAGAGCCAGAACCCGAAGAGATTCCCCAGGAAGCCCAGGGAGCTCAGGATCGCCAGCACGGTGCAAGTGATCCGTGCCCAGTTCGCGCCCTTGCGCAGAAACACGTAGGCGGTGGCGTAGAGGCCCGCCAGCACCACGATAGCGATCACCCCGGAGGCGATCGAGAAGCCGCGCATCTGCCCCATCATGGCGCCGACCTGGCCGGAGTCCTCGGCCGGCACACCCATCCGCTGGTACATCGCGGCGAAATCCGTCGTGGCGAAGATAACCGTGACCACCACCCCGAGGACCGTATACAGGACGCCTGAGGCCATGGTCAGACCCAGCAGCCGTTTGAGCTGCCGCGGCGCCGGCACCGGCACCGGACCGCGCTGCTGACCAGGGCCCGCCCCTGAGGACCATTCGGCCGAAGCGGCCCGGGGCGGGGTGCTGCGAGTGGGTTCGTAGGGGCGACTGTGGTGTCCTGGGTTCTCCGATGGGGTGCTCACGATCGGGACTCCTTGAAGGGTGCGGTGACGGTGCTGACGAAACCCTGGAGTGCGGGGCGGTGGTAGGTCCGGGACACCCCGGATCGGTGGAACCCCGTCCCAGATGGCTCACGATGTATTGGTCTCATCGCAGATCGTGATCCCGGGCGGCCCATTTGCTCTTCCGGCGGCGTTCGGCCCACCACATCCCGGCCGTCACGACCACGGCCATCCCGGTGAACGCCGCGTACGTCCCGAGGGACAGCTCCAGCCCGGCGAAGACCGCCAGCACCGTCAGGATCAGCCAGGCCATCCAGATCTTGACCAGATTGGAGATGTTCAGCGCGTCCATCGGCCCCGGCCCGGGATCAGGCTCCCGCTCGGTCAGACGCCCCAGATGGGTGCCCCCGGGTTCCTGGCTCTCCGCGTCCTCCGTGCGGGTGAGGGAGCGGCAGGTGTCGATCAGGTGGGCGTTGCGCTCGGCCGCCCACCGCGGAACACCCGGGCGCATGAACAGATACCACCCAAGGTTGTCCCGAGCCCGTGCGGAGAGCGCCACCCCCGTCCCTGAGGGCTTAGCAGCGATGTTGAGGACGGCAGGAAAGGCTCGGCGGCCCCGGACGGATTCAACCCCGAGGAACCGGAACTTCCGGTCCGAGCCCATCTCCACGGTGATCCCGTCCTGGCTCTCGTGGACGGTTGCGCCTTCGCCGGCGAAGTGTGCGCTGATACGCTCCAGCGCCTCAGACACCGGAAGCGCAGTAGCCCACCGGTCCTCAAGAACGAACCGTTCGTGCCGGGGCGCGTGTGCGGCGAAGCGGGCGAACACCCATCCCGCCACAGCCAGGCCCGCGAAGCCCAGCACCCACCCCCACCAGGGCATCTCCACCAGGCGCAACGCCAGAAGACCCCCCACGAGGACGACAACCAGGACAATGACCGCCGCGGTGGGCGTGCGCGGCTTCTCACTCATCGGCCCGCACCGATCGGCCCGGCAGCACAGGGAAGATTCATCCTCTCTGCCTATCAACGAGAAGATGGACCCACCAGACACACATGTGCGGTGGCAAATCATGCAGGGGTAGGGACCCTGTTAGTGGCGCGGCCCTGTGGAACGGCCGCCCGATGGCACCGCTGAAGAGTCCACAAGCGTGACCATTCCCTGTCGCACCGGCAGCTGGTTGGCTGGAGTCCCATAGCGACGGAGGGGACCAGTGGGTGAGAGCAGCGCATCGGGGTGGAGCACCCGGTGGTGGGACGTCACGATCTGGGGCACCATCCTTCTCACCGTGCTGATCCACGCCGTGCTGCACGGGTGGACGGACGAGCACACCGTGGCCGCGGTGGCGATGGGAGCCTGGGTGGCTCTCAACCTCTTCTGGATTCACCGGCACCACAGCAGACGTCACCGCGCGGCTGCAGAGTCGATGTCTCCAACAGCCACGGACCAGCAGGCCACCACCTCCAGCACAGCGGGCGTGCACGACCGTCGGAGGACGGTGCGCCTGCGCGGGATAGCCCTGGTGCTCCTCGTGGTGATGGTGGTCTTCATCCTGAGCACGGACAACCTCATGGCGCCGACGACAGCCCTGGGGGTGTGGATTGCCTCCGCGTGGATCGAACGGCAGCAGCGCAAGGATCCCATCCAGCGACGGCCGCCTGATCCCAGCCTCCACGACGCCACCCGGCGCAACTAGACCCGGGTCCACCGGAAGAACGGGCACCCACGATGACGACACCGACCCCCACTGCGCCGGCATTCGACGGAACCCGCCGCTCCATGCTCGACCTGGGGCTCCAACCCTTCGGTGACTGGTGGTCCACCCTCCCCACCGGTCTCCAGGTCGCCCTCGTGCTGGGCTTCGTCGCGGCAATGGCCGCGGTGATCTGGTGGGCGATCCGCCACGAACGACGCCACACGCCACCGGGCACGACCTCGGCCATGCACAAGAGACCGAGACTCGGGCGGAGCAGCCCTCCAGGATCCTGACCGCCAGCCAGAGACAGTCAACGCCGTCGGCCGGCGCCACGTGCTCGAGCAACCGCAACGCTGAGCCGGCGCCGCATCAATTCCCAGCGACTGCGCTCAGTTGCCGTCGGCCTTGGCCTTCTTTCGGGCCTTGCGTTTGTCGCCGATCCACGTCCCGATCACCGCACCGATGACCGAGACGATCAGCAACACCACATTGTCGGTACGCACGGCGAACCAGATGAGGAGGCCGAGCAGAATGGGGAGAGCGATGAGGGCGAGGACGACCTGTCGCTCGGCCCGGCGCGCCTGAGCTGACTGCGGCGCCCGGTGCCGGGGCCCGAACGCGCTCACCGACTGCCCCGTCGCCGCTGGCGGATGACCAGTGCAAGCATCACCACGAGCAGCACCGAACCTGCCACCATTACCCACCCGCCCCAGCTGCCTCGGAGCAGGAACACATTGCCGCCCAGCAGCGTGACCGCGGCCAACAGAACGATCAGCCACTCGATCCGCTTTAGCACGTCGCCTCATCCCTCTATTGCAATCCCCGGTGCTCGCATCCTGGCACGGTGGCCATCGCGCCGTCGTTCCCCTCTTATAGCCCAAGCGGTGCGCCGGCACCGGGCGGTAGCGTCACCACCATGGACCAGCCCGCCCAGCGCACCGACGAGGTGCCCCTACCGCGTGCCGGGCAGGTGCTGATGCGCACACTTCCTGCCGCGCTCACGCTGGTCATCGGTATTCCGGGGTTGGCGCTGTGGGGTCTGGACGAGAACGGCGACGCACGAGCCGACTGGTTCTTGCTCCTCCCGGGACTGCTGGTCCCGGCCGCCCTCCTCCTCCATCGCCTCACGAAGGCGCCTCGCCCCGCGCTGTCACCGGACACCGAGCTGGCACCGCTGAAGTGGGACCTGGCGATCGCGGCCGAGAGCGGTCGACTTCCACCGAGATCTCCGGCGCAGGCAGCCGCGGCCCTGGCCTGTTGGCAGGTCGAGAAGACCGTGCTGGTCGGCGCCGCTGCCGTTGGTGCGACCATCACCTGGACGACTCGTGCGGTGTGGCTGTGGCTGGTGCTCGCGGCGCTCTGCGCTGCGGCTACCGTGGTCGCGGGCCGCCAAGCCCGCCACGGCTGGGCTTATCTGCACGCCACGCACTCCACTGGCCGGCCAACGCCATCAGGTGCGGTCAGCGCCATATCCGCAGCAAACCAACAGACCACAGCGGTGCCCGTGCCGACGGCCGGTCAGGTCCTGGTGCGCACACTGCCCGAGGCGGCGGTGATGGTCATCGGGCTGCCACTGGTCGTCCGGTTCGTGCTGGACGAGAACGGTGAGACACGCACTCCCTGGTGGCCGGTGCCGCTGCTCGCCCTCGCCGGTCTGGTCATGCTCGTCGACCGCTACGCCCAGGCTCCGCGCCCCCGATACGACCAACGGGTCGGTGAGGCGCAATGGAAGCCGGCGTTCGCTGCGGCTGCGAAGACCGGGGTTCTGCCCGAGTACCCCGAGGTGCGGGTCGCGGTCGGTGTCGTCGCCTGCCAGAACATCGAAGGAGTGGTGACAGGCGTCGCCATGGTCGTGGCTGTCGCCCTCAGCGCACTGGCCGCCCCTGGCTTCCCGTGGCTGGGTGCACTGGGGGCCCTCGTGATCCTCACCGTGATCAACGCCGTCCGGGCTCCCCGGGCCTGGGCCTACTTGCGCGCCCTGCACACCATCGAGCCCACCGGCTGTGGACCAGCGGCGCCGCACCCCTGGGTAGCGTGGAGCCATGAACAAGCTCCTGCTCTCCCTGACCAGGGCCGCGGCCGGCTAGGTAGGCCAGCAGCTACGCGTCGGCGGCAACCTCCAGCCGCACCCGGTAGCCCAGCAGCTGGCACCCCGCCGAGCACCCCGGCGACTGTGTCCCGGCACCGGGGACCGACTCGAGCTCCACGCCCACGTCGCTGCCGGGGCGCACGGTGAGCTCCCCGGGATTCGGGCTCTCTTCGAACCCCCACTGCACCGCATTGGTCGTGGACCATACGTAGGGGATCATTCGTCTCGCAGGACGGCTGTTCCCGTCCTCGGGGAGCAGTGGGGTCTCATTGCGCGGTCAGGTCAGACTCAGGCCCCCGTCGGTGGTGATGACCTGACCGGCGACCCACACCCCATGGTCGGTGGCCAGCCACCCGATCAACCGCGCCGGATCCGTGGGCCGCCCCCAGCGGCCGAACGGGGTGGCCCGCCGCCACGCCTCGAGCTCGACCAGGGACCGGTCGGTGGTTTCCGGGTCCAGGTAGCCAGTGTTCACCGGTCCCGGGTTGATGGTGTTCAGCACGATGCCCACCTCAAGCAGTTCCGCGGCCACCGTCGGTGTCACCCCGGCCAGAGCCGCCTTGCTCGTCGCGTAGGCGACCTCACCGCGCATGGGCCCATCGCCCTGACCCGAGGTCATCCAGAACACCCTGCCCGCCGCCCGTTCCTCGACGGGTCCGGTGCCCCCGAGGCGCTGCCCAGGCCGGGCCGGTGCCGACCGAGCATCCGTGGCAGTGTGGCGCTGGGCGAAGTGACGAGTCAGCAGCAGTGTGGACCGAGTGTTGGTGTCCCAAAACGCGTCCAAGGTCTCGGCGGTCATATCGAGGATGGACCCGTCCCCACCGCTGCGGGCGTGGTTGCACACCAGAATGTCCAAGCGCCCAGTCAGGGCGTGAGCCTGGGCCACGAGGTCCTCGACGGCGTCGGCGTCCCGCAAGTCTGCGGAAAAGTCCCCGGCGACCGCCCCGTCCTGAAGGCCCGCCCGGATGCCGGCGCGCACGGCGTTCAGGTCGTCGGCGCCCCACGGCTGATCCGTGTCGTGCGGGCTGTAGTGGTGGAAGAACACGCTGGCCCCCAGGGAGGCGAGTTCGACCGCCACTGCGTAGCCGATGCCGCGGCGGCGGGAGACCCCGGTGACCAGGGCGGTTCTGCCCTGCAGCGGGCGCGCGGAAGAAGGGCGAGACATGGTGGTGCTCCTGACGCAGTCGGGGATTCGTCGATCACAGGGCAGGCACTCACGCAGTCTTCATGTTGGGGAACCTAACAGCGATCACCGCTGCCGGCGACAGGCCGCCGGGAAAAGCTCCCCCGTGGCCAGCACCCGGTCACGATCGCGGCGACACATCGCGGCGTGCCCGCAAAAGTCCTCTCGGCCGGGCTCGACAACTCGCCCGTCGGTGAACACCGCGAGTTCCTCCAGCCGTGCCGCCACCGCCACCAGCAACTCCGTCAGCTCGTAGGGCTTCCCGTAGGCGTCGATCAGCAACCCTGGCTGCAACCCTCGCTCACCGGGCCCAGGGCTCATTGGGGTCCCCTTTAGAGCGTCAGGACGCTTCCTCATCCCACACGCTAACGTCGAGGCATGGACCAGATCAGTCGATTTTTGATCCTCGGCGTTCTGGGCGTAGGGGTGCTGAGCATTATCGTGACGGGCTTCTTCGACCTGTTCGAGGGGCAGCTACTCAAGGGACTCTCGATGATCTTCTTCGGGCTCTTGCTTGGGGCCGGAGGTATCAAGCTGGATCGAGATCACCTCCGCCCCCGATAGCCGCCCAGGGCAAGGTTCGGCCTCGCAAACACCTATTCAGGAACCTCTAACGCACGTGCAGAGAGCGGTCACGGCCGTGCAAGCGTCAGCTTTCCAGTGGACGGGGCGCCTGGGCGTGATCCGCACGGACAGCGGCCATGGTTTTGCGATCCCGGACCGCAAGGACCGTTCCACCCAGAAGGCCCACGATCGCCCCGTAGGGAGCCAGGAACAGGGCGTAGAAGAACCACGCCGAGTCGAGGATCACGTTCAAGACCAGGAACGGTAGCAGCAGCGCTGCGCCGGCGACGGCCATGAACGCGATGCGCACACCCGTAGACAGCCCGTAGTCGGCCCCGGCCTTCCAGCACGGCCCCCACGCCAGCTGGGTCCACACCAGCCCGACCGTTCCCAGCACCGCCCAGTACCCGGCCCAGGTCATCCATCCGATGCCGTCCACTGACAGGACACCGGTGTAGGCCAGTGCCACCATTGCGGTCAGTGCTTGGAACACCAGGTAGGTGCTCAGCGGATGCACGCACAGGACTCGTCTCACCAAGCATCACCTTTCAACCGGGCTCCCACCGTAGGCACAGAACCTCCGAGACCGTCGTCAGGGCGCGTCTCGCGACCACCGCGAGGGAAACCCTTGCCGAGGCATCCGAGAGCTGGGGTCTGTACAGGCTTACCGCTTCGGCAGAGCAACCAGGGAAGCGGATGCTCAGGGCCTAAGCTCCAGCCATGAACGCCCCTGCGCCGGACTCTCTCCCCCCGGGCACCTCAAGCACCTCGAAACCCGGCATGCAGAGCAGCGACTGGCTCTTCATCACCTGGTTCATTGCCATCGCCGCCTCCTTGCTCTGGGTGCTCAACCAAGTCGTACATATGGTGACAGTCAGGGAAGGCCCGCAGTACGTCTGCGCGAGAGATGCAGTACCAGACAGCGCTCGAGCACTGGGTGCATCAAGCCAAGGGATAGTCTCCGGTGAAAGTACGTTCTTCCCGCCCACGTTCGTCTGTGCCTATCCCGCCCAGGCGGAGCCGCAGTCCACGGTCTACGTGGACATGTACCCCACCGGGCCTTGGATCTTCTGGGCCTCCCTGGCAGTCTTCGCCCTGGCCACTTTGCTCGCCATCGTCCTTCGACACCGAACGCGGCGGAAGCACAGCGGCGAAAACCACTGAGGAGGACAGGAAAGCACTCCTTCATCTGCCGGTCCGGTCTACCGGGGAACCCCTACTGCATTCGAGGGTCGGAGGGAGCTGGCTCGATTGGGCTAATAGCGCCTCTCAAATGGCTACACCAGGCGCCACCACCTTGCCGTTCTCATAAGCACACACGCCAGTATCGTGGAGTGAAAACTCCATGGAAGTGAGGGCGATGAACCGCTCTACGGCCCCAAGGCCAGCGATCCGTTGGCGAGTCTTGTTTTTGCTTTGGACTCCGACTTTCCTCGGCATGCTGGGGATCAGCCTGTGGGCGGATCTGCCGGGGCGGGAAACGGCGGTGCTGGTAGCCATTCCGGTCGCCCTGCTCTTGCTCACGGTGGGGCTGGGATACAGAAAGACCCAGGCGCGCGACGGCGCCTACGGCATCACCACGCGAGGGGCTTACAGCGAAGCGACGCTGACCCTTGACCTGCCCCTGGACCGAGTAGTGCGGGTCGTTGACGACGCATCCCATACCCTCCGGCAGCCCCGACGGACCAAGCTCTCCGCTGCCGGTGCGGAGTTCGACAGCTCGACGAGCTTTTGGACGTGGGGCGCGCGCATCATCTTCGAGTTCCAGTCAGTAGCCCCCAATCGGACAGTGATCACGGCACGCGCCGAACCCGAGCTGAGCACCATGGTGACCGATTACGGGCAAGGAGCCAGGGATCTTCGGGCCCTGTTGGGGGCAGTGGAACGGCGTGCGGCCTGGGACGATCGGGTTTCATAGTTCTTCTTGCACCAACCCGCAGCGCAGTATTCGACAACCTAAGCCTGTCAGTAGACCCGCATACGCTTTAGCGAACACCTGAGAATAAGTGGCTGGAGGCACGTTGGATGAGGTACTCACCGGATCGGTGATCGCAGCGGTCATTGCGGCGATCACACTTCTGGCATCCAGCTTCTTGACCCATCGACTAACTGTGAGACGCGAGGACCGAGCTGACCAACGCGCGGTTCAGCGTGAGGCGGCCTCAGCACTGACTGAGGCCCTACAAAACATCCGACGAGTCGTGGAGCATTCGGGCATCCAACCCGTGCGCCCCCAGACCATCTCCGAAGCGGTCGGCTCGTGGGAGACCGTCTATCGCAAGTACGCGACTCGCATCCCGAGGCAGGGCCAACACGTTAGGCAAAGCGTTGCCATCGCTTTAGGTGAGCTCTTTGGTGCGGTGGGGTGGTCTAACTTCCACCCGCAAGACGCTGACTTTGATGTCTCAGAGCACAGCCAATTGTGGTGGGACAACGCCGACGCCTACCTCATCTACCTGGTGGACCGATTCTCCCGTTGGTACGACGATCCGCACGCTGCTCACAAGCTGTTGATCCTCAACTTCGACACGTGGTTGGCCAACCGAGAGCGACTGTTCTTGTAGGTCTGTGCCTGCCCCGATCTCCGCCAAAGTCACAGGTCCACTCCTATGGTGGGGACTGAGCTGCCTTGCTCATAGGGCGCCCCCGAGGGACGCAACAGGTGCCCGCAGAGCAACCCCAACCGCATTGGTTGATCCCTCGACCCGGTAGGCCCAGCGAGTGGATTGAACATGATGGGCATAAGCACAGCGAAGATGCGAGTCGTCGGCGGCCACAGACAACCCCGCACCTCAGAAGTGATGACCGCGAAATTTGGAGCCAGCATGTGAAAATCCAGTCAACAGCATCACGCGATAGGAGCTCAATGTGCCCAAAAAGAATTTGCAGGTGATCTATTACTTGATTGCGCTGGCAACTGTGGTGACCACGGGATATATAACCGGATTTAGCAACAGGTGGGTAATCTCAGTACTGACCATCTGTGGCGTGGTATTGCTAATTACCTACATCATCACCAGCAGAAATAAGCACAAGAGGCAAGACGGCCATAAAAATTCCTAGCCTACAAATGCACCCCAGGTGCAACACTGCAATCGCCTTCGACAAAAGACAGCCGATGAAGCTCTCCGTGCAAGCCCGGAGATTCCTACGCCTCCCATTACTCGTGATCACCCTAGGCGCCGTCATTGGAGCCAGCGCCTGGATCTGGAACATCACCTCGTGCTGCGAGGGTGGGGCAAACATCGGTGCCGGAGCACTGTTCGCGATCGGGCTTGCCATGTTCGTCGGGGGATCTCTATGGGCGCTTCTCATCGTGCTGGTCGGGCTCCAGCGCGGGAAGTAGCTCAGCCCCTGCCTGAACCGAGAACCGAAGGTCCGCATCAGGAACCCCAGGGACCCCTCTACGGGACACACCCAGATCCGCCGCGATCCCCTTCAGCGTCGCTCCCGGCGTGGACTCGTACAAGTCCACCGCCCGCCGACGGAACTCGTCGGTGTAGTTCTTCCTTCCTCCGCGCATTCTCGCTTTCCCCAGCCACGTGCTGGATTCCGCGTGTCCATGATTCAGGGTCAGGGCCCGTCGTCACTCGCGAATACACTCGCCCCATGCGCCCCCTCAATAGGTTCGAATGCTGGTCAGCACCGAGGTGGTTGTGGTGAACTTGCTCGACCGCATCGACCAACGCCTTTCCGATACGCGTGCACGGATCAACCCGCACGATTTCGAAGACTGCGCGACCTCCTTGCTCAGTCTTATCCACCCCGGGCTCGTGCCGATCACCGGAGGCTCCGACTTCGGTCTTGACGCAGAGATCACCGAAGACTCGCGGATCACCGGCCTCATCATCACGTCCTCGCGGAGTTGGGACGGCGCGAAGCGGAGCCTGCGAGACAGCCTGCGGTCGATGCGGAAGAACCACATCCCCGTCCAGCGTGTCGTCGCGGTGAACCTCGCCGAAGCGAACAGGTCGAAGCGCGAGAAGCTCAAAGACATCGCGAAGGAATTCGATTGTGAACTCGTGCAGGTCTTCGACCGAGCATGGTTCGCGAACCAGTTCCGAGAGAACCCCGACTGGCGACGCAAGATCCTCGACATCGAAGGCGGACCGTTCAGCTTCTCGCGTCAACCCCGCGGAGCACGCCCCGACGAACAACAACTATCGACCATCGGACGTAACGCCCTCATCGCCGAAGTAAACGGGTCCAACTCCGACGTGACCCTGTTCGGAGTTCCAGGCGTCGGAAAGAGTCACGTAGCCAGCAAACTCGACGGCGCCCTGTTCCTCGAACGGCATCCCACGCCCGAACGACTTCTCGATGACCTCATCGAAACCAAGCCCGCCCTGGTCGTGGTCGACGACTCCGGTGCACGGCTCCAAGACGTGGACCTCCTCCTACAACTGAGGGACGCGGAGAAGCTCAACTACCGCATCGTCGCAACGTGCTGGCCGCACGAGACAGATCGGGTCGCAGACCACCTTCCCAATTCGCTCCAGTTCGAGGTCGACCTCCTCACTCGCGAAGAGCTCGGAGCGATACTTCGCGAACGCGGCATCACCCGGCTTGCGGTGATCGTGCGCCTCCTCACACAAGCCGACGGCCGCCCAGCCTGGGCACTGAACCTTGCCGACCTCCTCATTCATCAAAATGACTGGACGTCCGTATGGACCGGCAACGCGCTGCGAAAACAGATCTTCGCTTTCTTACGCATGTCCAACGCATCGGAAGATGCAATCGATGTGCTCGGCACCCTGGCACTACTCGGCCGTGTCAACGACGACCAGTTGCGCCGCCTGGCCGACCTCCTCCAGATCCGGCAGCCCGAACTGATCCGGCTCATCCGATCCGTCGCGATCGCCGGCCTCGTCGATGTTCAGGACCACAAGCGGTACAACCATGAGACCCAACAGATCGAGCACACCCAGACCTACCGCATCCAACCGCACATCATCGCCGCCAGCGTCGCCTCCGAGATTTACTTTTCTGGCACCGCCTCACCCGTCCGACTGCGCGACGTCCAAGACACATTTCCTGAACTGGCTGCCGACATCATGCAGATCCAGATCTACACGAAACTCCTCGGCGCAACGCACCCAAGAGTGCCGACCACCGGCGAACTCATCGCTGTACTACCCGCCTCCACGAAGGGCGTCGAACTTCTACGAAGCTTCGGCCAACTCGGCCCCGAGCAATCACAAGCCGTCGTAGACATCTACCTGGCCCGCGTCACCACAGCGCTCAATGCCGGGGATCCCACGACTGCCGAGAGCGAAGCGAAGCTCTTAGCCGCACGCGTCGCAGATGCAGTGGAAGACAACATCCCCGGCGTCGTTAGCACCTTCGTCCAAGCGCTCTCCGTTCTTGAAGACGCAGACCGCGACATCAAACCGGCGGTCAAGGAGCTCGTCGAAGAAGTCCGCAACGCACGCAGCGGCGACCAACCCCAGCTCGCCGGTCTCTTGAAACTCGTCGAAGCACTCCAGACCGTGCCCAACGCCGAACTCATCGACACTGTCTGGGCAGCGCTCACGTGCGAAATCCTCGCCCCGACGTTCGACGGCAACTACATGAACCCCGAGGTCCTCCACCAGTTCATCCTGCAGTCGTTTACATGGCCCGCCGCTCACATGGAAACGCTGTACGACGCCATTCGGCCCGAACTCGCAACTCGCGCCCCCGGACTAACACCCGCCGCCCAGCTCACACTGATCGCCCTCCTCGAGAAATGGGTGCGAATCGCGAATGGATGGGACCTCCCATTCGGAGGCAAGACCAACAACGCCCAAGTGAAAGCCGGCAAACGCATCGCGACGAGCATCGCGAACACCCTCGCCCCAGTCATCACCACCCCCGGCGTGAGATTCCGATTCAACCAGGCGGCAAGCACTCTCAAGATCCGACTCGATGAACCAGACAAGCTGTTCGCCGCCCTTACGCACGAACGCGAACACCTGACCGCCTACGACGTAATCATGCGCCGCAAAGAAGCCGCACTCGACAAAGCTCTCGCTCCATTCCAGCAACAGGCACCCGCCGTTCTAATGGACTGGTTGAAGGCCCACGAGCCCGAGCTCGCGACCGCAGGCCAAATGACCACCGGGGCCTGGCAAGTGTTTGCGCGTCTCGCGTACCAGCCGGACCCGGAACCAATTAAGTGGCTTACCGTGGCTATCGACCACGGCATTGCAGGATCAGCTTCAGCGCTCATCAACGTATGCGCCCGCACCGACCAACTCACCCACGCAATCGCCGACCGACTACTCGCAGACCCGAACGGCCGACACGGCGTCATCAGCGCCGTCATCGGCCAATCGACGAACTCGGCTCTCATTCAAAGGGTCGTCGACCAACTAGCCCCCCGTGACGTCCAACAACTCGAGTCAGCATTCGCACTGAAAGACGCACTCGAACCCACCAGGCACGCGTTGTTCACACACCCGAGCGACGAAGTCCGCGGAACCGCGGCAGCACTCTGGGCCGCCGAATGGGCCTACGACACCGATCCCATGCCGGCTGACCCGGACTGGCTCAACGCCATGAAGTCGTACACCATCCCTGAGAACAGCAGACACGACCACATGCATACCCAAGCGCTCAATGCACTCGCAAAGGCGTCACCCAAGGTCTTCATCGAACTCTTCATCAAGCACGCCACAACCACGATGCGCAGCAGCTACCGAGACTTCGACGAATGGAAAGAGCCGGTCCGGCTCCTTGCTCCAGCCGAACGGGACAAGCTCTGGCAGCAAGTCAGAGAGACCGAACTAGCGCGCGAACTCTTCTGGGTCATCGCAGGCAACGACACCGACTGGATCACCGGAACCGTCAGCGAACCCACTTTCAACATCTCCGTCCGTAACCTCCTTGGCGCACTCCAGTTCCAGTTCGGACACCGCTATCCACTCGACACCCTCGCCACCATGCTCCGACCACTTCGTCCAGAACCCGACGATCTCCTCCACACCCTTGAAGTCGGAACCTTTACAGGCGAGGACCACGAACGGTACGCAGCCAAACTCGACAATCTTCGAGACCTCGCCAACTCTGACGATGAGGACATCGCCCTCCTGGGCCAACGCGGCATAGAGATCTACGAGCCGTTGCTCAAAGAAGCCCTCGTCAAGGCAAGACGGGCGGCTGTCCGCGGCACCCGCGACTACTAACGACAACAGTCGGTCATTAGTAGTCGCGGCAAGGGAGCGCCTACCGCGTCGCTAATTCGGGTCAAGCCTCGCGCCGGAACTGCCGCATCAGATAGGTGTCACCGAAGCTAGCTTGGTGTCCGCTATCGCGCCATATGTAAAGCAATTCCTGGCCAGCTCAACGGTTGGCATCAGGGGTGAGTAGAGAGGTCGGTGCGGCCGCTGGAAAGGATGCTGCGGTCGAGTTGCTGCTCGACGCCAAGCCCTACAGCTGAGCCAGCCGTTCCCGTAGCTGCGCGATCTCCCGGTCCATCGACGGCTCAGCGAGGTTGCGCTCGGCCCAGGCGAAAAACCGCTGCGCCTCATCGAGCAGCGAATCGAGGAACGGGGCCGGCTCCACCATCACCCGGGTCTCGTCAGTGGAGAAGAACACCTTGCCCTTGACCGTCTCCAACACCACCGGCAGCGGCTGGTCCGGGTAGGAGGTCTCCCCGCGGCCGGTGTCCAGGAACTCCTCGACCACATGGAGCAGGTAGCACCACAGCGCCAAGACGTGATCCACCGCCCCGAACGGCAGCAGCTCGACGCCCTGGTAGCGCAGCCGGATCTCGCCCCCGCTCCAGTCCCGGTCCCGGCGCCGGCGGGACTGCCACAGCGCGGCGGCCTCGGCCTCGTGCTCGAAAATGTCCAGCAGGTAGTACTGAGGATTGGCGGCCACCTTGGCGGGGTCAAGGATTGGTCCGCCCTTGAGGATCAGTGTGGTGCTGCTCAGCCGCGCAGTGCGCTGGTACCGCACCCACGCCGAGTCACCCGTGGTGGCCGCCCATGGCTTGCTCATGAGGCGGGCGCCTCGTCGAGGCGGTGCAGCTCGCTCCACAGCGGCGGCCGGCTACGCAGGAGGAGGAACTGCTCGATGGTCATCAGGGGTGGACCCGGCAGCTCGTCGGTGGCCTCCCACACGCCGTCGCACTCATCGCACACTCGGATGGTCTCGTTCGTGGCGGTCACCTGCCAGGTGGCCAGGACACCGGTGTCACAGGCCGGGCACTCATCGGGGTTCATTGCAGCTCCTTCCTTCGGATTTTCTTCCGGCCAGGTACCGGGATCGGGATCGGGATTGGCCGAGGACCCCGCCGCGCTGGGGCGACAGCGCTCACGAGGTCCTCGAGTGATCAGATTCTGCCCCGGATCACCCCGGCGGCGGAAGACCGTGCCTTCCACCCCTCGGGCAGCGCCCATCCGGGACCGCGTGGATGCGCACCGAGCGCGGCGTGCCCTGGCTCGGAGGTGAGTGGCGAGAATAGCGCGGCCACGGATGAAGACCTCTCGGATGAGCCGTTGTTCCTCGACCGTGAAGCAGGGCCGGTCGTGCTCCCCGGCAGGGGTGACGCTGGGGAGGTTATTGCCGAAGAACAGCTTGTCGTAGCACTGCTGCCACGCCTCTCCGGTGTCATCGAGGGTGGCCGAGACGCTGCGGGCGATGTCGGCGAACAGATTCCACGCATCCAACACCTGCGCACAGATCGCCTCAGAGGCGGGAAGCTCCAGCAGGTCCTCGACGTCGTCGAGGACCTGCACGGCCTCATCGCTGTCCTCCAGCTCGAGGCCGTGCCGGGCGGCCACGGTGGTGAGGTCCTCGGTGGTGGAAGCGATGACGATTCTCCCGTCCAGGACGAGGACCGCGTCGGTGTCCTCGTCAGTGACCGGGGTGCCGTCGTCGGTCTGCCAGATCAGTGCACGGTCGCAACCGTTGAACCGGATCCACACCGGATACGAGAGCCTCATTCCCGCACCCTACCCAGCAGGCGCCGACGGAACGGGCAACTGACTGCCCTGGGCGGGCCTCACGCATCCTCGATGCGCAACTCCGCCAGAGGTGGGTGGTGATCGGCGTTGGCCCAGGTGATCTCCACCCCGCCGGCGTGGCCCTGCTCGTGCCACAGATACACGCCCAGGGCCTCGACCGGGGTGGTGTCGCTGACGGCGTGGAACCACAGCGGATATTCGGTGTTCTCCGGCAGCCGGGGCGTGGTCGGGTCCACGGTGAAGTCGAAGCAACCGCAGTCCCGGGTCTCGGTGATCATCAAGGAATCGAGCTGTTCTTTCAGCACCGGTGCCAGCGGGCCGCTGTGGAGAAGGATCTGGGACAACAGCCGGCGCTGAGAACCGGCCGGCGGTGTCTCATCCATCCGGACAGCCTATGCACCGTCCGGCCGGCCAACGTCCGGCACGCCACGGGTGACCCAGCAAGGCCACCGCCATCGGGCATCCCAATCGCAGTTCCGAGAGGGTCTGTCTTTCGGGCCCGGAAGCCGGGCGTGGGCGACGGGGCGGACGAGCCAGCTCTATGGGTAGGGCACCGAGGAAAAATGCCGACCGAGGCGCCATTCAAGGCCGTCCACGTCGACTCTCAGGGCTGGCACCGTACCCCGGCGAAACAGCCGCCGTCGCTGTTCGATGCGTCCTTCCCCTTGAAGGTAGGCGCGCATAACCAGGCAGAGCCGTCGCAGCTCGGCTTCTTTCTCCGCCTCCACGTCGTCGTAGTCGAAGAGGGTGACCTGAACCTCCAGCTCAGGGACAAAGGCATCCATCCACTCGTAACTGGCCCGGATAATGGCTGCGCGGCCAGTACCGGCGCGGCAACTCACCTGCACCCCGTGCAGCCAGACATCATCGCTGGAGCTCACGGTCGTCACGGCGAACGTCTCGTCGAACACCTCAGCAACGACTCGATAGAGCATGGCTTTGATGTCGATGGTCATGAGGGGAGCCTCGCAGGTAGTTCCCGCCCCACGGCACGCTGGCGAACCCCCACGGCAACGGCAGGGGCCGGCATTTGGAAGGCGTGGATCCGCCCAGTAGGGAGGAGCGGAGAACGCTGACCTCTGCGATGGTGCCGTGTCATGGCCGGGCGCCGGAGGGGCGGTGTCAGAATGTGCCGTGACCAAGAAGAGCCAGTCCCGGAAGAAGCTGCTCGCGACTCTGCGCGAGTCCCTTGCCACGGCCACCCCGGTGCGGATCCAGCGGGCGGTGGAGCCCGAGGAGGTGCTGCAAGGGATGGTCCTGGAGCTCTCGGAAGAGTGGGTGCTGCTGGCTGATATCCGCGACGGGGCCTACCTCGACGGCTACCGGGTGCTCCGCCTGACAGACCTCGTGCAGGCGGAACCGGAAACCACCTTCCTGCCCTTCTTGCACCAGCACAATGCCTGGCCCCCGGCTCGTCCCTCCACCGGGTTCGCGCTTTTGGATCCGCGCACGATCATCACCGACGCTGTGTCTGCGACCGGGGTGGTGTGCGTGTATCGGGAGGCGAAACGGCCCGGGAAACTGTTGATCGGCGTGCCGGTCGAGTGGAGGAAGAACAGCCTGTGGCTGCTGCCCATCACGCCCCAGTGCCGTTGGGAGCAGCGCATGGACGAGGTCCGACTCAAGGACGTCACCCAGGTCAGCTTCGGCGGAGACTACGAAACAGCCGTGCTGGAGGTCGCCGGCCTCAAGCCGCCTCGGACCCATCCAGTGCCTGACCCGGCGTAAGCCCACCACGGCAGGGCCAAACCAGATACCAACCCCTAGTGCATCAGGGGTAGTTGGCTTCGTTTCGGCGTTGTCTCGCACGGCTTTTGCGCTTGTCGTGCCACCACGTTCCGACCACGGCGCTGATCGTCATCCCGATCGCCAGTGCCACGTTGTCGGTTCGCGCCGCGAACCAGATCAGGAACGCGAGCAGGAAGGGGAAGGCGAGCAGGGCGGGCACGCCCTGCCACTCAGACCAGCGCGCCTGCACCGATTGCGGCGCCCGGTGCCGAGGGGCACGAGCGCTTATGGCCGGTCGCGCCGGTCGCTGAGACGCATTAGCAGCAGGTAGCCGCCCACGAACGTCACGGTGAAAAGGGTCCAGTAGACGCCGTTGCCCCCCCCGATCTGCCACATCCCGACGGCGAGCACCGCCACGGTCCAGGCCGCGATCGCCCACCGTCTCCTGCGCCTCAAGCTAGCCCCCGTCCATGTCAGCGTGTTCGCATCCTGGCACGCCGGCGCCGGCCCCGTCGTTCCCCTCTTATGCCCCGCGTGCTCAGGCGGTACCGGCCGGTAGCGTCAGCGTCATGGACCCGCCCGCCCAGCAGACCGCTGATGTGCCCGTGCCCTTCGTCGGCCGGGTAGTCGTGGGTGTGCTGCCCGGGGCTGTGGTGGCGGTGCTGGGCATTCCACTGCTGGCCTGGTGGCTGATGGACGAGGCCGGTGACGCGCGGGTCGGCTGGTGGCCGGTGCCGGTCATCGCGCTGGTCGGCCTGGTCGCCCTGCTCGGTCACTACGCCGGGGCCACGCCGCCGGAGGGCAGGACCCGTACCGAGCGCAAGCAGATGGAACGGGCGCTGTCCGCGATTCCCCGGAAGGGCCCGGTCCCGGACGACCCGCTGGTGCGCCGCGCTGTGGTCGTGTCGGCCTGCAACAACATTGCAGCTCTCGTGTTTTTGGGTGCGGTCCTTGTCGGCATGGCTCTCGGCGCCGGGGTCCGGCCCGGTTACTCCTGGTTCGCGGCCAGTGGTGGAGCGGTGGGACTCGCGGTAGTTGCCGCCTTGCAGCTGCGCCGTCACTGGGCCAATTACCAGGCCCTACATGCCCGCGCCCATGCCCTCGCTGTAGATGGTGGCCTCCGACAGGTCGACGCCGTCCCGGTGCCCACCGTGGGCCAAGTGTTGGCGCACTCGGTGCCGGCCGTGCTCGTGCTGGCGGCCGGTGTTCCGCTGGTGGTGCAGTGGACCTTGGACGGACACGGCGATGTGCTCGGGGATTGGAGTCATCTCCCCCTGATCGCGCTGATCACGGTGGCGAGTGTCCTGCACGCCCTCGTGCGTGCTCCCAGGCCGCGACTCGGTGTGGACGTCGATCGGGGCGCGATGCAGCGGTGGCTGGTGTTCGCCGCCGTCTCCCGCGGGCTCCCGGAGAATCCGCGCACCAGGATCACCGCCGGCGCCTTCGCGTGCCAGCAGCTGGAGGCGGCAGTACTGATGCTGGCGGGCGTGGCCAGCCTGATCACCACGGCGATCATCCGCTCGAGCCCCTGGTGGGCGATCGTCGGGGCCCTCATCGTGCTGATCTGGACGGTCCAGGTGATCCGGGCCCGCCGCGGCTGGAACTACCTGCAGCTGCTGCACGCCGGCGACCGCACCGGCTGAGGCCCCGCTGTTCGAGCGGGCCATAGCGCAGGTCAGGGAGTGGGGTGACTCCGGGGCACCTCCGGCACGTGCCCGAAGCGCCGTGGCGTGGTCACAGCTCGTGGGCGGGTCGCTCGTCGGGGGTGCCGCTGGTCCAGGGTGTGGGGTTCTTGGTCTCAGCCCAGTTCAGCAGCGCCAGGGTCAGGCACATCCCCGCCATGGGCAACGAGAAGGTCGTCAAGCCCAGGCCTCCGAGCAGGACCCCGGTCACGACCATCAGGGCCAGGAAAGCGGCCATCGCTGCGTACGCCAAGGCCAGCCGACGCAGCGTGCGGCGTTGCGACTCGGCATCACCCAAGGGTTGCCAATCGGGGCGAGGGCTGATGTTGAAGACCATCGCGAGGCAGAAGCCCAAGAGGATCGGGAAGCTCGTCAGGGCGATTTCCGCGGTGGCAGGGCCGGCTGTCACCAGCAGGGCCAGCACGGCCGCGTTGGCCAGCACCGCCACCACGGTGTGCCCGTACCGCCACCGGGCCATCCCGATCTCTCGAGTGCGGGCATAGTTGAGCAGGGTCATCCCCCAGCCCACGGCTATCAGGCCGAATCCGATGCGCACCGCGGTGGCGACTCCCTCGCTGCGGTCGGCTGGATTCCATCCCAGGAGGTACCAGCAGACCGGGACCAGCCCCATGCCGATGGTGAGAATCCCGCATCCTTGGAGCAGGCGCCTCGCCCCGTTGCTCCTGGCACTCATGTTGCCTCCCCGCCGAAGACTGCTCTACGACCTGTCCTGCGGATCGCCGGGGTCTTCGCCACGCCGGCGTCGCTTGGCCTCACGCCGGGCCCGGTCGCGTTCTTCCATCTGTTCCCACCGGCGACGTTGGGCGTCCTCCGGGGCGAGATTGCGCTGCGGAAGTCCCGGTGCACCACTGCGGATCATCCGCCACCCCAGCCAGAACAGCACCACCCCGCCAACGAGGAAGATCCCGCCCCACCAAAAGGGAGCCCAGGCGAACGCCTCGGCTGCATTAAAAATGGCCACCCCGCCGGCCCCCACCAGCGCCCCGCCGATGCCACGGCGCACACCATCGGTCATGGATCCCACCCCCTGCCTTGGTGAGCTCCACCCTACCCAGCCGTGTGCGCAAGCGAATGATGTGGTGACGGGGACCCCGGTGGACAGTGGTCTTGTTCCGGGCGTCTCCGGGGAACCCAGGAACTCCTCGCCGCCACGGGAGCGGCAACCGCACCTCGTTGCGCTACCTCAGGGAAGATCCGCGTCCCGCAGGAGCAGTCCGGGTCAGGTCACCGGTCGAAGCGGGCGCCTTCGGGTTTGTGCGGCAGCACGGCCAGCACCACGATGACGATCCAGCCCACCAGGGGAATCAGGCCGATCAGGGTGAACCATCCCGAGAGGTTCACGTCGTGCAGTCGACGGATCCCGATCGCCAGCGACGGGATGAAGTGGGCGAGCATGAAGCCGAAGTACACGAAGGACAGCACGACTCCCAGTCCGTTGAGCTCCCCGGAGGGTTCCGTGCCCGGATAGCTGATGAGCAGCTCCAGCGGAAGGGTGATCAGCGCGAGGTAGAGGGCGACCCACCAGTACTCGGAGCGGCTGGCGCGCCCGGTGAATTGGGCGTACTTGGCGTAGTAGCGCTTAATCGCCGCCCCGAAGCCCACGTGCACCCCGGGCTGGGGACCCACCCGGACCGGGTGCTGGCGCCCATAGGGCCCGGGCCCGTGCTGGTGGTACCCGTACGGTCCCGGGGCCTGCCCCTGCTGGGCCCCGGTGTCGCCGCCTGCCGGTGGGTAGTGCCGGCCGTCGTGCGGATCGCCACTGCTCATTACATCTCCCCCTGTGATGTTCGCATCCGTACACAGGGTAGGGACGGAGTGGCTTCGTCCGCTGTCCCCATCTTGAGGATCAGGCCCTCAGTGACGGTGACCGGCGCGACGGGACACGGCGTCGATGAGCAGCAGGACCAGACCGGCGGCAGCGATGGGGAGGGCGAGCATGTAGAAGATGCCCAGGCCGATGGCCACCCCGGTGTTGAAGAGCAGGTCGAGGAGGATCCCGGCCAGGAGCATGGTCACGGCGATGCCGGCTCCGCCTCCAGTGAAGGCCAAAGCCCATTGACGCGTCGATGGGCTCCGCCCCTCTCGACCGGGGCTGGGGTCGGGCCCCTGTCCGGTGGGTGCTTGCTCCCCGGAAGACTGTGAGGCCTTCGGTGGCCGCCAGATGGCCCAGCAGAAGACCGCGGCGCACAGGAGCATAAACAGGTTCGGCGACAAGACGGGAAGGCCTTCGGAGAAGGCGCTCCAGCCCCCGAGGTAGACCGCATAGATGACCAGACCCAGTGCCGCCACGAGCAGGTAGAGCGCATAGGCGACCATGCCCATCCTCCCGACGGCCCGCGACCGGGAGGTGCCCGGCCGATGCGGGCCCGCCGCTTCTTGCTTCGAGGATCCGGCCGCGGCGGATCGCAGGGCATCACCGAGAAGGGTGATCAGCCCGCCGGCGGCCACCATGCCTGCCGGGAACGCCAGCCACCCCACCTGAGCCGCCGGATGCATGTAGTCGATCTTCTCCACCACCCAGGTCACGGTGCCGGCGACCACGGTGATGCCACCACTGATGACCGTCACGAGTAGAGCCACCCGACGCAACGATCGGGGAGCTCTCCTGCCGGGCCGGCGGCGGCGTGCGGTGAGACGGAGCAGACCGTCGATGACCAGCAACAGCACCCCGCAGACCACCAGCATCCACCCGGCTCCGTCGATCACCATCGGGTACGGGGACCACGGGCCGAAGAACCGGGAGCTGTCCAGCCACATGGGCACGGCCAAGGCGATGACGGCACCGGCCCCGGTGAGGACCAGGCCCCACCACAGCAGCGACCTATCCGGCTTCATGCCCGCCTCCCCCCGATGCGGGCCCCGCGGCGGGACAGGGTCTCCGCACTGACCCCCGGTCCTCGAGGACCCTCTCCCGCAGGGCCCGAGCCGCCCGTCGGGGCGCTCTCCCTCGGCTGCAGCCCGGCGTTCTGCCGGCACCCATGCTCCCCCATGGTCGAACGCTAGCGGTGAGGTTGCCCGCGGGGCCACGACGCATAAGTGAGGAACCTTCACCTGCGTTGCCGCGCGGGGGCGAGCCCTCAGCTCAGCGGAGGCGGGTGGCTCGGTCCGGGGCGCCACGAACAAACCAGTTCGTGCTGATCGTCTGCGCCACCCGCATCCCGGTGTCCGGCAGCACCCACCGGGACCGGACGAGCTTGCCGTTGCGGATCCAGTCCTGACGATCCACCCGCCGCTGCAGCTGGCGCTCCAACCACTTCCCGGCCAAGGTCCCGTAGGCACCCGGCTCCTCGTGCAGACCGAAGACGGTCAGCCCATCACTGCTGTACACATGGCTGTCCAGCAGGTACTCATCCCCCCACTCCCCCTCCAGGGCCCGGCATCCTCGACGGTCGTCCCAGTACCCGATCTGCGAGGTGCACCGCCCCGCGGGCACGTCCAGTCCCGGAACCTCGGTCATCACCACCAAGGGATGCATCCGAGCGACCACCTCAAAGAATCGCGCGGACACCCCGGGAACGGCCCACTCGGAGACGTACGCGGCAAGGGCCTCGAGAAACTCCTGCTCACTCGAAGTGCGCGAACCGTCGCCTCGGAATGGGTGCACAGATGCCATGGCCCCACCGTAGAGCTCCGAGCCGAGGACGGCAGCCGGCCGCCGTCGGGTGACCCCCTACCGCGGCTCAGAAGCCCAGTGGTCAATCGAAACCTCAACAGCCCCTCCCTTCGGCTGTGATGGCTCACGCGTACACATCTGTGGTGACCTCTTCCTCTTTGCAGTCGCACCTGATTGCCTGAACCGCAGAACATGAGACGACGCAGGAGGACCCACATGCGGGGATCGGGATTACAGGGGATGCTCCTAGGCATGGCCGCGCCGACGGCTCTGGCAGCGGCTGGCTGTTTCGCGGCCGGATACTCGTTGTTGGGGCTGGTGCTTGCCGCACTGTCCCTGGGCCTGGTCTATGCCGGCTGGCAAGCCGTGAAGCGTGGCCGGACCACCGAAGCCATGGCAGCCAAAGCCGAGTACGACCGCCTGCATGGGCGTGAGGCTCACGACGACCCCAGTTGACGTATAGCACCGAGAATGTGGAGCCCATCTCGGTGCGCAGAGGCTTCCTAGAAGTGCCTGACACCCCGTGCGATCAGGATCAGTGATGGGCCCCGGCCCCTCGAGCAGCCGACACCCCCACGCCGCATCCCTCGGGGCAACACTGCGGTCCCCGTCGATCCAGGACAGCCGATGAAACTCTCCAAAGACGCTCGACGATTCTTACGCCTTCCGTTGCTCGTGATCACCCTGGGCGCTGTCATCGGAGCCGGCGCCTGGATCTGGAACATCGCCTCGTGCTGCGAGGGCGGGGCCAACATCGGCGCCGGAGCGCTGTTCGCGATCGGGCTTGCCATGCTCGCCGGTGGGTTCCTGTGGGCTCTGCTCATCGTGCTGGTCGGGATTCAGCGCAAGAAGTAGCTCGGCCCTGCCTGCACCAAGAATCGGGACTACCGAGACGGGAACCCCAACTGCACCGGTGCATGCACAGCAGCCGACCAAGGCCTCGGTGGTGCCCAGCTTCGCGCTACGGGATACGCCCCAGACGCTCGTCGAGTCGCTCCATGCGCTCTCGGCACTCCCGGTCGTGCCGTTTGAAGCCGCGCCAGTTGACCAGTGCGACAGCCACGAGACCGAGGCTGCTCAGCGCCGTGGTCCAGGAGTCGCCCTCGACGATCGCGATGACCACCATGGCCAGGAACCAGAGGACACACACGATCGCGAAGCCGCCGCTGATCGGAGCTCTTCCGGTGGCCGGGATGCTTCTTTTCTGCGGTCTGGCGCCTGATAGCGGGTGACTGCGCCTCACTGGTGAGCTGTCTTCCTGATCCGGTGTAACCGGAACAGTTGCACCGCGATGAGCGCGCCGAACATCAACGCCATGACACCGATCATGATGATCATGACCGCCGCGCCGAAGGCCTCGGCGCCCAGCGCCCACACCGCGGCCCCCGCGCACACCACGGTCACGACGACCAGGACACCGAGGATCCGCCGCCACCGCTGCTGCTGGACCGGGGTGACCTTCGTGGCCCACTGGGGATCGGTGTCCGGGGCGAAGAGCATGAAGAACGCATTGCCCACGAACAAGGCCGACAACCCGATCATCAGCTGAGGGTCGGAGAGCAACGTCGCGATCCACAGTGTCCCAGCCGCCAGGAGAAGCGCCACCGGCGTGTACCAGTACCGCCACCGTGCGCGCGTCAGCCGCATGCGCCGGCCGTTGGACCAGCCGACCAGCAACAGCACTCCGTGCAGCACGGCCACCAGGGCTGCGAAGGCCCCCACCCACCCCGCGATCCGGTCCTCCACGGGAACAGCCGGCGGGAGGAACCAGATGGCCAGAAGGGCAGCCACCCCGGCTGCCGTGGTCACCACCCCGCCGGTCAGCCGAAGTCCTCTGCCGCGGTCCCGCTCGGGCCTATCCATCCAGTTCCCCTGCCTTGGACGATGCTGCGCCCATTCCCCCTACGGCCCTGACGGCACTTAATGTGCACATGCTAAGCCGCGCGGTCGACGGTCATAACGTGCGCGCTTGTGGGGACAGGGCCTTGCCTGTTCGAAGAACCGAAGGTGCATCACTGCGGGAGCACCGCCCTTCCCGCGCCGTGGGTTCAGCGCACCCGGTCCAGCTCGCGCAGCAACGCCTCTGGGTCGGCCACGTCGAAGAATCCGATCCCCTGGGCCTGACCGAAAGCGAAGAAGTCCATGCCCGTGTTGAGGTAGACGGCCTGGCGGCCACCCCCGCCGAAGACCACGGTGGCATGGCGGTTGTCGCGCGAACGGTTGACGCGCACGGCAACGTCCTTGACCGGGGTGTCATCGAAAGACCGCTCACTGGTCGACACGATCGCCCGAGAATCGGTAAGCCCGTAGACCGTCCGCAGCTTGCGGCGCTTCTTGTAGATGAAGCGCCCAACGATGAAGTACAGGCCCACCAGCACGAACGGGATGCCCCACAGGGCAAAGAGAAGTGACTCGCTATTGGTGAGGACCTGCCACTCCCAGAAGATCGCGAAGCCGCCCCACAAGAGACTGAAAGGCACCAGGAAGACATCAGCCGGCGCGAAGCGCACCGTCGGATCGGGGTGTCCCACCCAGCGAAGCTGTTCGCCCCGTCGAAGGACCGGACCGAGCCGTTTCCGCGCGTCACTCATGCTCCGGAGTCTCCCAGCGACCCCACCGCCCTCAGCGGCGACCCGCGGGTACTTCTCCTCGATACTTTGCCTCACAGGAACAGCGAAGGGTGGGTCGCGCGCCAGCGGACCCACCCGCACACCCGCCGATCTATCGGCTCGCCACATCGAAAAGGACACACGAGCAGATAACCGCCCTTGGCGGCGCATAGGAGATCTCGAGCGGGTTCGGATGAACTCACCCGGAGCTCAAGCAACCAGGCGTGGTTGTCATGCCCGTTTACCCCGTGCGATGAAAAGGTCCGCACAGGTGCGTCATACGCATCACGATGTCCACAGGCCAGACGTACTCAGACAGTCGTCGCCTGCGGCAGCTCCCGGATCCGCCGATAGAGGGTGGCCCGCGACATGCCGAGGTCCCGGGCCACTTGGGTGGCCGGCTCGCCCGACTCGACCAGACGCAGAGCGTTGCGGATCTGGGAGTCGGTGAAGGTCTGGCGCCGTCCGCCGAGATCCTTGCCGGCGGCCCGGCGCTTGGCCACCGAGTCGGTGATCCGTTCCCGCTTGATCTCCAGCTCCATCTGCGCGAGGGCGGCCATGACGGTGAAGACCATCGACCCCATCGGGGTGGCGGTGTCCACGTCTCCCCCACCGAGGTTCAGCACCCGCAGCCCGGCGCCCCTCCCCCGCAACGCCTCGGCGAAAGCCAGCATGTTCTGTGTTGACCGCCCCAACCGGTCCAGCGTGGTGATCACCAGGGTGTCACCATCCTCGAGCGCTGTCACCGCCTTGTCGAAGGCCGGACGTGACGCACGGCTCCCAGACACTCCATGGTCGGTATAGATGTCATCGCGCCGCACGCCAGCGGCCAGAAGGTCAGACACTTGACGGTCTGCGTCCTGCTGCCGCGTCGACACACGCGCATACCCGATCAGCTTCCCCACGTCCACCTCATCCGTCTCGCAACTGACGTTGAGTATCGATTCTAGGGGCATGGATAAAGCACAAGGATGCGAGACACCCGGAGCCGCGGAATCATGCGGGACAAAATTTCTAGCACGAGACGTCTCGCATCCCTTGGCCTGCGCGACGCACCAACGCACCGACAGCTGCTAAGACTCCGTCTCGCCCGCGGATGAACCTCACCGGATGCAGGGTCAGTCGGTGGACCGTTCGTCGGCACATCGCCGAGAGGTGTTCAACGCCCAGCCAACCCTGGCCTAGGAGACCCGATCAGCCGGGCGTCCTGCACGGCATCGCGCAGCAGCATATCGGCCTCGAGCGGCCCGGACCCCGTGGACGGTGAGACTCTTGGGGCCGGCGTCATGACCGGCGGCCACCAGGGCCCGACGGGTGGACAGGATCGCCTGCACCGCCGGGATCGGGACCTCGTTGGGGTGGTGCTGGACCGCCCGGGAGCCGGGCCTGAAAGCCGCCTGGCCCTCGGCGCGGTAGCGGGCCACCGGTCTCGGCGCCCAGGAGCGGCTGCCCCAAAACCAGCGGGCGTGCTGGGCCTGGGCCATCGTCCCGGTGACCACCGCCAGGATGATCGCTTGGCTCCTCTCCGCTCCCGCACGGTAGGAGCGGTGTTTCCGATGTCCTGGGGCAGCTGTTTCCTATCCGCTGACACCGGACACCTTCGGATGCACCACACATCAGAGCCCCTCCGGCTCCCATGCCGGAAACGGGGCTCTCGTGCACCCGAAGCCGGACGATGCATATTTCACGTGCCAAAGAGCCAGCTTTCTTTGCAAATTCCTGGATTTGCATTTGTGATTAGCGGAACGCGGCATCGCGCCCAGCACGACATCGCATTCTCCCCGTGAGATGCCACCGGTCGGCACGGGATCCGGCGACGCCGCGGGACTGCTGTCAGGAGGCCGGCGCGACGACCGACGGCTTCCTCCCACGACCCACCCCCTCACCGAAGTCCTCTCCGACCTGCGACGTCGGATGGAACCTGCAGCAGCGTCCGCGGCACGTGCGCGCCCGCCAGACCCCGGAACGGAGGCGAACCACCAGGGGAACTCGCCGGCCTACCCGACCTCTCCTCCGGTGTTCGCACAGGCAATTCTTAACTTTGTGAATTTTACTTGTGCACATGATTGTGCCGCTCCTAGCCTGATCCCACCTGATTCGCTTTGGGGAACCGGGTTCATCAACTAGGGGGAAAATCATGAAAGATCTGCGGCACACTCTGGCCGGCGCAGCCCTGGCGGGCATGCTCGTGGTGAGCGGCTTCTCCGCTCCGGCATTCGCGGGGGGCGACAACGGACATGACGACGGCGGCCACAGCCACCACGACGAGGACGAGCGCAAGAACGGCGAGGTCGACGTCGTCGTGAAGTACCGCCACCACGGCGAGTGGAAGGTCAGGGAGTACAACGACGTCGAGCTCAAGAAGGCCGCCTCCATGGCCAAGGACAAGGCCGACGGCGGCGACTGGCACAAGTACTACCGCGACGCCAAGTACAGCGACCGGACCGACAAGACGGTCAAGACCGTCGACGAGAAGGGGCTCAAGGTCCTCTTCAAGCAGGACGACGACGACGCGCGCAAGAACGGCGAGGTCGACGTCATCGTGAAGTACCGCCACCACGGTGAGTGGGAGTCCAAGCGGTACTACGACGTGGAGCTGAAGGAGGCCGCCTCCATCGCCAAGGACAAGGCCGACGGCGGCGACTGGCACCACTACTACCGCGACGCCAAGTACACCGACCGGACCGACAAGACGGTCAAGACCGTCGACAAGAAGGGGGTCAAGGTCCTCTTCGAGCAGGACGACGATTAGGACCCCCGCCCCCGCGGCTGAGTCAGTGATGTGACTGACGAGGGTGCCCGTCCGCCGGACGGGCACCCTCGGCCGTGACGACGCAGACCCCGGGACCGGCCCACGACGCCCGCGACGGAACAGCGCGGCCCCCGAGGGCCCTCCCCGCACCGGCGGTCCCAGCACTCCACCCGAACCCGGCTGCGGTCGTGATTCATCGGTCTCCGGACGCCGGTCGCGGCACCGTGAAGTCCACGAGGCGCAGGGCGGCGTCCCGCAGGCCGGGCAGGTGTCCGATGAGCAGGAGGGACTCCACGCGCCGCCAGTAGCTCGGTGCGCGGCCCCGACCTGGCACCTCATCCCCTCGCCTGTCATTGGAAGACAGAACCCGACTCACTGCCACTGGTGCAGCAGGAGAAACGCAGACCAGCGCCATGGGAACACCCCCGCTGGTCTTTCCTGCGATGGCCGCGGATCGAGAAGGAACGACCCGCATCCATGCGGCGGTGCAGTCCGACCCGGCGGTCGCGGCGGTGATCGGCGGCACCGACCTGCAGCACGCCATCGTCGCCGGGGCCGGGGCACGGCCGGTGGACTCGATGGGCAACCCGTGGTCGGGCTCCTACGTCACCGCCTCCGGGAACCTGCTGGCGGACATGTCCGCCAACATCAACGCCGAGGTGCCCAACCGGGTGGAGAAGGCCGCCGGCGCCCTCCAGGACAAGCTCAACCGGGAGCAGGCTCCGGCGCCCACAGGCATCCCGCACACAGGGCGCCCCGTCGACGCCGTGTGTGGCACCGACGGGGCGTATGTGCGAAGGACCTGTCACCGGCGCAACGGGTCCCTGGCCGGCGGAACGATCACGCCCTTCCCTGCAGCTCGCAGGCCCCTCAGAGGCCATGTGTGAAGCAATCTGCACAGACGCTTGTTATAAGGGCTTCTCGGCACCTGTCCACGGTGCGGAACGACCGTGGCGGGGGCGAATGATGGGCGGCCGCGAGGATGAGGGGCGTATCGCCACCAGCCCTGATGGCAGCACGCCCCTCCTGCGATCAACCTGGTGTTGGCCGGGGCGACCTTCTCCCCGCACGTGTACTCACACCGGCCCCATGAACGAAACGGGTAACCGCCGCATGCGTTCCACTCCACGGTAGCTTGCCGGTGTGCGGTGGGATCTGTCGGCCCAGCGGGGGGGGGGACGCACCGACCTCCGCTGCCTGCGCAGATGGGAGTCGCTCCGCCGCCGTTGGGCCTACTCGGTGTCGAAGCGGGCCCATGCCCATCCGTGTGACTGATGGGCGTGGTCGGCTGTTTCCAGACACCGCGTCAAGGTCCCGATGAGGTCGAGCACGCCCTGGCGATCCAGGTCCACTGTTTCCACGTGCACCACCAGACCGTCCTTGCTGGGTTCGTAGAGCGGGCACGCCAGGGGGTGCGAGCCGGCAGCGGCCCATGATCCCTCGGGGGCCGGCTCACCGTGCTCGTCGTAGATCGTCCACCCCTCCGGGACAGAAGCGATCCGTGCCGTGCGGGTGGAGGGATGCGCAGTCATGACAGGCCCCTGTCTGGCAACGTCGGTGGCATGACGGCCGCCGGAGTGGATCGGAATTGCGTGAATTCACCACTAAGTAGGCATGCTCGACATCACACCCGGCGTCACACCGTGACGCAGACGCAGAACGGTTCAGGCCAGTGCGTGGTGGCCCGGACCTTTCGTCCACATCGATCCGCTCCGCCGCGACCCCGCCCTGCCGGAGCGCATCCATCTGCCGGTCGAGGTGCTGTTTGGGCGTCGACACCCGTGCACAGCCCCATATCCATAACATCAGCGCACCGAAAGTCGGCTCTGTTGGGCCCAAACGGTACGTCATTATGGGCCTGACTTATGGGACTTCATTCGCCATCCACAGTCCCCAAGATGGGACCTCGTCGCCAACCGTCCCACTACCAAGGCAGTGGGACGGTCACCTCAAGCTCGACAAGACGTCTCGCACCCCACGAGTTGCGAGATCACCACCTCGGATCAACACGACCTGCCGTCCAAGCTCCCCGGCCGGGAGCGTGGCCGCCGCCTCGGCATGGCTGCGAGAGTCGAGCCAGTCACCACCAGAGCAGTGACACCGAACTACCGTCCACCCCACCGCCGGTCCGGCTCACAGCGCAGGGTGCGACACCGGCCCGGGCTTTGCGCCCGGGCCACGTGGCACACGACAGCGCGCCGGCGCCGCCGAGGCGAGGCCCATGCCGGGAACGCCGACGTGGCGGCATGGCACGCGCGACATCGGTCGGTAGCGTGGGGCGTATGCACATGCACATTGATCACCAGGAGCAGGCGCGGGTCGCGGCTCTCCACGACCTCAAGATCCTGGACACGCCCCGGGAGGAGCGCTACGACCGCGTCGTGCGCATCGCCCAGGAGGTCTTCCAGGTGGCGGCCGCCGCAGTCAACCTGATCGACGCGGAGCGCCAGTTCACCAAGGCCGAAGCCGGGCTGCCGGGCCTCGTGCACACCCCGCGCACCGATTCCCTGTGCAGCCACACCGTCGCCCGTGACGCGCCGCTGATCGTCCCGGACGCCACCGCCGAGGACCTGTTCCGCGGCAATCCCTTCGTGACCGCCGATCCGCCGGTGCGCTTCTACGCCGGGCAGCCCCTGCACGCCCCCGGTGGGGAGGCCGTGGGCTCGCTGTGCCTGGTCGACCATCAGCCCCGGCAGCTCAGTGAACGGGAGCAGCGCCTGCTGGCCGAGCTGGCCGGATGGGTCGAACGTGAGCTCGCCGCCCAGGGAGAGCTCGACCGCGCCGAGCAGATCCAGCAGATGCTCATGCCCAAGACCGATCCGGCGCTTCCGGGGTGGGAGATCGCCGGGCGGTGCACCGCCGCGCAGTCGATCGGCGGGGACTTCTACGACTGGTTCCGCAACGGGGACCGGCTGCAGCTGACGCTGGCCGACGTGATGGGCAAAGGCATCCCGGCAGCGCTGCTCTCCGCCTCGGCGCGCGCGGTGCTGCGCGGGACCTTCCAGTACAACGAGCCGGCTCAGGCAATCGCCCGGGCCACCGGGGCCCTGGACCCGCTGCTGGAGGAGGCCGGAGCCTTCGTCACCGTCTTCACCGCCCGCCTGTCCTCCACGACCGGGGTGCTCGAGTACGTGGACGCCGGTCACGGTCTGGCGCTCGTCCTGTGCCCCGACGGCACCCACAGGCGCCTGGAGACCTCGGGACCGCCACTGGGCGCGGTGCCCGGGGCGCAGTGGCGGATCCACACCACGGCGCTGGAGGCCGGGGAGACCCTGCTGGTGGTCTCCGACGGGTTCCTCGACTATTTCACCGGCATCGACGAGGCGATCGAGAGCGCCGCTGCGGCCAGCGCCTCGGCGGCCACGGCCGCCGAGCTGGTCGAGCGCTGCGCCGGTTACGCCAGGTCCGCCGGTCTCGACGACGACTCCACCGTGCTCGCCCTGCGGCGTACGGCCTGAGTCCGGGCCGGGAACCGCCGCACGCCGGCCGCAGCGTCACGGCGGGCCCGAGCCAACTCCTCCAGAAGCGTGCGCACGAGGCGCAGCGCTCAGTCCCGGCCGACCCGGGGAGGCCGGTCCGCCGGCCTGCCGAGCCTCCCGACGACGCGCCCTCCGGCCAGCAGGAGCGAACGGGGCGCAGACTGGAGCCGGAACACCCCGTCGTCCCCCAGGAGCCCCGAACCCCATGAGCCGCTGGACCACCGCCGCCAACACCCACGACCTCGGAGCCGGCACCACCCTGGTCCCCGGCCCGGCATGGAACTGGCTGATCCTCCGCGACGGTGCGTCCTACACGCTGATCGACTGCGGCTACCCCGGCGACCGGCGCCTGGTCGACGCCTCCATCGACGCCGCCGGCGCCACCGGTCTGCCCGAGGCCGTGGTGGTCACCCACGCCCACGGCGACCACATCGGCACCCTCGACCGTTACATCGCCGCCGGGGTGCCCGTGCACTCCGCGGCCGCCGAGGTCCCGAACATCACCGGCACGGCCCGCGAGCAGATCGGCCCGAAGGAGCCCCTGCCCCGCGCCGCGCGCTGCTCTCCGGGGTGGACTTCGAGGTGCTGGCCCCGGGTCACGGCCCGCACGCCCGCGTGCCCACCGGCCGGCGCCTCGCGATCCACGAGGACGCCGGCGCCCTCACCCATGAGCGGCGGAAGCTGCTCGCACCGGACGCCCGCCGGGACCGAGCCACCGGTGGGCGCCTTCATGTCCCGGGGCGTCACGGCTCGGCCATCTGTTGAGCGCCGGCACCGCCGGTCCTAGCCTGGAACCCGCAGATCCGCTCCGCCGCGACCCGGGAGGAGAGCCGGCCATGCTGGAGACCACGGTGCAGTCCGGCACCAACATCGTCACGATCAACGCCCACGGCGGGATCACCGCCGCGGACATGCAGCACATGCGCGAGGTCCTCGACGAGGTCGTCCGTGAGCACGACAGCGTGCGGATGGTCGCGGTCCGGGGCGACATCGACTTCGCCGACATCTCCCCGAGGGCGCTGTGGCTGGACCTGAAGTCGGCCGGCTACATCAAGAAGCTCGAGCGGCTGGCGGTGGTCACCGACGTCGACTGGGAGGCGAAGGTCTCCGAGTGGACCACCGAGCTGCTCCACGTCCCCACGCGCCGGTTCCGCCTCGACGAGCGCACCGCGGCGCTGGCCTGGATCAGCCAGCCCTGACGCGCGCCAGGCAGCTTGACCGGCCAGGAGCTCGACCGGGTAAAGGTCGCGACGCCCCTGGCCGCGCCCCGGCGCGGTGGGGGCCTCGCGCCGATTCCCCGGACCTGGGCCGGCTCGTCGGCTGTCGGCGGTAGCGTCGAGACATGCACGATGGCACACGTCGTCCCGATCATCCCGAGCACGAGCAGCACGAAGGCCTCCCGGTGCCCACGGCCGCTCAGGTCCTCGCACGCACGCTGCCGGCGGCCGCGCTGCTGGTGGGCGGTCCGCCGGCGCTGGTGCACTGGGGCGTGGACGAGACCGGCAACGCGCGCACGGGATGGATCACCCTCGCCCCGGCGCTGCTGATGGGCGTGGCCCTGCTCGTCCAGCACCTCGTCCAGGCACCGCGTCCTCGGCTCGACGCGCACCGGGACCAGCCGGCGCTGCGGCGATGGATCCGGATCGCCTCCGACTCCGGCCGGCTCCCGGCGGACCCGCGCACCCGCACCGCCGCCGGCGCCCTGGCGTGCGGGCAGCTGGAGACGGCGGCGCTGACCCTGGCCGGAATCGTGGGGGTCATCGGCATCTGGGTCGTCCGCGCGGAGACCTGGTGGGCGGTGACCGCCGTCCTGCTGATGCTGATCGCGCTGGTTCCGGCAGTCCGGGCCCGCCGCAGCGAGCGCTACCTGACGGCCGTGCACGCCGACCGGCCCACCGGCTGACGCCGGCTCGCCGCCGCCCTCGAACGGCGCGGCGCCGGTCGTCCCGCGGCCTGGCGGCGGACACCCCACACCGGCCGCGGCAGGCACTACGGTGAACGGCATGGCCCGACGGAACACCCCTGCTCCCCCGAGACTGCGCTCGCCCCGGCTCCCGGAGCTCTCCGCCGCCGACGGGATCGAGGTCCTCGCCCACGGCACCTACGAGGCGCTGGCCTTCAGCGATGACGACCTCACCGGGACGGACCTGTCCGACGTCGGATTCACCGACTGCTCGTTCACGCGGCTCAACGTCCACGAGCTGGAGCTCACCGACGGCCGGATCACCGACTCGCAGCTCACGCGCCTGGACGTCCCCACGGTCTCGGCCGCCTACGCGACGCTGCGCACCGTCCTGCTCGAGGACTCCCGGCTCGGGGTGCTGCAGTGCATCGAGGGCACCTGGGACACCGTGCGGATCACCGGGTGCAAGCTCGGCTACGTGAGCCTGCGCGGCGCCACGGTGCGGGACGTGGTGTTCGAGGACTGCGTCATCGGCGAGCTGGATCTGACCGGCGCACGCGCTGAGCGACTGGCGTTCCCGGGCTCCGAGCTGGCGGTCCTGGACGTCTCCGGCGCCACACTGGTCGACGTCGACCTGCGCGCGCTCGACCTGCCGGAGATCACCGGCCTGGCCCATCTGCAGGGCGCGGCGCTCAACCACCTGCAGCTGCAGCAGCTGGCCCCCGCGCTGGCCGCCCACCTGGGCATCCTCGTCGAGGACTGACGCCGCCGGGGCCGCCGGCAGAGCTCGAGGACCCCTACAGGTCAGCGGCCGGTGCCGTTACGATCGCCCCATGTCCTCCCCCGGCATCGACATCCGCCCCGCCGCCACCGCCGACTACCCGGCCGCCGCCGAGCTCTACCGGCAGGTCGCCCCGGGCCGGGAGCTGTCCCGCGCGCAGTTCCCAGCGTGGCTGGGGACCACCACGGTCGCGGTGACGCACCGGGACGTCGTCGGGCTGTGCCACGGCAACCACACCTCGGCGACCTGGCAGAGTTTCGTCGTGGAGCCGGAGCCGCCGCTGGAGTGGCGGTGCAGCTACCTCGACACCCTCGTCGTGGCCCGTTCGCACCGCGGCCACGGCGTCGGGGCGGCCCTGCTGGAGCAGTTCCTGGGTGCCGCACGTGCGGCCGGCAACACCTGGGTGGTGCTGCGGCCGGTGCCCGCCGATCCGCGGGAGGGCTTCGACGAGCTGCTGGCCTTCTACGGGGCGGCCGGCTTCGTGCCGCTGCGACACCGGCTGACCCACGGGCTGACGAACGCCCTGGTGCTCGGCCGTGCCCTGGTCGCCCGCCCCGTCCACGTCATCCGGCCGTTCGAGGTCGACACGACGGTTCCCGGTGTCCGCTGATCGGGGTGCCTCGACGCCGGCGCCGCAGTAGATTCGGAGCATGAGCATCGTCGTCCCCGCCGCCGCCGGCCTCGTCGAGCCCGGCTCACCGACCAGCATCGTGCTGTTCGTCCTGGTGAGCCTGGGCGTGATCGGCCTGGTCGTCACGATCCTCCTGCGCACCCGTCGCCGGCAGCACGACGTCCCGCCCAGTCCCCGCGGGGAGGACCGCGACCCGGATGCCGACGGCGCCTGAGCCCCACCCGGAACGGGATCGACGTGCCCGACGACAGCATCGTCGCTCTCGAGGTGCTCATCCTCGCCCTGCCGCTGGTGCGTCCGGGCCGGCTGCCGCCCGCGCCGCTGCCGGGAACTCCCCGTGGGGCCTGATTCACCCTGGACCTCTTCCGGGGTGCCGGTCGCACGGCACGTCGTGCGCGGTGCGGCGTTCGGCGCTGCCGCCGGAGCGGTGCTGGCGCTGTTCACCCGGAACGGGCACTCCATCGACCTCGGCGTCCTCGTCGGGGTCGCGCTGGAGCTTCTCCGGGCCGGGGTGCGTGGTGACCTGACGGCGCGGGCGGCGGATGATGGATCCATGACCGGCACCCCGCGCAGCAGGCGCCTGGATCCGCTGCAGACGGGCCTGCTCTGCGGGCTGGCCGTCGGGGTGGTCGTTGCCGCGCTCACCCGTCAGCTGTTCTGGATCGCGGCCTGCATGGGGTGCGGCGCCGGCGTGGGCTGGCTGCTCGGGAGGGCGCGCACCCGCTCGCAGGAGGACGGCACCAGCGCACCGACCGGTCGATCCCGGCCCGGAGCCGCGCACCCGGACGACGAAACGGAGGAGACGGACCGTGCTGCGGGACTCCCGGCATCCGCCCGGCACCGGGACGCCGTGCCGCCGCCGGAGCCCCGTTCCACCACCATTTCCGGGTACGAGGTGGTGGCCCGGGCTCGCGACGAGGACCTGCTCAACGGGGTCTTCGTCCTGGTGCTGTTCAACCACCGCCACGCCCGCCCGTTCCGCCCGGGTCAGGAGCCGGTCGACATCCGCGCGGCCCTCGGTGATCTCCACGACGAGGCGGCGATCGAGGACGCGATCCTGCGCACCGAGGAGCTGCTCGCCCACGCGGTGGACCTGGCGTACGGCGCCCGGGACGCCCGCGACGACCGGGCGGAGCTGCAGCTGGCCCACCCCGGTTTCAGCCCCGAGCACCTGGCCGAGGCGCTGAACTGGGGCCACCGCAGCGCGCGCTGAGCTCCTGCCCGTCACGCGGAGGACTGGGACGGGTCGGCGCCGCACACCCGGCCCCTCAGCGGCGGCGAGTCGTGTCAGACGAGATCGATGACGTCGGCGATCGAGTCCAGCACCCGTCCGGGGCGGTACGGATACGTGGTGACGTCCGCGGCCCGGGTGGACCCGCTCAGCACCAGGATCGTCTCCAGCCCGGCTTCGATGCCCGCGACGACGTCGGTGTCCATCCGGTCACCGATCATCACCGTGGTCTCGGAGTGGGCCTCGATCCGGTTCATCGCGCTGCGGAACATCATCGGGTTGGGCTTGCCCACGAAGTACGGGACCGCCCCGGTGGCCCGGGTGATCAGGGCCGCGACCGCCCCGGTCGCCGGCAGCGGACCCTCCGCCGAGGGTCCGGTGGCGTCCGGGTTCGTCGCGATGAAGCGCGAACCGGACTCGATCAGCCGGATCGCCTTGGTGATGGCCTCGAACGAGTACGTCCGGGTCTCCCCCAGGACCACGTAGTCGGGCCTGACATCGGTGAGGGTGTAGCCCACCTCGTACAGCGCGGTGGTCAGACCCGCCTCGCCGACCACGTACGCCGACCCATGGGGCACCTGGTCGGCGAGGAACCCCGCGGTGGCCAGCGCCGAGGTCCAGATCGACTCCTCGGGGACGGTCAGGCCGCTCTTGTCCAGCCGGGCGGCGAGGTCGCGGGGGGTGTAGATCGAGTTGTTGGTCAGCACCAGGAAACGGCGCTCCCGGTCGACGAGGCGCTGCAGGAAGTCCGCAGCGCCCGGAAGGGCCGTGTCCTCGTGGACGAGCACACCGTCCATGTCCGTCAACCAGCACTCCGGGTGGGACCGGTCCATCACCACACCTCGTCTCCAGGATCTCGTCGGCAGCCTTCCACGATGCTACTGCCACCACGGGCACCGGCATCTGTTGGAAGATCCCGCCGGGCCGTCCGAGACATCATGGAGTTCGTGAGCGCCACCGACTCCCCCGACGACATCAGACCTGCGCGAACGGCGCTCCTGGCCGTGGGCCTCCCGGTGCTCGCGGTGTCCGGGCTGCTGGCCACGACCGGCGCGCTGCTGGCCCTGCACCTCGCCGGCTTCGACAGCATCGAACGGCACCGGCCCGTGCGCGGCACGGGCCGGTGCCGCCGTCCCGCGTGCACCCGACGGCCGCTGGGGCCGGGCGGCTTCCGCCCTCCCGTCCCACGTGTCGGATGACGGGCGGAGGCGTCACATCTGGCGCGCGTTCGCGTTCGTGACCGGCCGGTAGGAAGATGGGAGACGTCTCGACCCCCCGCGCCGGCCCCCCTGATCCTCGTGACGCCCGGCGCCCTCCCCCTGGAGCGACATGACCCTCTCCCTCCCCTCATCCCGCCGCGCCCGCGGCCGCACCGCCGCGTCCTGGACCTCGGCAGCCCTGGCCCTGGCTGTGCTCACCGGATGCTCCAGCTCCGTGGCCGACCCGGGCGCAGACTCCGCCGCCACCGGGAGCGCGACCGCCACGCCCGCGCCCTCCAGCACTCCCACCGGAACCGCCTCCGCTGCGGCCGAGCCGACGCCGGCGACCCCGGCGGCTGTGTCCTCCGAGGCGCTGACCGCGCTGGACGAACTGAAGGTCGCCGCCCGCGGCACCATGTCCGACTACGACCGCGAGGGACTGTTCGGCGGATGGATCGACGCCGACGGCGACTGCGAGGACACCCGCCAGGAGATCCTCAACCGCGACCTCGACGACGTCGTCTCCGCCGACGGGTGCACCGTCGACTCCGGGGTCCTGGACCCGGACCCCTACACCGCCACCACCATCGACTTCGTCCGCGGCCCGGCCACCTCCTCCGACGTGCAGATCGACCACGTGGTCTCCCTCGGCAACGCCTGGATCACCGGCGCCCGGAACCTGACGCCGGACGAGCGCGTGGAGCTGGCCAACGACCCGCTGAACCTGCTCGCGGTGGACGGGCCGACCAACCAGGCGAAGTCCGACAAGGCCGCCGATGCGTGGCTGCCGCCGAACGTGGACTTCCGGTGCGAGTTCGTCGCCATCCAGATCGCGGTGAAGGCCAAGTACGACCTGTGGGTCACCGCCCCGGAGAAGACCGCGATGACCGAGGTCCTCGCCGACTGCGCGGGCCAGGAGCTCCCCACCGGAGCCGTCCTCGCTGACATTGCCGCCACGGCCACGGAGCCGGTCGAGGAAGCCCCCGAGCCGGCCCCGGTGCAGGAGACCCCGGAGCCGGAGCCCGCCCCGGTGGCACCCGAGCCCGTCGCACCGGAGCCGGCCCCGGTGGCTCCCGCCCCGGTCGCTCCCGCCCCCGAGCCCGAGCCGGTCCCGGCAGCACCGGCCGTCGGGTTCGCGAACTGCACGGAGGCCCGGGCCGCCGGAGCGGCCCCGCTCCATGCCGGCTCCCCGGGCTACGCCCCCAAGCTGGACCGCGACGGCGACGGGGTCGCCTGCGAGAGCTGAGCACGGCTCCACCAGCACGAAGCCCCGCCGCTCCGCGGCCCGACAGGGACCGGGAGGGCGGGGCTTCACCGTACACACGGCTGCTGTCCGGGGAACCGGGAGACGCCGTCCGTGGTCACGGTCGACACCACCAGAATCTTCCGCTCGGCTCCCGGTCCGGCCCACCGCGCACCCTGATCGCGTCACAGCCGCCCCCGGCTCCGGTCACAGACCGGCCGCCTCTGGAACACCCTCGGAACGCGTGCCATCATGCCCCCATGACGCACATGAGGAAGAACGTGACCGCTCCGGCTCGCCACCAGACGCCGCTTGCCGAGGAGCTCCGTGTGCCCTTCTGGATCGTGCTCGCCGGGGTGGGCGCCGGCGCACTGTGGGCGCTGGCGGGCGTGGTGGTCGGCTCCTGGGTGCGCAGCCGCGGCCTCCGCGCTCGCGGCGCGCACTGACCGGCTCCCTTCGCGACGGCTCCCCGGCTGGAGCCGGTGGCCCGCCGCGCCCGTCGAACGCGGCGCCGCCGCGCACGTGGCGCCCACGAGCACCCACCGCTGCCGCTGCGCGCCCGCACCGCGGCCGTGGCCGGCGTCTGAGCGAGGAGGAGCGGCTGACCCCCGGCCGTTTCGACGTCGCCCCCGCCTCCCCCCAACAAGGCTGCGGCTGAGACCGTCCGGGACCGCCGGATGACCCGGCCGCAGTTCCGCGCCCGCCGGCGCGGGCACGCACCGGCGTCCGGCCCGGAGGTCGAGATACTGGAGGCGAGCGCCGAAGACTGAACCGGCTCCGTTCCCCGAGTCGTGCCGGGCTCCCTCTCACGCCCCGGATACGCTCAGATCACCCCCCGTATCGCGGTCTTTTCGACGATCCTCCTGTGGCTCGTCGGCGTCAGGCCGCACTCCCTGACACCTGTCCGGCTCCACCGCCTGATCGGAAGGACCATCCCATGACCCCGGAAGCACCTGACCGGCGGCTCGACGACGAGGTGCGAGCACGTCACGCCCAGGCGCTGGCCGCCGGCGAGAGGCGAGTGCTGATGCGCACCGGGGAGGGACGGCTCCACAGCTACGCCCGCGACGAGATCGGCATCGTCCCGGCCGGATCGGGCTTCATCGTCACCAGCGCTCCGGGGATGGCCCTCATGACCGTCTTCTTCGTGGCCGTGGTCGTGTTCTCCGTGGCTCTCGTGGTGGGCCCCACCTCCCAGGGACAGGATCCGCTGTGGGGAGCCCTGTGGCTGACCGCCGGCGCCCTGGGCTTGGCCCTCTACACGGGCCGTCTGACCCGGGCGGAGGTCCGCGCCCGGCGCGTCCGCAGGCAGCGCGGCGTCCCGACGCCGAGCCAGCGCACGATCGACTTCTGAGCAGTCCTTCCCCCGGGACCCCGCCACCAGGACGTGCCGCCATCGCCGCAGACGGCTTCTTCCCGTTCGAGGTCTGCACCGTCAGCGTCGTGCCGACTCGGTCGAATGTACCGGCGGAGGCGATTGGGCCTGAACGCCGGCCCGTCGACGCGGCACCCCTCGGGAGGTCTCGAGACCGCGTGTCTGGGACCGCCCATCTCCTCAGCCCGGCCGCAGCAGGCACCACGCCGCATGGAAGTCCCGCGCGTGCAGGTCGGACCCGCGCATCCACACCTCCAGGTGCCCCGTGTCGCCGAACCACCCGGCCAGGCCCGTCCAGCTCTCCAGGTCGATGACGAGCCGGTGCTCGTCCCCGGGCTGCTCCAGCGGCAGGACGCGGGCCAGCACGGCCCGGGCGTTGATCCCCCCCGCCTGGCGGTGTCCGTAGAGGTGGGAGACCGGGATCGGCTGCCCGGACTTGGACCCGGTGCGCAGCACCATCCAGGATGGCTCGCAGCCGTTCCTGGAGCTGCTCGGCGACCTCGAACTCCTCGGTGGGTCCGACCGCACGGCCGATGTCTCCGGTGACGGCGGCCTGTGGTGGTCGTTGCTGATCCTGGCGGCCACCGTCGGACTGTCGGCGATCATCCAGCGCTCCAGGAGTCCTCCGCGTCCTCGGCTCGATCCGTGCATCGGTCAGGCACAGCGGGCTTCGGCGACCGCGACCGCTGCGAGAACCGGAGAGCTACCGGCCTGCCCCGAGGTGCGGACCGCGGACGGAGTTGCTGCCTGCGCCGGCATCGAGGGGATGATCGGATTCCCCTCCCTGCTCGTGGCCATCGCCTTCAGCGCGCTGGTCCTTCCGGACCTGTGGTCCGCACTGCTGCCGGTGACGGCGATGACCGGGGCCATGGCGTTCCGCGTCCGCCGCTCCTGGGTCCACCTGCGCGCTCCGCACACCGCCGACCGCACCGGCTGACGAGCCGCCGCGCCGCGGTGGCAGGTAGCGTGGCGCCATGAACAAGCTCCTGCTCTCGTCGATCGGTGCCACCACCGCCGGCGCCCTGACGCTCATCTCTCCGGACGGTTGGTCCACCGGAGTGCGGCGCGCCTACGTCGTGGTGCCCGGCGTCCTGGCCGCAGCCTTCAGCGCGGTGCTGCTGTCCGAGATCGTCGACAGGCAGGCCGCCGTCGCCTCCCGTGTCGAGTCCGTGACGGAGGTTCCCACCGACGACGCCTACCCACTTCCCCAGCGTCATCCGGTCGCGGTGCGCGTGGCGGGGCCCGTGCTCATCGGTGCGGCGACGTGCGGGCTCCAGGCGGCTTCACTGTGCATCGATGCAGCGCTCGAGCGGAGTATCACCCGCCTCGGCGCTGCTCACCCTCGACGGTGGATGGCGGCTCTGGCCGTGGCGGCATCGCTGAGCACGGACGCGGTCGGGGAGCACCTGAACATCCGCACTGCGCGCGCCCGAACCGAGTCGTGACCGGCCCCTACCGCCGGACCCGCGCCCACCCGCCAGAGATGTAGGCCGGCAGCTGCTCGTCGTCGGGAACCTCCAGCCGCACCCGACAGATCAGCAGCCGGCGCTCGGTGGGGCACCTCGGCAGCTGGGTGCCGGCGCCGGGGACCGCCCCCAGCTCCACACCACTTCGCTGCCGGGCCGCACGGTGAGCTCACGGAAGTTCGGTCCCTCGTCGAAGGCGTAGTGCCGCCCCTGGAGCATGCGCACGGTGCCGGTCACCGGAAGGTGCTCCACGTCCTCCGGGGTCCGATCGGGGGGCTCCTCGCGGTTGCGCCGTCCGCGGCCGCGACCTCGAGGCGATGCCCCTCGTCGACATGTCCGCGCATCTGCGGCACGGCCGGCGCGGGGCAACGAGGCCCTGAGCCGTCGTCCCGTCGCGAGGGAGCGGTCAACGGTCCTGGACCGATCACGTCAAGCGGCAACTTCCATGGGCCGGTATCGCAGGACGACCGCCCCCGACCGGAACTCATGGCGGTCCACGAGCTCGAGCTGGATGCGCTCGCGCAGACCGGCGAGCAATGTCGGCCCGTGCCCGGCAAGGACCGGCTGCACCAGGAACTCGTACTCGTCGATCAGTCCCAGATCCGCCAACGCCGTCGGGAGCGTCACCCCACCCACCCACAGGCCCTCGCCCGGCTCCTGCTTGAGCCGCTGAACCGCTTGCCTCAGGTCGCCGCGCACCAGCTCCGCATTCCAGTCGACCCCGCTCAGCGTGCTCGACACGACGTGCTTCTTCACCTGGTCGATGGCCTCGGCGAACGGGATCTCCCACTCGTCCATCCAGTCAGGCCACCTGCCCGTGGCCGGTTTCCGCCACGCCGACTCCATCATCTCGTAGGTCACCCGGCCGAACAGCAGTGCATCGGCTCGCTCCATCTCGGCGGTCCAGTAGCGCATCGACTCCTCGTCCGGGGGGAGCCCTGCCTCGTGGTGGCAGCAGCCGTCGAGCGTGACGTTGATCGAGTATCGAAGTGGTCTCATCTCGTTGTTCTCCCTTGTGGTGGTGCCGGCTCGTCCGCCTCAGCGCACGGGGCGCTCTTCCAGCCGGAGGGTGACCGACTGGTGCACCAGCCGCAGGTGGACGACTGAGCCGCCGATGTGGATGAGTCCACCCCACAGGTTCCACGGCCCGCCCGGCACAGGGTCGAGTGCTGCGAAGACCACCACGCTGGCTGTGAGGCCGACGGCGAGCTGGAGTCCCAGCGGCAGGGTCTTGGGGTCCTGCGGTGTCTGCTCATCGGCACGATCGGTCATGCCTCATGATCGCCGAGCGCACCGGCCGAGGGTAGACCCGGTGCCCGGTAGGGCAGGTGTTGCGCCCCGGTGTTCGAGCACGGAGTGCTCCCCCGCCTGCGACCGTCAGGGCGCGCGGATCGGCCTCGGCAGGCGAGGTGTGACGGGTGTCGAGGTGCGGTGGCGACGTCGATGGGGAGGGAGGTTGGGCGCGGGCGACGTCGCGGGGAGGCGCCATGGGGTCGTGCCGGCGTCGTCGGCGCGGCGGGCGTTGCGCCACTTGGTGCGGGTGTCGATCGTCTCGGTGTCCGGCACGGGATCGGAACGCTACGCGGGACGGGGTCGGCGTGAGGTGGGACCGACCGGTGGCACGCCCGGTGCCGCGCCCAGCTCAGGTGCAGACGACCTCGGAGCTGCCGTTGCGCGCCCACCCGTCGACCTGCACGAAGGTCTGGGAGATCACGCAGACGTCCCCGTTCTCGAAGCTCAGCGTGGTCGTCGCGTCGACCCGGGTCACCTGGTCGTCCCACTCCCAGGGCGAGGTGTACTGCTCATAGACCGTGAACGAGTGGTGGGAGCCGGCCTCCCGGTAGTACAGCCCGTCCCAGGTGTAGCCCTCGGAGAGGTGCGTGCCCTTGTCCCGGTTCAGCTGCCGCCCGTTCGGCAGCACGACCTGCAGGGCCCGGCCTTCCATCGTGGTGCACAGCTTGTTGCCCAGCATGTCGTCGTAGCAGGTCTCCACCTTGTAGGGCTGGTTCCCCTCGGTGACCGCGCCGTTCCCGACGGCGTGGGCGGGCGCCGGCCCGGTCAGTGCCAAGGCCGCCGTCACTGCCGCGGCTCCCCGAACCGCTCGTCCTCGTCCACCCATGTCAGCCTCCCGTTGCGCCGTTACACCGTTGTGGTGACCCGTCGGCTTCACGCCTCGGGCCCGGTGATGTGCACATGCACTCAGGGTGAGGGCCGAGCGTTCGCAGAAGCAACGGGAGGAGGTCAAGAGCGACGGAACCGTGATCGTCCGCCGTCCCGTGACAGCTCGCAGCCGACGGACTCGTCATCGGCATCGACCGCCCCAGGCTCGGCGCCAACACCGACGCTCACGCCTCCGCAGCCGGGGCAACCGGAGCGCCGGAGCAGCCGCGGACAGGACCGACCGCCTGATCGTCGACGACGGCGGACTGGCCGACCTCTGCGCTCGCGTCGAGGACGCCGTGCACACCTCCGCCCTGGCCGCCTGAGACCGGCGAGCGCTCGCCCGACATCCCGTTTCGCGCACCACGGGGCGGGCCGTCTGCTGTCTGCGGCGTAACCTGCAGGCGCGTCCTCCCGGCGTTCTTGGGTCGGCGTACCGTGGGGACCACCGGATGCGCACGAACGGGGATCACCATGCGACTGACCCAGGTGGAGATCGACGAGCTGCTCGCGACGCGCACCACCCACCGGAACACGTTCCAGAACGACGCGGTCACCTTCCTGCGCACCAGCGCCGAGACCGGTGGGGAGTACACCCTCGTCCACCTCGTGGCCGAGCCCGGGGCCGGCGTGCCCCGGCACTACCATCTGCACTCCTCCGAGCACTTCGAGGTCCTCGAGGGCGCCCTGACCGTCGAGGTCGCCAGGCAACCCCATGTCGTGCTGCCCGGGGAGGAGGCGACGGTGCCGGTGAACACCGTGCACCGGTGGATGAACCAGGGGTCGTCCACGGTGCGGGTCCTGGCGGAGATCACTCCGGCCAGCGAGGGGTTCGAGAAGGGATTGCCGATCCTCTACGGGTTGGCCGGCAGCGGGCGGTCTACCTCCCAGGGGGTGCCGCGCGACCCGCTGGTGGCGGCGTGGATCATGGAGCTCACCGACATGCGCCTGCCCGGGATCTCCCGGGTGGCCGGGCCGGTGATCCACGCCCTGGCGCAGAGCGCCCGCGCCCGCGGCGTGGACCGGGAGCTGGAGGAGCGCTACTGCCGCTGATGGCCTGCCCAACGTCCCGCGTCCCGCGCTGTGATTCTCCGTACGAGGCGACCCCGCACGCACGAGGGGTGGTGCGCCCCGGATGAGTCCAGCAACCACGAGGACCTTCGCCGCCGGCCGAGATCTTCAGGTCCTGGCTCCGGACACGGAGATCCCCGACGTCTCCACCTTCGACTGGCTGCCCTGACGCGATGTTCCGCGGCGCAGGATCACCGGCCGTGGACGACTTCCGGGACAAGTTGCTCTCCGCCGGCCGCATGGGTCGAGGCCGCCGAGCTGATGGTGGCCGGTCTCCTTGGCGAGCATGCCCCGGGCGTTGTGCACCGCCGCCGCCGGACAGTCGCCCGGGTTCTCCCGGACCGCGGTGTGACCCCGCTGCAGCGTGATCGCCGCGCCGGCGTAGTCACCGGCCGACGGCTGGGTGGTGGGCCGGGTGCTCCTCGGATTCTTCCCCTGATCGTCCGACGAGGACACCGACTCGGGCGCTGACGAACCCCCATGTGCACGGCTTTCGTCGGACGTCGAACACCCTGCCGCGACCCATCGCAGCTGGACGCACCGGCGCAGGTCGGGGACGGGTGTGAGACGAACCCCTGTGCCCGGTCAGTCTGCGCTGGGCGCCGGAGCCTCACCGCGCTCGTGCTGCTCGTGGCGCAGGGCCGCTTCGGCTTCGTGCAGCCGCTCCTCGGCGTCCTGCAGGTCGCGGTAGGCGGAGCCGATGTGCGGGTCGGCGTCCAGCCGGTGCCGGTAGAGGTCTTCGAGCATGGCGGTCTGGTAGCGGGCGTGGGCGGTCTGCACGGCGTCGTGGGCCTGGCCGTGGCGCTGCTCGGCGTCGGTGAACAGGTGGGGTTCGGGGATGACGTTCTTGATCAGCAGCGTGGCCACGATGAGGTTCAGCAGCCAGGAGGAGGCGATCGCGTAGATCGTCAGCACGGTCGCGGCCGTGCTCTGCGGCAGCACGTCGCCGTAGCCGGTGGTGGAGCCGGTGACCGCCGACCAGTACAGGCCCAGGAACCAGTCGTCGTCGGATTCCAGGGCGGCGAACGCCAGGCCGCAGGCGATGAGGTTGACCCAGAAGATGACCAGCGCCGGCAGCACCTCCCGGCGGATCCCGGGCCAGGCGCGGAGGGCGTGGGTCAGCAGGGTCTCCCCCGTCCTGCTCAGCCGGGTGGTCGGCTTCGGGCGCGGGGTGACGCGAGGAGTGCTCATCGAGGGCCCTTCTTCTGCTCGTGCGGCGCCGGCGGCGACCGTGCTGCCGGTCATGCTGTGTGTGCGGATGCTATGCCGGGGCGGCACCGCGCCGCCATCCGCTCCCCACGACGCTCAGCCTCGGAGGTGCAGCAGCGGGCATAGGCCCGGCCGTCGGCCAGGGTGCGGTGGAAACTCTCGGCAGCACGAACGAGCACCGCTGTAGCTGTCTGGGCGGTGTCGTCATCGTGGATTACGGCGTGGATCTCGGCGTGGGCGACGCGGACATAATCCTCGATGACGGTGTGGACGCAGGCGTAGCCCGGACTGGGTCGCTGTGCCGATGGCGCGGTTTGCCGGGTGTCGTGGCGCCGTTCTTCTGGCCTTGTCGGCGGCCGACCCCTTCAGGTCGTCCGTGCAGCTCAGCTGGTCCGCGCGACCTCCGACTGGATGGCCTCGGCGAGGTCGCGGGGACGGCTCCACATGGGCCAGTGCCCCGTCGGAAGGTCGATGACGTCGAGGTGCTCGATGTTCGCGACGTCGGCGAACACGGGATGGCCTCCTCGGGCCAGCTCCATGACCTGCGCGCTCGGGATCGAGCAGCACACCAGGGTGGTGGGGACCTGGTGGCGGGCGTCGTTGGTGAGCTCGACGGGCCGGCGGAGCACGGGACCGGGTTCGGGAACGGCCCGGGCGCGAAAACGCTCGAGGACCTCGGGGCTCAGGCCTTCGAGGCTCGCCTGCTGCGCGAGGGCGTGGAAGGCCGGCAGCGGAAGCTCCTCCACCCCCTCCGGGAGGTCCGGGGCGAAGGCGCTTCCCGTTGCCGCAGGGCCGGAGTCGACCCACACCACCCGGTGGACCAGGTCGGGGCGCCGGTCGAGGACGAGGCTGACGGGGGCGTTGGCCCCGCTGTGAGCGACGAGTGTCACGGGCCCGTCCTCGGAGGCTCCGAGTCGAGCGATGAGGTCCAGGACCGCTGCCACTTGATCGTCGAGAGTCCTGTCGGCACGCTCGGGATCGTTCTTGTCGAGACCGGGCAGCGTCATCGCGACTGCACGGCAGTGGTCGGTGGTGAGGTGTTCGAGGACTTCGTCCCAGGCCCAGGCGCCCAGCCAGTGGCCGGGGACGAGAACGATGGTCGGCCTGCTCGTGGTGGTGGTCATGACTCCACCGTCCTCGGTGCTGCGGGCAGGTGTGTGTCACTATTTGTGTCATGAACTCGCGACGAGCTGAACGGTGAAGCGGGCGGAACGACTTCATGCCCTGTCCGAGATGCTGCGCCGCAACGGATCACGGGCCTGCTCCGCCGAACGGCTGGCGAGGGAGTTCGGCGTGTCCGTGCGCACCGTCAAGAGAGACCTCGCGGCGCTCGAGAACAGCGGCGCGCCCGTATGGTCGCGCCCAGGTCCGGGCGGGGGCTATGGATTGGCTGCCGGCGCGTCCCTGCCACCCGTCAGCCTGTCCCCGGCGCAGGCCGTGGCGCTCATGGCGGCCGTGTCGGCTGCACCCGATGCTCCCTACGCCGATCTGGCAGCGGCCGGGATCCACAAGATCCTGGACGTCCTCGATCCCAGAACCCGCGCACGAGCCGACGAGCTGGCCGGCCGGGTCTGGGTCAACGCGATTCCGTCCTCTTCGCGCACCATCAGGTCGGCGTTGGAGGAGGCGATGGCCGAGCAGCGAGTCCTCCGCATTCGCTACACCTCGAGAGATGGGACCACGACCACCCGCGACGTCGAACCCGTGCTGTTCGCCTCCACGAACGGCCAGTGGTACCTGGTCGGGTGGTGCCGGCTGCGCAGCGCCATGCGATGGTTCACCGTGACGCGCATCGAGCGGGCCAGCGTCACCAGGACGGCGTGCAGCGGCCATACCGTCCACGAGGTCGGAGAACCCCCCGTGAACGCCAGACCCGTGCACGGTGGGGGCGGGTGAGTCACTCCATCGACCTCTCCGGTCCGTACACCAGGACCGGGGCCGGGTCGTCGATCAGCAACGCAGGGGTGACCTGCGGGGGCTGGCCGCGCACCGCGGCCAGGGTCGGCAGCGTCCGGTGGTACGGGTCGATCGACTGATCACCAGCCTCAGCGAAGCGGTGAATGGCACGCGGACGGTCGGCCCGTGCGTGCACGCTGAGCGGTGCCTGCCACGGCGACGACAAAAGCCCCGTCGTCGACAGGATTCCTGCTCCTGTCGACGACGGGGCTGTCGTCTCCGGCCTGACCGGGCCGGTTCCTGTGCGCGAGGGGGGACTTGAACCCCCACCCTCTAATACGAGGACTAGCACCTCAAGCTAGCGCGTCTGCCTATTCCGCCACCCGCGCGAGTGGATCCAGGAGGAACGTCGTGCCGTTTCCGGCCGTTCTTTCCTGAACGCAACAGGAGATAATTTACCACATGCCGGCCCGCAGTTCACATCGGGGCCGGCGGCGCCGACGCCGCCGGCGCGGCTCACAGCACGGAGCGGTAGACCTCCACGGTCCGCTCGGCGATGGACTCCCAGGAGAAGTGCTGCTCGGCACGGCGCCGGCCGGCCGCCCCCATCTCGCGGGCCCGCGCCGGGTCGGTGACCACGTCGGTGAGCGCGGCGGCGAAGTCGGCGACGAACTTGTCCGGGTCCAGGGGCGTGCCGGTGCCGTCCTGGACCTGCTCGAGCGGCACGAGCCGGCCGGTCTCGCCCTCGACGACGACCTCGGGAATGCCGCCCGTGGCCGAGGCGACCACGGCGGTGCCGCAGGCCATGGCCTCGAGGTTGACGATGCCCAGCGGCTCGTAGACCGAGGGGCAGGCGAAGGCCGTGGCCCCGGAGAGGATCTGGACGATCTCGCGGCGCGGCAGCATCTTCTCGATGAGCACCACGCCGGAGCGGGTGGCCTTGAGCTCGTCGATCAGCGCGTTGACCTCCGCCCCGAGCTCCGGGGTGTCGGCCGCGCCGGCGCACAGCACGAGCTGGACGTCGTCGGGCAGCTGGGCGGCGGCACGCAGCAGGAAGGGCACGCCCTTCTGCCGGGTCACCCGGCCCACGAAGGCCACGGAGGGCTTGGCGGGGTCGATGCCGTAGGACTCGAGGACGTCGGTGTCCTCGTCCGGGACCCACTGGCTGACGTCGATGCCGTTGTGCACGGTCCGCACGCGGTCGGGGTCGACCTCGGGGTAGGAGCGCAGGATGTCGTTGCGCATGCCGTCGGAGACGGCGATGATCGCGGCGGCGGCCTCGTAGGCGGTCTTCTCCACGAACGAGGACACGGCGTAGCCGCCCCCGAGCTGCTCGGCCTTCCAGGGGCGGAGGGGCTCGAGCGAGTGCGCGGAGAGCACGTGCGGGATCCCGTACATCAGCGACGCCAGGTGCCCGGCCATGTTCGCGTACCAGGTGTGCGAGTGGACCAGGTCCGCGCCGGCGATGTCGTCGATCATGGCGAGGTCCACCCCGAGGGTCTGGATCGCGGCGTTGGCGCCGCTGAGGTCCGCGGGCACCGGATAGGCCTGGACCTCGACGCCGTTGACCCGCGGCTCGCGCGGCGCACCGAAGCACCGCACCCTCAGGTCGACCAGCGGGGCCAGGACCCGCGAGAGCTCGGACACGTGGACTCCGGCGCCGCCGTAGATCTCGGGCGGGAACTCCTTGGACAAGATATCGACTCGCACGATCCCGAGCGTACTGCAGGATCGCGGCGTTGCCACGGGCACGCCGCCGCGCGGGGCCGACATCCCCAGTTCTGATGACACATCGGCACGGCTGTGGCCGGGATCGCACGGCATCCCGTGTGTTAAGACACAATGAAGGCGCCTGTCGAGTGGTTCCGCACCGCGAGGCGGAGAGGTTGCGCCCGTTGCCGTCGAAGTCAGAGAGGTCCTCAATGCCCCACCGTAAGAAGGTACTCGCCATCGTCCTGGCCGGAGGCGAGGGCAAACGCCTCATGCCGCTGACCGAGGACCGCGCCAAGCCCGCGGTGCCCTTCGGGGGCAGCTACCGGCTCATCGACTTCGCCCTGTCCAACATCGTGAACTCGGGCTACCTGCAGGTCGTGGTGCTCACCCAGTACAAGTCCCACTCCCTGGACCAGCACGTCTCCCAGACCTGGCGGCTGTCCACCCAGCTGGGCAACTACGTGGCCACCGTGCCCGCGCAGCAGCGCCGCGGCAAGGACTGGTTCCTGGGCTCGGCCAACGCGATCTTCCAGTCGCTGAACCTCGTCGACGACGCCCGCCCGGACATCGTGGTGGTCGTCGGCGCCGACCACGTGTACCGGATGGACTTCTCGGCGATGGTCGAGTTCCACGTCAGGTCGGGCGCCCGGGCCACGGTGGCCGGCGTGCGCCAGCCCATGGAGATGGTCACCTCCTTCGGGGTGATCGAGACCGACCCGCAGGACGTCACGAAGATCACCCGCTTCGTGGAGAAGCCGGAGACCACCGCGCCCCTGCCGGACGACCCCAACGCGTTCCTGGCCTCGATGGGCAACTACGTCTTCGACACCGACGCCCTCGTCGAGGCGCTGCGGGCGGACGAGGTCAAGGAGGACACCAAGCACGACATGGGCGGGGACATCATGCCGTGGTTCGCGGACCGCGGTGAGGCCGCCGTCTACGACTTCACGCACAACGACGTGCCCGGCTCCACGGACCGGGACCGCCAGTACTGGCGCGACGTCGGCACCCTGGACTCCTACTACGACTCGCACATGGACCTGATCCGCCCGCTGCCGGTCTTCAACCTCTACAACTACGCGTGGCCGATCTACACGCACGAACTGCAGGCCCCGCCGGCCAAGCTCGTGCGCGGCCCGCACGGGGAGGGCGGTCTGACCACCGACTCGATCCTCTCCGCCGGGGTGCTGGTCACCGGCGGCCGGGTCTCCGAGTCGGTGCTCTCCCCCAAGGTGCTGGTCCACAACGACGCCACGGTCAACCAGTCGGTCCTGCTGCCCAACGTCCAGGTGGGCGAGGGCGCGGTGGTCGACCGGTGCATCCTCGACAAGAACGTCGTGGTGCCCCCGGGCGTGCAGGTGGGCGTGGACCACGACCTGGACCGCTCGCGGGGCCTGACGGTCACGCCGTCCGGGCTGACGGTCGCCCCGAAGAACTTCCGCTTCGAGCAGTAGCGCCGACGACGACGCAGCCGCCCGCCCCCTCGGGGTCGGCGGCTGCGTCGTGCTCAGGCGGTCTGGGTGACCTCGACCGTGACGTCGAGCCCGGAGGTCCCGCCCCCGCCGGTGACCATGCCCTTGAGCGGGGTGACGTCGGTGTAGTCGCGGCCGCGGGCGACCGTGACGTGGAAGTCGGTCAGCCGCGTGTGGTTGGTCGGGTCGTAGGCGTACCAGCGGTCGTTCCACCACTCGATCCAGGCGTGGGACTCCCCCGGCACGGTCCGGCCGATGCCGGCCTCGTAGTCCGGGTGCAGATAGCCCGAGACGTAGCGGGCGGGGATCCCGATGTGCCGCATCATCCCGATGGCCACGTGCGCGAGGTCCTGGCAGACGCCCTTCGCCTCCCGCCAGGCGGCCTCCGCGTCGGTCTGCACCCCGGTGACGCCCGGGACGTACTTCATGTGCGTGGCGATCCCGGCGAAGACCGCCGCGGCCGCCGCGGCCGGGTCCGGGGCCTCCGCGCGGATCTGCTCGGCGACCTTCTCCAGCTCGGGCCCGATCCGGGTCAGGGGCGTCTGCGGGACGTGGTCGGAGACCGCGTCCAGCACCTCGGGCACCGCCAGCTCCTCCCAGCTGAGTCCGTCGGCGGCCTCGTCCCCGGGGCGGCGGTTGACCTCGACGGTGGCGGAGGAGCGGATCTCCAGGTGGCGGTGCCGGCCCTGGATGTCGAAGGCGGCCACCCGGGTGCCCCAGTAGTCCCGGTAGTTGCTGACCGTGGCGATGCCCGGGCTCAGCGTCAGCTCCGCCTCCAGGACGATCTGCTCGTCGTCGGTGATGGGCGTCATCCGGGCCTCGTTGTAGGACTTCGAGACGCTGTCGTTGTAGTCGTAGCGGGTGACGTGGTCGATCTTGAGCCGGGTCACAGCATGCCTCCGAACCAGGACGCCTCGAGGGCGTGCGAGAAGTACTTGGCGCCCACGGACTCCGACGCCCTCGCGCACGCGGCCTGGACGTTGTTCAGGTGCTCGGGCAGCACCGCGATGAGGTCCTCCGCGTGGTGGAACTCCAGGGCCGTGCGCGCCTCGCCGATGATCCGCCGGGCGTCGTCCTTGAACCCGACCCGCTGGATGCCCGGCTCCAGGTTCACGAGGATCTCCTCCGCCGTGGTGAGGGCGTGCAGGATGGAGCGCGGGAAGAGCCGGTCCAGCAGCAGGAACTGCGTGGCCGACTCGTCGCTGAACGTCCCGTAGCGGGTGCGCAGGAACGCCTCGTAGGCCCCGGCGCAGTGCAGGATCGACACCCAGGACATGCCCGAGGCGGAGGTGGAGCGGGTCCACAGCAGCCGGGACGTCATGTCCGCCCGTTCGATCGCGGCGCCGAGGGACAGGAACATCCACGACTCGTCGTGGGACATGGTCATCTGCACCTGCCCGCGCACGGTCGCCATCCGCTCCACGGTCCAGTGGCAGACGCGGAAGGTGCCGACCACGTCCCGGCGGTGCTGGCCCAGGCCGTAGTGGGTGGAGTTCAGCGACTCCCACATGGCCGAGGAGACGGTCTCCCGGGCGCGGCGGGCGTTCTCCCGGGCCGCGTGCAGGGAGCCCGAGATCGAGGTGAGGCAGTCCTTGTTCCAGGCGAGCTCGTGGATCATCGACCGGACGCTGTAGTCCCCGTCGGCGGGTTCCACGCCCATGACCGCCATGATGCGCCGCACCTCGGCCTCCTGCTCGCCCACGGGCAGCTGGGTGATGCGCTCGAGGTGGACGTCCAGGATCCGGGCGACGCCGTCGGCGCGCTCGACGTAGCGGCCGATCCAGAACAGGGACTCGGCGATCCGGCTCAGCATGCGGGTTCCTCTCCGGTGCGGGTCGTGGGAGCGGCGGCCCGCCCCTGCTGCTGCTGCTGCTGCTGGCCGCTGTCCGCCTCGTCCTGCCAGGAGGCGGACACCGGCCAGGTGTGCACCGAGGCATCCACGTCCGGCGGCGGCGCCTGGCCGGGGTCGAGGTCCTGGGTCTGGGGCTGGCCCAGCACCCAGGTGTCCTTCGATCCGCCGCCCTGGGAGGAGTTCACGATCAGCGACCCCTTCTGCATCGCCACGCGGGTCAGCCCGCCGGGCAGCACGTACACGTCCTCGCCGCTGTTGACCGCGAAGGGTCTCAGATCCACGTGGCGGGGGCTGAACTCCCCGTCCGCGAACGTCGGCACGGTGGACAGCTGCAGCACGGGCTGGGCGATCCACCCGCGCGGGTCGGCGAGCACCTTGGCCCGCAGCTCCTCGAGCTCGGCCGCGGTGGCCTGGGGGCCGATCACCAGGCCCTTGCCGCCGGAGCCGTCCACGGGCTTGACCACGAGCTCGTCCAGGTGGTCCAGGACGTAGGCGCGGGCCTCGTCCTCCTCCAGCCGGTAGGTGTCCACGTTGGGCAGCACCGGTTCCTCGCCGAGGTAGTAGCGGATGAGCTCGGGCACGTAGGAGTAGGTCAGCTTGTCGTCGGCCACGCCGTTGCCGATGGCGTTGGCGATCGTCACGTTGCCGGCCCGGGCCGCGTTGACCAGCCCGGAGCAGCCCAGCGCGGAGTCGGAGCGGAAGTGCAGGGGGTCCACGAAGTCGTCGTCGATGCGCTTGTAGATCACGTCCACGCGCTGCTCGCCGTCGGTGGTGCGCATGTAGACCTTGTCCCCGCGCACCACGAGGTCGCGACCCTCCACGAGCTCCACGCCCATCAGCCCGGCCAGCAGGGTGTGCTCGAAGTAGGCGGAGTTGAACACGCCTGGGGTGAGCACCACGACCACCGGGTCCTCGGCCGCCTCGGGGGCGGTGGCCCGCAGCGCCCGGTAGAGGTGCCGGGGATAGGCCTCCACGGCGCGGATGGGTTGGGACATGAAGGCCTCGGGCAGGCCCTTGGCCATGGCCCGCCGGTTCTCGATCACGTAGGAGACCCCGGAGGGCACGCGCACGTTGTCCTCGAGCACCCGGAACACACCCTGCTGGTCGCGGACCACGTCGATGCCGGCCACGTGGATCCGCACCCCGCCCGGCGGCCGGAAGCCCCACACCGCGCGGTGGAAGTGCGCGGAGGAGGTGATCAGCGCCCGCGGCACGATCCCGTCGGCCACCACCCGCTGCTCCCCGTAGACGTCGTCGAGGAAGCACTCCAGCGCCCGGACCCGCTGCTTCACGCCCCGCTCGATGACGTCCCACTCCTCGGCGGTGAGCACGCGCGGAACGATGTCCAGGGGGAAGGGCCGCTCCTCCCCGGCGAAGTCGAAGGTCACGCCGCGGTCGAGGAAGGACCGGGCCATCGAATCGGCCCGAGTGTTGACGTCGCTGAGGGACAGCTCGCCCAGCACGCCGCCGACCCGCTCGTAGCCGGGCCGCGCCCGCTGATCCTCGGTGAACATCTCGTCGTAGGCCGCCGCGCCGGACATGTCGGCGGCGTAGTGGTCGAACAGGTCGGGCAGGTCGGGCATGTCGGGCGATCACACGCCTTTCGGGATCGTGGCGGTCTGTACCCGCAGTATGGACGCGCCGTATTTCGCAGTGGTAACCGGGCTGCCGAGCGTGCTTCCGATTCTGTCACGCGCCGTGCCGCAGGACCCGGCAGGACGTACCCCTACGATGGGATGGCGCGCCCGCCCGACGCGGACGCGACGCCGCCCCGGCCGCCGGGCGCGGCGGGCCCGAGCGGAGAGGAACCGATGGACGCCCCGGACCCCCAGCACCGCGTCACCGTGGTCGTGGCCACCCGCAACCGGCGGGAGGAGCTCGTCGAGCACCTGGGACGGCACGAGGGGCCCGTGATCGTCGTCGACAACGCCTCCACGGACGGCTCGGTCGAGGCGGTGCGCGCGGCGCACCCGCACGTGCGGGTCGTCCCTCTGCCGCGCAACGTCGGCGCGGTGGCCCGGACCGTGGGCGTGCGCCTGGCCCGCACCCCCTACGTGGCCTTCGCCGACGACGACTCCTGGTGGGCCCCGGGCGCCCTCGCCCGCGCGGCCGCCGTGTTCGACGCCCATCCCCGGCTCGGCCTGCTCGCCGGGTCGATCGCCGTGGGACCCGAGGAGCGTCCCGATCCGCTCAACGCCGTGCTGGCGGCGTCCCCGCTGGGCATCCCCCCGGGGTGCCCGGGCCCCGCGCTGCTCGGCTTCGTGGGCTGCGGGGCGATCGTGCGCCGCTCGGCGTTCCTGGAGGTCGGCGGCTTCGACGACGTCGTGCGCTTCCCCGGCGAGGAGGAGCGGGTGGCCCTGGACCTCTTCGACGCCGGCTGGCGGCTGGCCTACGTCCCGGAGATCCGGGCCCACCACCACCCCTCCCCGCACCGGGAGACCAGCGACCGCCGCCGGACCGAGCTCGTGCGCAGCCGCCTGCTCACCGCGCTGATGCGCCGGCCCTGGCGCGCCGTGGGCCGGGAGCTGCGGGACGCCCTGCGCGCCGGGCGCACGGGGCGCCGCGGCGCGCTCGGGGCCCTGCGCCGGGCCCCGGCCGCCCTGCGGGCCCGCCGCCGCGTCTCCCCCACCACGGAGGCCGCGCTCGCGCTGCTGCACGCCCCGGCCCCCGGACCCGCCGGCACCGGGCGGACCGTGACCGACCAGGACACCACCGACCCCACCACCACCGACCCGACCACCACCGATCCCGCCACCACCGATTCCACTGCACCGGAGGACAGCCCGTGACCGAGACCGCCCCCACCCCCGCGACCGGCGCCGGCCCCGACGAGCGCGTGGCGGTGGTGATGATCACCTACAACCGCCGGGACGAGGCGCTGCTGGCGCTGGCGCGGCTGCACGAGCTGCCCGAGCGCCCGCACGTGGTGGTGGTCGACAACGGCTCGCAGGATGGGACCGCGGAGGCGATCCGCGAGCAGCACCCGTGGGCGGAGCTGGTGGCGAGCCCGGTGAACCTCGGGGCGGTGGGCCGCAACGTGGCCATGGAGCGGGTGCGGACCCCGTACGTGGCCTTCTGCGACGACGACACCTGGTGGGAGCCGGGGTCCCTGCGCCGGGCCGCCGACGCCCTGGAGGCCCATCCGCGCCTGGGTGTGGTCACCGGCCGGATCCTGGTGGAGCCCGGCGCCCGCGAGGACGCGATCAACGCGGAGCTGCTGCACTCCCCCGTGCAGGGCCCCGCCTGGCTGCCGGGCCCGGCGCTGGGCAGCTTCCTGGCCGGCGCCTCCGTGGTGCGCCGCACGGCGTTCCAGGAGGTCGGCGGCTTCAGCGAGCGGCTGTGGCTGGGCGGCGAGGAGGAGCTGCTGGCCGCGGACCTCGCGACCGCCGGCTGGGAGCTCGTGCACCTGCCCGACGTGGTGGTCCACCACCAGGCCTCCACGGTCCGGGACCCGCACCTGCGCCGCCGGCACGGGCTGCGCAACACGCTCTGGTTCATCTGGCTGCGCCGGCCGCTGCGGGCCGCGCTGCGCCGCACCCGGGACGTCGTCGGCGGCGCGCCGCGGGACCGGGTGACGGCCCTGGCCCTGCTCGACGCGCTGCGCGGGGCACCGTGGGTGCTGCGCGAGCGGCGCCCCCTCCCCGAGCGGGTGGAACGGCGCTTCCTGGCACTGGAGGACTCCCAGCGCAGCAGCGCCGCCCGCCGCTACGTCAGCTGAGCGGCGCTCCCCGGGCGGGGCCGCACCGCCCGGGGACGCGCTCCGGCCGGGGCCCCGGGACGCCCGCCCGCGCGGGGCGCGGGCGCCGACACGAACCCGTCCGGTCTTGTGAGCGGGAGCACCACGGTGGGAGACTGTTCGGCCCGGGCCCGGCCGGTCACACCCGCCGGGTGCGACGCCCGGCACCGGCCGGCGCCGCGGGCGGGCACCGTGGTCCTGTGAGGGAGGCCGGCATGAGCGCGCTGAGGAATCTGACGGGACGGCTGGAGAACTGGGAGGCCCTCGACACGCTGGCCCGTCCCCTGGCCGCGGGGGTGGGACGCGCGGTGCGCCCGCGCCCGGTCCGCAACCTGCTCGGCGGCGCCGCCGTCGGCCATCCGCTGCACCCGCCGCTCACGGACGTGCCGATCGGCGCGTGGAGCATGGCCACGCTGCTGGACCTCGCCGGTGGCCCGGCCGCGGAGCCGGCCGCCGATCTGCTGATCGCCACCGGGCTCGCGGCCGCCGTCCCCACCGCCGCGACCGGCCTGCACGACTGGTCCGACACCCAGGGCGCCGCGAGCCGGGTGGGCCTGGTGCACGCCGCCGCCAACAGCACCGCCCTGGGCCTGTACGCGGCCTCGCTGCTGGCCCGCCGCCGCGGCCACCGCGGGGCGGGCAAGGCGCTCGCGCTGGCGGGGCTGGGCGCGCTCTCGGGCGGCGGCTTCCTCGGCGGCCACCTCAGCTTCGCGATGGGGGTCAACGTGAACCGCACCGCCTGGCGCCGGGGCCCCGCCGAGTGGACGGACGTCCTCGCCGAGGCCGAGCTCGCCGAGGGCGAGCCCCGGCGGGTGCCGGCCGGGCGGGTCTCGGTGCTGCTGGTCCGCGAGGGGGACCGCATCCACGCCCTGGACAGCGTGTGCAGCCACTTGGGCGGCCCGCTGGAGCGGGGCGGCATCGCCGAGGGGTGCGTGACGTGCCCCTGGCACGGCAGCGTCTTCCGCCTGGCGGACGGCGGGGTCGTGCGCGGGCCGGCGAGCTTTCCGCAGCCGAGCTACGAGACCCGCGTCCAGAACGGGCGGATCCAGCTGCGCGCCCGGCCGTAGGCGCCCCGGCGGCCCCTGCTCCGCGCCCCGGGCGCGCACGCCGGACACCGGTCGCAGGCGCGCTGGGAGGCGCCCGGTGCCCGGCACCCGGGTCGGAGCGGTCCGGGCGCGGCTCAGCCGAGACCCGGGGCGGCGGAGACCGGGCGGGCGGCGGCGCTCTGCCGGAACCACTCGACCGTGCGCTCGAGGCCCTCGCTCCAGGGCACCTCCGGCGCCCAGCCGAGCACGTCCGTGGCCAGCGCGGTGTCGGGCCGGCGCACCTTGGGGTCGTCGACCGGGCGGTCGACGAACTCCACGGCCGAGGAGGACCCGGTGGCGGCGATGACGTCGCGGGCGATCTGCAGCACGGACAGCTCGTGCGGGTTGCCGATGTTCATCGGCCCGCTGTGCCCGCTCTGGGCCAGGGCGAGGATGCCCCGCACCAAGTCCGAGACGTAGCAGACGGAGCGGGTCTGCTCGCCGTCGCCGGCCACGGTGAGCGGCTCCCCCGCGAGGGCCTGCCGGATGAAGGTGGGGATGGCCCGGCCGTCGAAGGGCCGCATGCGCGGGCCGAAGGTGTTGAAGATCCGCACGATCCCGGTGTCCACGCCGTGCTCGGCGCGGTAGGCCACCGTGAGGGCCTCGGCGAAGCGCTTGGCCTCGTCGTACACCCCGCGCGGGCCGACCGGGTTGACGTGGCCCCAGTAGCTCTCGGGCTGGGGGTGGACCTGCGGGTCGCCGTAGACCTCGGAGGTGGAGGCGAGCACGAAGCGCGCGCCCTTGTCCTTGGCCAGGCCCAGGGCGTGGTGGGTGCCGATGGAACCGACCTTGAGGGTGTGGATGGGCAGCTTGAGGTAGTCGATCGGGGAGGCCGGGGAGGCGAAGTGCAGGACCAGGTCCACGTCGCCGGGCACGTGCACGTAGTCGGTGACATCGCACTGGACGAGCCGGAACCCGGGGTCGCCCACGAGGTGCTCGATGTTGCCCGCGGAGCCGGTCAGGAAGTTGTCGAGGCACACCACCTCGACCTCCCGGCGGCGCAGCTCGGTGCACAGGTGGCTGCCGAGGAAGCCGGCGCCGCCGGTCACGACGGCGCGGCGGATCGGGCGGGTGGTCACGTCGGGCGTGGGGTTCACGGTGCTCCTCTGGATCGACAAGGGGTGGTGGGGCCGGCGCCGGCCGGGCTCAGGGGCGGGCGGCGGCCAGCTGGGTCCGGGCCGCGGCCAGGACCTCGTCCGGGGTGACGGCGGCGAGGCGCTCGTCGAGCTCCGCCGCGTGCGGGTCGCCCCAGGCCGGCGCGGACGGGTCGCCGTGCCACAGGACGGTGTGCAGCCCGGGGTCCACGGCGGGGCCCCACCACGCGGGCGGGGTCGGGCCGAACAGCACCACGGAGCGCACGGCCAGTGCGGTGGCCACGTGCGCCACGCCGGTGTCCGTGCTCAGCACCGCGGCGCTGTCCCCGACGGCCGCGGCCAGCCCGGCCAGGCTCAGGGTGCCGCAGCGGTCCTCGGCGCCGTCCACGCCGTCCACCACGGCGGCGGCGAGCTCGGACTCGGCCGGGGAGCCGGTGACGACGACCCGGTGGCCGTCGGCGACGAGCGCCCGGGCGACCTCCCGCCAGCGCGCGGCGGGCCAGCGGCGGGAGCCGGAGGCGGCGCCCGGGTGGATGATCACGGGGGCCCCGGCGGGCGCGGGGCGGTGGGGGCGCAGGAGCAGGTCCTCCGGCCCGCAGGGGCCGCCGGCCTCGCTCAGCAGGCGGCACCAGCGGTGCACCTCGTGCTCGTCCCGCCGCCAGGCCGGGCCGGGATGCCTGGCCTCCGGGGCGGCGAACCCGACGAGCCGCTCGGGCCCGGAGGCCAGGAGCAGCTCGTGGCTGCGCGGGCCGCGCCCGTGCAGGTTCACGGCCACGTGCCCGCCGCGCACCGGCGGCAGCGGGACCAGCCCGGACTGGGGCAGCACTCCGTCGACGACGCCCAGCTCGGCCATCCACGAGCCCAGGGGCTCCGGGGCGGCGAGCACGATCCGGTGGCCGGGCAGCATCCGGCGCACGCCGCGCAGCGGGGCCACCGCGGTCAGCGTGTCCCCGAGGCCCAGCGCCCGCAGCACGAGCACGTCCCCGGACCCGATCGTGGCCGGATCCACGGTCCACCGCTCCGGTGCGGGACGGTCCTGCGCGGTGGCCGGCTCAGCCCTCACGGCCGGCCTTCTGCAGGATGGCCGTGGTGGAGCGCCCCGAGAGGTAGGGCAGCACGGTGACCCGCCCGCCCCAGCCGCGCACGTCGGCGGCCTCGGGCAGCTGCTCGGGGGTGTAGTCCCCGCCCTTGACCCACACGTCGGGGCGGAGCAGGTTCAGGGCGGCGCGGGGGTCGTCCTCGTCGAAGACCACGACCGCGTCGACGCTGCGCAGCGCGCCCAGCACGCGGGCGCGGTCGGCCTCGCCGACCACCGGCCGGCCCGGTCCCTTGAGCCGGCGCACGGAGTCGTCGGCGTTCAGCAGCACCACGAGGGCGTCGCCGAGGCGGCGCGCGGCGTCCAGGGAGGCGATGTGCCCGGCGTGCAGCACGTCGAAGCAGCCGCCGGTGGCGACCACGGTCCCGCCGCGCCCGCGCACCTCGCTCAGCAGCTCCTGCACCTCCCGGGGCAGCCGCTCGGCGCCCGGGTGCAGGGCCGGGCGGGCGTGCACCCCGGCGGCGCGGCGGGTGCGGTAGGTGGCCGCGCCGCCGGCGGCGACCCACTGGCCCGCGGCCTCGACGGCGGTCTCCACGGCCGCGGTCACGTGGGCGCCGCCGCCCAGCGCCAGCGCCGCCGCGGAGGCGAACCGGTCCCCCGCGCCGCAGGGGTCGGTGTTCTGCACCGGCGCCGCCGGCACCAGCTCCACGCCGGTGGCCGTGGCCAGGTACGCGCCGTCCGCCCCGGCCGTAACGGCCACGGCGGAGGCGGCCCAGTGCCGGCGCAGCCCGCCGGCGAGGTCCCGGGGCGTGCCCGGGGCGCCGAGGGCGGCCGCGGCCTCGGCGGCGTTGGGGGTGACGAGGGTGCAGCCCGGCACCGGGGCGCCGCCGCGCGGGTGCGGGTCCCACACGACCACGCCGGTGCGGGCGTGCTCCTCGAGCGCCGCCCGCACGGCGGGGTCGGTGGTGGTGCCTCCCCCGTAGTCGGAGACCAGGACGGCGTCGGCCTCCGCCAGGACGGCGGCGACCTGCGCGGTGGTGACGCCGACCGGGGTGCCGGGCCCGCCCTCGTCCACGCGCACGAGGGTCTGGCCCGCGCTGCGGACGCGGGTCTTGGTGCGGGTCCCGCCCTCGTGGCCGAGCCGCTCCAGGCGGACGTCCCCGAGCGCGTCGGCCAGCTGCCGGCCGGCGTCGTCCTCGGCCACCGGCGCCAGCAGCGTCACCGTCACCCGGGCCGGGACGGCCCCGACCGCCGGGGGCTCCGCGCACAGCAGGGCGGCCAGGCCGGCCCCGCCCGGGCTGGCGAAGACGGCGTCCACGTCCACCACCGGGACCGGGGCGTCGGGGCTGAGCCGGGTCGAGGTGCCGGCCACGTCCCGGTCCAGCAGGGCGTCGCCGACCACCACGATGCGTGCCGCGCTCATGCGACCCCCGCCCGCACGGCGTCGCGCGCCGCGAGCTCGCCGGTCCGCTCGTCCCCGCGCGGTGGCTCCTCCTCGGTGGGGACGAGCCGGGCGTCGACCGCCGCGCACACGGCGTGCAGCAGCATCAGGTGCACCTCCTGGATCACCGAGGTGCTGGCGGCGGGCACCGTGAGGCACTCGTCCGCCCGCTCGGTCAGCGGGTTGGGTCCCGGGCCGGTGAGCGCCCAGACGTGCATCCCCTGCTCGCGCGCCCGCTCGGCGGCGGCCAGCACGTTGGGGCTGCGCCCGCTGGTGGAGAGCACGACCAGGACGTCCCCGGGACGCCCGTGCGCGCCCACCTGGCGGGCGAAGACCTCCTCCGCGCCGTAGTCGTTGACGATCGCGGTGAGGCTGGAGGTCTCGGCGGACAGGCACAGGGCCGACAGCGGGCGGCGCTCGTCGACGAAGCGGCCCACCAGTTCGGCGGTGAAGTGCTGGGCCTCCGCGGCGCTGCCGCCGTTGCCGGCGGCGAGCACGCGCCCGCCGTCGGTGAGCAGCCCGGCCAGGCGGGCGCCCCAGCGGTCCACCACGTCGGCGTGCCGGGCGGCCTCGCGGGCCGCGACGGCGAGCTCGTGCGCATGCGTCTCCAGCCACAGCTCGGTCTGCTCGCGCAACGGCGGGTGCTCGCGCCGGTGGCGCTCGAGCACCCGGGCGTAGGAGCGCTCCGTCTCCTCCGCGACCCGCTCCCAGCCGAAGAGCCGTTCGACGCGATCGCGGCCGGCGCGGCCCATCCGGGCGGCCAGCTCGGGGTCCTCCAGCAGGGCGCGCAGGGCCGCGGCGGTGCCGGCGACGTCGCGCGGGGGCACGTGCAGGCCGGTCACGCCGTCCTCCACGCTGTCGAGCAGTCCGCCCACGGCGGTGCCGACCACGGGGCGGGCGCAGGCCATCGCCTCGAGCGGGACCATGCCGAAGGGCTCGTACCAGGGGGTGCAGGCCACGACGTCCGCGGTGGCCAGCAGGGCGGCGGTGTCGTCGTGGTCCACGCGGCCGAGCAGCTCCAGGCGGCCGTCCACGCCGAGCTCGCGGGCCAGGGCGCGCAGCCGCAGGGCCTCGGGGTCGCGGTCGAGGTCGGCGCGGTCCGGGCCGCCCGCCACGACGAGCTCCGCCTCGGGCAGCTCGGCCAGGGCCCGCACGACGACGTCGACGCCCTTGCGCTCCACCAGCCGGCCGAGGGCCACGATCCGGGGCCGGCGCCGGCCTGGAGGCCGCGGGGCCGGGGCGAAGGCGTCCAGGTCCACGCCGCAGGGCACAACGTCGATCCGGGAGTCGTCCCCGCCCAGGGCGAGCAGCTCCGCGCGCTCGTCCCGGCAGGTCGCCAGGACCAGGTCCGCCGCGGCGATGATCTCGTTCTCCGCCGCGAGCCGGCCGACCGGGCTGGTGTCCGCCGCGCCCTGGTGCCGGCGCTTGACGGCGCCGAGGGCGTGGAAGGTCTGCACCACCGGGATCTGCAGGGCCTCGGCGGCCCGGCGGGCGGCGATCCCGGACATCCAGAAGTGCGCGTGCACGAGGTCGGGGGCGCCGGTGCGCGCCCAGTCCCGAGCGAGCCAGCGGCCGAACTCGTCCATGTACGGGGCGAGGTCGTCCTTGGGCAGCGGGCTCGGGGGCCCGGCCGGGACGTGCACCACGCGCGCGCCGGGGGCGAGCTCCACGACGTCGGGGAGCCGCACGGCGTCTCGCCGCGTGTAGACGACGACCTCGTGGCCGCGGCGGGCCAGGCCCGTGGCGAGGGCGGCCACGTAGACGTTCTGCCCCCCGGCGTCGACCCCGCCGAGTGCGGCCAGGGGGCTGGCGTGCTCGGACACCATTGCGATTCTCATGCTGTCACCTTCTCCAGGATGCGGTCCCAGTCCGCGAGGAAGCGGTCCAGACCGTAGTGTCTCAGGGCGTGCTCGCGGGCGGCGGTGCCCGCGGCGGCCGCCGCGTCGGGGTCGTTCAGCCAGTGCCGGGCCTGCGCGGCGAGGGCCTCCGGGTCGTTGGAGAGCAGCCCCGCCCCCGGCGGCACCGCGCGCGGCGCCTCGGTGGTCGAGAGCCCGAGCACCGGCATGCCGATGGTCATGGCCTCGAGCAGCGCCAGCCCCAGGCTCGTCCACCGGTAGGGGTGGAAGTAGGCCCGGTGCTCGCCGAGGGCCCCGTGCAGCTTCTCCTGAGGATAGTTCTCGTGCAACCGCCCGGCCATGTGGGGCGCGTGCTCGGCCAACTGGTCCATGCCCATCCCGTACACGTCCACCGGCAGCTCCCGCGCCAGGGCGGTCAGCAGGTCGGTGCCCGCGATCCTCCCGCGCCGGACGGGCTCGTTGACCACGGCCGCGAGGCTCGCGGTGCGCCCGGTGTAGAGCGGGCCGGGGTCGAGGATGCCGTGCTCCACCACCTCGGTGGGCGCCTGCCCGTTGTCCCACATCATCCGGTTGAAGTGCGTCACGTGCACCACGGGGATGTCGGAGCGCTCCGCCAGCGGGTGGCGGGTGGCCACGGCGGGCCCGCGCGGGGTGTCGTGCTCCACGTAGACGGCCGGGAGGTCGGTCCCGGCCCGACGCCCGGTCCAGCGCTCGAGGAGCTCGAGCTCGTGCGGGCGCTGGAGCACCACGACGTCGATGTCGGCGTCGGCCAGCTCCGCCGGGCCGAGCTCCACGGCGGAGGCGGGCCAGTCCCAGGTGCGGGCCCGGCCCCGGCCGTCGGGGCCGCGGTCCTCGACCACGGGCAGCAGACAGGTGTGGGGGCCGTGGACGAACGAGGTGGTCCACGAACCGTGGACGTGCCAGATCAGGACGCGCATCGGGGTCCTCCTTCCGGTGCGGGAACAGGGGCGGGGGCGCCCGCGGGGCGGCGCACGAGGTCCTCGACGGCGGCGAGCACGGCCGCGGGCGGGACCTCCGACAGGCACGGGTGCCCGGGGACGGGGCAGTCGCGGGCCCGGGAGCCGCGGCAGGCCGCGGTCTGGTCCCCGAGCAGCACGACCGGCACCCCGTAGGGGGCCCACCGCTCGGGCGGGACCACCGGGGAGAAGAGGGACACGACCGGGGTGCCCACGGCCGCGGCGAGGTGGGCGGGGCCCGTGTTGCCGACGACGACGCAGGCCGCGGCGTCCAGCACGGCGGCCAGGCCCGCCAGGTCCGTGCGGGCGGCGAGGTCCAGCACGGCGCCCCCGGGCACCGCGCGCAGCGCCGCGGCCCGGGTCGCCGCGGTGAGCTCGCGCTCCCCCGGCCCGCCGGTGAGGACCACGGTGTGCCCCGCGGCCGCGAGACCGGCCGCCAGGGACCCGGCGTGCTCGGGGGTCAGACCGCGGGAGGGGACGGAGGCGCCCGGGTGCAGCACCACGTGTCCCCCGCCGGGGACGGCGGCCGCGAGCTCCGGCGGCAGCGGGGGCAGCGGGCGGCGCACGGCCAGGCGCAGCTCGTCCCCCGTGGCCGGCGGCGCGCCGGCGGCGACGGCGAGCTCCACGGCCGCCTCGACCTCGTGCCCGCCGCCGGGCGGGTCGGCGCGGCGGTGCCGGACGTCGAGCAGGGACCCCGGGTAGTCCTCGCTGGTGGCCACCACCCGGGGGATCCCGGCGAGGCGGGCGAGCAGCGCCATGGGCAGGGGGCTCTGGTGGAAGGACGTGAAGATCACGGCGAGGTCGTAGCCGCGGGCGGCGAGCTCCGCGACGAGGCCGAGGGTGGCCTCCGGGTCCACCGGCGGCGGCCGGAAGCCCGACCAGGGCGCCGCGTGCTCGAGGACGTGCTCCACGTCCGGCAGCAGCCGGGCCGCGGCCGCCCCGGAGGGCGAGGCCAGCAGGTCCACCGGGCTCCCGGTCCGGGCCAGTGCCCGGATCGCGGGGCCGGTCAGCAGGACGTCCCCGTCCGAGTCGAGGCGGACGGCGAGGATGCGGCCCACGCTCAGCCCCGGGCCCCGGCCGGCACGGCCGGGCGGTCGGTCGGAGCACCCAGCACGGAGGCGACCGCCTCGGTCAGGGTGGCGGCCACCGCGGGGGCGGCGGCGACCTCCTCCTCGCGGGTCACGGGCGTGGGCACCAGCACGGAGCGGGCCCCGGCGGCCTGGGCGGCCTCGACGTCGGCGCCGATGTCACCGATCAGCACGCACTCGCCGGGGTCCACGCCCAGCTCCGCGGCGGCGGCGAGCACCATGCCGGGGCTCGGCTTGCGGCACGCGCAGCGGTCCTCGGGGGCGTGCGGGCACAGCTGCCAGGTGTCGAACGGGCCGAGCAGCTCGGCCACCCGGGCGTTGACGGCGTCGACCTGCGCGCGGGTGAGCAGGCCGCGGCCGATGCCGGACTGGTTGGAGACCACGCCCACGGCCAGCCCGGCCGCGCGCACGGCGGCCACGGCCTCCTGCGCCCCAGGCACCAGCTCCACCTTCGCCGGGTCGCCGTTGTAGGGCACGTCGTGCACGAGGGTGCCGTCCCGGTCGAAGAGCACCGCCCGCACCGGGACCGGCCACGGGCCGGTGCCCCGGTGCCGCCACCGGCCGCGCAGCTTGTGCCGCACGGCGGCCACGGGGATCGCGGCGCTGGTGCGGGCCATGCGGCTGAGCTCGGGCAGGAACTCGGGGTCCCCGGGCCGCGGGCCCGGGCCCATGCGCAGCATCAGGAACCGGCCGGTGAGCCAGCTCCAGGCCGCGGCGCCGGTGCCGGCCGCGGCCACGGCGGTGCGGGCGCCCGAGCGCCGGCCGAGGGCCGCGGCCCCGGCGGCCGCTGCGGCCCCGGCGGCGGTGACCCCCAGGGCGCCGACGGTGGCGACGTGCCAGGCGAAGCCGCCGCGGGGCGCCTCGGCCGCGACGCGCCAGTCCGGCCCGTGCAGCCGGCGCATCAGGGCGTCGTCGGCGTTGCCGGCCTGCACGCGCAGGCTCACCAGGTCGTCGGCCGGGCGCACCGGGTGGGTGATCCGCCGTTCGCCGCGCACGAGCTGCCAGCCCGCCCGGCGCACGCGCAGGGCGAGGTCGGCGTCCTCGCGGTAGGCGCGCGGGAACCGCTCGTCGAAGCCGGAGACGGCCTCCAGGGCCGCCACGCGGTAGGCCATGTCGGCGGTGGCCCAGTCGGCGTCCTCGAGGGAGGCGGTGTTGCGCTCCCAGTCCGTGGGCCGGCGGGTGTCCGGCAGCGGCACGTCGATGCGGCCCTGGGTCGCGCCGATCTCCGGTCCGCACGCGGCGAGGTCCTCGGCCAGGCGCTGCGCCCAGCCGGCGGGCAGCTCGACGTCGTCGTCGAGGAACGCGATCCACTCGGCGCCCGAGCGCCGGGCGGCGCGCCAGCCGCGGTTGCGGGCCGCGGCGGGTCCCCGCCCGTAGCCGCGCACGGTGCGCACGGTCCAGGCGACGGTGTCCGGGACGCTCAGCCGCAGCGGCGCCACGTCCCCGCGGCGGTCGTCGACCACGACGACCTCCAGCGGGCCGGGGTGGCGGGCGTCGACGTCCTGGGCGGCGAGGGTGTCCAGCAGCCACTGCAGGGTGGGCCGGCCCACCGAGGGGATGACGACGGCGTAGGTGGCGGGCTCGGTGGGCGCCGGCGTCATCGGGCCTCCTGGAAGAAGGAGGCGCGGCGGACCAGGTGCGGGCCCAGCACGAGCGCGGCCACGGGGGCGGAGCCGAAGAGCTCGAGGGCGTCGCGGGGGTCGTCGACCATGGGGCGGCCGGCGGTGTTGAGCGAGGTGTTCACGACGACGGGCACGCCCGTGCGCTCGTCGAAGGCCCGCAGAAGCGCCGCGATCCCGGCGTTGTCCTCGTCCGTGACGGTCTGGATGCGCGCGGTGCCGTCCACGTGGGTGACCGTGGGGATCTTCTCCCGCCACTCCGGGGCCACGTCGTGCACGAAGAGCATGAACGGGCTGGGCATCGGCCCGCCGCTGAAGATCTCGGCGGCGCGCTCCTCGAGCACCATGGGCGCCACGGGGCGGAACTGCTCCCGGCCCTTGACGTCGTTGAGCCGCTCGAGGTTGTCCGGGTGCATCGGGTTGGCGATCAGGGACCGGCGGCCCAGGGCGCGGGGACCGAACTCGCTGCGGCCGTCGAACCAGGCGACGACCCCGTTGTCCGCGAGGACGTCGGCGACCTCCCCGGCGAGGTCCTCGGGCGTGGTGAAGGGCACCTGGGCGGTGCGCAGCCACTGCGCGAGCTCCTCGCCGGACCAGCTGCGCCCGAGGGCGGCGGTGGGCTGCGGCTCCCCGAGGTCACCGGCCTCCTGGGCCAGGTGCAGGGCGGCGCCGAGGGCGGTGCCGGAGTCGCCGGAGGCGGGCTGGACCCAGACCTCCTCGAAGGGGGTGTCCCGCCAGATGCGGGAGTTGGCCACGCAGTTCAGGGCGGTGCCGCCGGCCATGGTGAGCACCCGGTCGCCGGTCTGCCCGTGCAGCCAGGTGGCGAGGTCCACCAGGACCTCCTCGACCACGGCCTGCACGGAGGCGGCGAGGTCGGCGTGGTCGCCGCCCCAGGTGCCGTCGTCGATCCGGCGGGGGGCGAAGCGGGTCCAGTCCGGGGCCTGGGCGGTGAACCCGCCGTCGCCGGTGGCGCGGACGATCTCGCGCAGCTCGGGCAGGAAGCGGGGCTCGCCGTAGGAGGCCAGGGCCATGACCTTGAACTCGTCGGAGGAGCGCAGGAAGCCGAGGTGGTCGGTGAGGGACTCGTAGAGCAGGCCCAGGGACTCCGGCAGGGCCTGGCGGTGCAGGATCTCCAGCTCGCCGTCGCGGTAGCGGCCGGCCAGGTGCGAGTGCGCCTCGCCGCGGCCGTCGACCACCAGCACGCTGCTGGTGCGGGAGGGCGCGGCCAGGCCCGCCGACGCCGCGTGGGCGACGTGGTGCTCGACGAAGCGGACCTTGTCCCGATCCAGGCCGGGCAGCGCCTCGGCGAGAAAGCCCGGGGCGCGGCGGGCGTAGTCCACCCGGACCGGGTCGTACGGGTCGTCCGGCATCTCGGCGGCGATCGCCGGGTCGAAGGAGTAGCCGACGGCGTCCAGGTCCGCCGGGGTCAGCCCGGCCTCGGCGAGGCACCAGCGCATCGCCTGCTCGGGCAGCTCCCACGCGGAGAACGGCACGGGCCGCTTGCCGTGCTTGCGCCGGGAGAACCGCTCCTCCTCCGCCGCCGCCACCACTTTGCCGTCCACGACGAGAGCCGCCGCGGGGTCGTGAAAAATCGCGTTGATGCCCAGGTAGTTCATAGTGCGGAGTATTACACAGACTGATCAGGCGGCTGATCTTGGGGGCGTGTCACCGCTGGTGCGCGGGGGTTCCGGCGCTCTCGAGGAGCCCCTCGGAGGCCTCGGCGCCGAGTCGGCCCGCGGGGTCGGGACGGGGCGTGCCGCCCAGCTCCCGGACGAGGTCGTGCAGCTGCTCGGTCCCGCTGGGATCCTTCGCGGAGCGCGCCTGGGCCGCCTTGCGTCCCTCCGCCGAGAGGCACCAGTGCAGCTGCTCCTCGAGGCGGCCGGCACCGAGCTCCTCGGGCCCGACGACGGCCGGCCAGTCCCAGGCCCGCGCCTGGGCCGTGACCTTCCCGCCGCCGGCGACGGGGTCCACGGCCAGGACGGGGACCCCGGCCCGCAGGGCCAGGACGAGACCGTGCATGCGCATGGTCACGACGGCGTCGAGCCGGGCGATGACGGAGCCGACCTGCGCCGCGGTGGCGGGCAGCCGCCAGTCGCGCGGGTCCAGCCGGGTCTCCAGCGGCAGCCGGGCCGCGTCCAGGCCGCCCAGCCAGGCCTCGAGCCCGGCCCGGGTCGTCTCGTGCCGGCGGCGCGCACCGTACTCCTGCTGCCCGGAGGTGAGGTAGACCCCCAGCACGGGCACCGCCTGCGGCACCGGGCGGGCCGCCAGGTCGCGGTGGGCCCCGGCCCCAGGACGGTCGCGGGCGATCACCCGGTGGAACCCGGCGGTCACCGGGTCTCCGGGGTCGAGCACGCTGACCCCCACCGCGATCCGGCGGCAGTGGGCGAAGCGCTCGTGCAGCTCGGCGATCGAGCGGCCGGTGGCCGGCCCGCAGACGAACACGAGGTCGGTGTACCGGCGCGGGTCGGCGTCGTCGAGGCGCAGCCCGCCGGGCGGGCACATCACCGCGCTCCAGGCGACGTCGTGCGGGATGCCGGCCGCGCCGAGGGCGTCGGCGACGGCGTCCATGGCGAGGACGTCACCGGCCGTCGCCTCGCCGTGCAGGACGCTGGACCAACCGACCACGAGTGTGTGCATGTCCCCGAGGCTACCGGGCGGCGGGTCCCCGTCCGGCACACCGCGGAGTGGGGGCGTTCCCTCCCCGGCCCGAGCACGATCGCGCATCCCCCCTGGTCGGAGGCGACGCACCGGTCTAAGCTCGATCTCACGGGTCAAGCAGCCGGCCACGTCATCCCGTTGTGGAAGGAATCCTCCATGGACTCCCAGCTGACCGTCGTCGTGCCGATCGACCCGGTCGCCCGGTGCCGCACCGGAGCCGCCCTCGTCCCCGTCGCCCGGCCCGCCGTCGGCGCCGACCCGCAGGGGGTGGCGGCATGAGCGGCCTCGACACCGTCCCGTCGCCGGCCGGCCCCGCCGCCGGGGGAACGCCCGGGTGCGAGACGTGCCTGGGCCCGGACTGCGCCTTCCCCGCCGAGCTCTCCGCGCTGTCCCTGGTGGAGCTGCAGGTGCTGCACAGCCGGGTCGTGTGCCAGCTCGAACACGAGTACCTGACCGGCCCGGACGGCCCGCACCCGGTCACCCAGGACCGGCACGACGAGCTCGTCGCCGAGCTCGAGGCCCGGGGCGGCTCCGCGCCGGCGGACTGAGCCCGGCCGTTCACGCCGCCGCCGGAGCCGTCCGTGCCCGTCCGGCGGCGTACCACTGGGCGAAGAAGACCACGAGCAGGGCCACGTCCACGGCGTCCCCGCCGTAGTACATGATCTGGGACCCCAGCTGCGCGTCGGCGGCGCCCACCCCGGCGGGCGGATCCCCGTAGAGCCGCTTCGCGAGCACCGCGTGCACGGTCAGGAACCCCACCAGCACCGCCGCGCGCAGGCGGAGGGATCCCCGGTGCGGGTCGGGGTCCACGCCGACGACCGCCGCGGTGAAGAGGTATCCGGCGAGCAGGACGTGGGCGTGCACGGCGGCGTGCACCGGCGCCGAGGAGTGCATGGCGGCGTACAGGCCGGTGCCGTACAGCGCCCAGAGGCCCCCGGCGTTCAGCGCCGCCGCCGGCACCGGGTGGCTCACCACCCGGACCGGACGGCTGCGCAGGAGCCGGCTCAGGGACCGGGCGCCGGCCACGGGCAGCGCCCGCAGCGCCAGGGTCACGGGCGCGCCGAGGACCAGCAGCAGCGGCGCCGCCATCCCCAGGAGCAGGTGCACCACCATGTGGGCGGGGAAGCTGCCGTGGGCGGCGGCGGCCAGGGGGCCCGTCAGGGACACCCCGGCGCAGCCGAGCCCGGCGACCCACAGGACGGTCCGCCGGGCCGGCCACGGGCGGCGGCGCCGCGCCGCCCACAGCGCCGCGGCGTACCCGGCCGCGCCTGCCAGCAGGACGAGCACGGCCGCGGCCTCGACGGCGGCCCAGCCCGGGCCGCCGTGGTGCGGGCTCACCGGGCGGCCCGGACGGGCCGGGCGCGGTGGAGCAGACCCAGCCCCGCCGCGAGCGCGAGCACGGCCGTGCCGATCCAGCTGACGTCGTAGAGCAGCAGGTCCACGTCGTAGCGGATCTGGTGGATCCGGAGCACCTTGTGCAGCACCACGCCGTCGACGAGCTGGAAGCCGCCCAGGCCTATCAGCAGGGCCCCGGCCCAGCGCCCCCAGGACAGGGGCCCGCGGCGCCGCACGTCGGCGAGCAGGAACAGCGAGCCGACGGTCACGAACCAGCCGAAGGCGTGGAAGAGCCCGTCCGAGAACAGCGCGACGCCGGTGGTGGACAGGTCGTAGAAGTGGTGCCAGTGCAGGATGAGGTGGAACACGGCGAGGTCCACCACGGAGGCGGCGATGCCCGCGCCCAGCAGCGCGCCGGCCAGCACGGTGCGGCGGTCCTGCCCGGCGGGACCCACCGGCTCGGGGGCGCGCCCGCTGCGGGCGGCGGGGGCGTCGGCCATGGGGGGCCTCCTGGCGTCGAGGGCGGCGGTCGCCTCCAGCCTAGGCACCGTCAGCCTGCTGTCCAGGGCGGGGCGGCGGCCCGGATGGTTCAATGGCACCGTGCGCAACGACAACCTGACCCGCCGTGAGGCCGCCGACCGCTCCGCGCTGATCACCGTGGAGGACTACGAGGTGCTGCTGGACCTCTCCGCCGCCGAGGACCCGGCGGAGGACTCGTTCGGGTCGGCGACCACGGTGCGCTTCCGCGCCGAGGAGGGCGCGCAGACGTTCCTGGACTTCATCGGTCACTCGGTGGACGCGGTGACGGTCAACGGCCAGGCCCTGGACCCGGACGACGTCGTGGAGGGCTCCCGGATCCGGCTGCCCTCGCTCGCGGCGCGCAACGAGGTCACCGTGGCCGGCCGGGCCCGCTACTCCCGCTCGGGCGAGGGCATGCACCGGTTCGTGGACCCGGCCGACGGGCGCACCTATCTCTACACGCAGTACGAGCCGGCGGACGCCCGCCGGGTCTTCGCCGGCTTCGAGCAGCCCGACCTCAAGGCGTCGTTCCGGTTCACCGTCCTGGCCCCGGAGGGCTGGGAGGTCTCGTCCAACGGGGTGCGGATGGCGGCCTCCCCCGCCCCGGAGGCGGAGCGCGGCGGGGCGCTGCGGCACGAGTTCTCCCCCACCGAGCGGATCTCCACGTACATCACCACCGTCCTGGCCGGTCCCTACCACCGGGTGGCGAGCGAGTGGCGGCACTCCTTCGAGGACGGCAGCCGGATGACCGTGCCGCTGGCCCTGTACTGCCGGGCCTCGCTGGCCGAGCACCTCGACGCCCGCGAGCTGTTCGACCTCACCCGGCAGGGGCTGACGTTCTTCACCGAGCTCTTCGACCACCCGTACCCGTTCGGCAAGTACGAGCAGGCGTTCGTGCCCGAGTACAACCTCGGGGCCATGGAGAACCCGGGGCTGGTCACGTTCACCGAGGAGTACCTGTTCCCGGACGGGGCGACCCGTGCCCAGTTCCAGGGCCGGGCGAACACGCTGATGCACGAGATGTCCCACATGTGGTTCGGGGACCTGGTGACCATGAGCTGGTGGGACGACCTGTGGCTGAAGGAGTCCTTCGCGGAGTTCATGGGCGCCCACGCGTCGGTGCAGGCCACCGACTTCGAGGAGGCGTGGATCGCCTTCGCCGACCGGCGCAAGGCCTGGGCGTACCAGCAGGACCAGCTCCCGACCACGCACCCGGTGGTCGCCGACATCCCGGACCTCGAGGCCGCCCGGCAGAACTTCGACGGCATCACCTACGCCAAGGGCGCGGCGGTGCTCAAGCAGCTCGTCGCGTTCGTGGGCTACGGCCCGTTCGTCGACGCGTGCCGCGCCTACTTCCGCCGCCACGCCTACGGGTCCACCACGCTGGAGGACTTCCTGGCCGTGCTCGAGGAGGCCTCCGGTCGCGATGTGCGCGGATGGGCGGACTCCTGGCTGGCCACCTCGGGGGTCGGCACCCTGAGCCTGGACCTCGCCCGGGACGACGACGGGGTGGTGACCTTCGCCGCGCTGCTGCAGGAGCCCGGCCCCGGGGTGCTGCGGCCGCACCGGCTGCTGCTCGGCGGCTACGAGCGCGGACCCGGGGACGTGCTGGTGCGCACCGGCACGGTCAGCGTGGACCTGCCCGCGGCGGCCTGCGTGGAGGTCCCGGAGCTCGTGGGCTCGACCGCCACGCTGCTGGTGGTCAACGACGAGGACCTGACCTACGCCAAGACCCGCCTGGACCCGCTGTCGCTGACCACGGCGCTGAGCTCCCTGTCCTCCGTGGAGGACGCCATGGCCCGGGCCCAGCTGTGGTCCGGGCTGTGGAACGCCGCCCGCGACGCCGAGCTGGACCCCGGGGACTGGGTGGGGGCCGTCCTGGACCACGGGTTCGCCGAGCCGCAGCCGGGGATGTTCGCCAACGCCGTGGAGCACGCCGTGCAGGCGGTGGAGCGCTTCACCCCGCCGGCGCGGCGGGACCGGCTGCGGGGGCGGCTGCTCGACGTCGCCGTGCGCGAGCTGCGCCGGGCGGACCCCGGCAGCGACCGTCAGCTCGCCCTCGCCCGGCAGACCGCGCGCCTGGCCCGGCGCGACCGCTCCCACGACGGCTGGCTGCGGGACCTGCTCACCGGGGCGGACGCCCTGCCCGGGCTGGCCCTGGGCTCGGAGCTGCGCTGGGCGCTGTGGACGGCGCTGGTGGCCACCGCCCACGGCCCGGACCCGGAGCTGGAGGCCGCCGTGCAGCGGGAGCACACCGCCGACCGCACCCGCACCGGGCAGATCGGGTGGGTCCGCACCCGCGCCGCCCGGCCCACCCCGGAGGCCAAGGCCGAGGCGTGGGAGGCGATCACCGGGGAGGGGCTGTCCAACGACCTGCTGACGGCCACGATCGCCGGGTTCCGGCTCGGCCCGGAGGAGCTTGTGGAGCCCTACCGGGAGCCCTACTTCGCCATGCTGGAGGAGGTCTGGGCGCGCCGGTCCATCGGGATGGCCACCCGCACGGTCGAGGGCCTCTACCCCTCGGACGCCGATCTGGAGCCGGGCCGCGACCCGCGGCACCACCCCGTGGTGGCGCGCACGGCGCTGTGGCTGAACAACCACGCCGGGGCGCCGGCCGCGCTGCGCCGGATCCTGGCCGAGGAGCAGGACCACCTGCTGCGGGCCCTGCGCGCCCAGGCGGCCGCTCGCCCCTGACGGCCCGCCCCGGCCCGTCGCGTCATCAACCGTCCCGGTCCGGCCCGGGCGTTGACACCGCCCGCGCCGGATCCCGACCATGACGGCATGGCAACCGGCACCGGAACCCGGGCAGGACTCGACGTGGAGCTCCTCGTGGACCCCGGCGGGCCCGTCGAGGCGGGCGCGCACCTGGGGGTGGTCGTGCGGGTGCGCGGTACGGCGGACGGGCACGCGGCGGGCGACGGCGCCGTGGTGGAGCTGCTGCGCACGCTGCGCTACGGCTACCGCCGCGGCAACCTCTACGGGGCGGTGCAGACCGCCTGGGCGGAGGACACCGTCACCGTGGACGCCGCCGCCCTCGACGTTGCCGCCCTGGACGCCGTCACGGCGGACCCCGGCGAGCCCGAGGCCCTCCGCGCGGAGCTCACGGTCCCGGCCGGGGCGCCGGGCAGCGCCGAGGGCAAGCTGATCCAGGTCCGCTGGGCGGTGCGGGTCCGGCTGCCGCGCCGAGGGCGCCGCGACGTCGTGCGGGAACGGCCCGTGGAGGTCCGCGCCGGAGCGCGGGAGGGGATCGCCGACGCCCACACGCCGCCGCAGGAGAGCTCGCGGGCCTACGCGGCCATGGACCTCGACCGGCTCTCCTCGCGCACCCTCGTCCCGGGACGCCCGCTGACCGGAACCCTGCGCCTGGCCGCGCTCACCGGCGTGCCCGCCCGCTCCTTCCGCGTCGAGCTCGTCCTGCAGGAGCGCGTGGCGCACGGCCCCGGCGCGGGGGCGGACCCGGCGCGCAGCCCCGCCGACGACGGCCGGGAGGTGGAGACCGTCGTGTCCCGCACGGTGGTCCGCGGCGGGGACATCCCGGGCGGGCAGGTGCGGGAGGTGGCGTTCACGCTGCCGGTGCCGGACCGGCTGCCCGCCCCGACCCTGCGGCTGCCGGGGCTGCGGATCCGGTGGGCCCTGCGCGCGGTGATCGACGTGCCCTGGCGCCCGAACCCCACGCTCACCCTGCCGCTGCACGCCCCGGCCCTCTCGGCGCCGGGCACCGGCAAGGACCCCTCCGCCGGCGGCGCTGCGCTCTGAGGGCGGTTCCACGGACACGCTGATCGGCCATCCCTGGGACAGGGTCCCGCGGGCGGAGGGGCTGCGGAGTCAGGATCTCGACGGGCAGGGACCCGGAGGCCCGCCGCCCGGTGTGCGCTCGGTCCGGCGGCGGCGCCTCAGCCGGCGCGGCGGGCGGCCCGGCGCAGCACGCGCTCCACCGCGCGCTGGGCGTCCTCGTTGGACTTGAAGACCCGCCGGTCCAGGCTCTGACCGAGGGACATCGACGAGTTGCCCATCTGCAGCACGTTCACCTTGGAGTCGTTGGGGCGCGTGCGGCGCGGCTGGGGCTCCTGCGGGCCGGTCCGTGCGTCATAGGCCATGGTGGATCCTTTCCGTGACCTCTCCAGTGTAGGAGGCCACCGTCCCACTGAACAGAGCGCCGCCGGTCACGGCCCGCGCCGCCGCGCCCGGGCGGTGTAGCGGCCGCGGTCCACGGACCGGCGCACCCACCAGGTGCGCACGACCAGCACGAGGGACAGCGCGTGCAGGAGCAGCAGCAGGGCCCAGTAGGCCCCGGCCGCCCCCGGGGTGAAGGGCACCGACGCCGCGCCGGCGAGCATCAGCATGACGAAGGCCTCCAGGTTCAGGGCGTAGCGCAGCGGGCGCATCACCCGCACCGACAGGTCGTGCTCGGGCTGCCGGTTGATCCAGGACAGCAGCACCGCGACCACCGACATCACGATCGACGCCGCCGCGGACGGCACCTGCCAGCCCGGGCCCAGCACCCGGTCGGGCACGGCCGCCACGACGCCCACGAGCAGCAGGACCGCGGTGATCAGGCTCACCGCCACGGACGCGAACGCCGTGATGCCCTGCCGGGCCGGCAGGATCACCATCTCGCAGAAGGCGTCGTCGAACCGGGACGTGGGCCGCAGCGCCAGGTGACCGCGGACGGCGCCGGGCCACCGCTGCACGATCCGGTCCTCGGCGAGGACACGGTCCACCGCCCGGTCCGGGCCCGGGCCGCTCCGGTCGTCCTCGGCGGAGAGGACCGTGAACTCGTGCAGCCGGACCTCCGCGGGCACCGTCAGCTCCAGGTGGAAGCTGCGGCAGGAGGCGAGGTCGTGCAGGCCCACCCGGCCGACCCAGGGCTTCCAGCAGTGCCGCAGCCGGTCCCGCGCCCGCGGCCGGCGGCCGGCGGCGTACTGCTCGTCCATGGCGTACTTGAGCACCAGCCGCCGGCCCGCGAGCTCGGCCGGCAGCGCGAAGGTCAGCAGGAACCCGCGGGCCAGCTGATCGGCCACCGTGGTGAACAGGGCGAAGTCGCCGTCCCAGTTCTCGGCGTCCTCGGCCGAGAGCCGGCCCAGGGCGATCAGCTCGTGCACGACCGCGCGCAGGTGCTCGCAGTGGGCCCAGAACCGGTCGAGGGCGTCCTCCACGAGCAGCTCCGGCACGTGCACGATCGCGGGCACGTGCTGCTCGGCCAGCAGGGCGGCCTCGGCCAGCGGCAGCTGCTCCGGGATGAGCCCGCGCAGCAGCAGCTCGGCGAGCGCCCCGTTGTCCTCGGTGCCGAGCACGGGGGCGGGCTCCCCCTCGCAGACGGCGTCGAAGTTGCGCAGGGGCTGCTTGGCCTGGATGGTGACCGGCACCAGCAGCCGGCCGGCGGCGTCGGCCGGCCACGGGTCGTGGGCGGCGAGGTCCACGTCGAGGGAGACCTTCCGCCGGGTGACGCCGTCGGGGCTCATGAGCACGGACTCCACGCGGCGGTGGATCCAGCCGCCGGGGCTGAGGAACAGCGTGCGGAGCACGTCGACGTCCACGGCCGTGCGGGCGGGCTCGGGCGGGGGGACCTGGCCCTGGGGCATCCGCACCTCCTCTCCGGCCCCGGTCCGGCTCTCGTCCCGGGGCGGGCACCGGGGCCCGTCCCGGTGCCCTGATCGGTGTCCTGATCAGTGCTCATTGCACCAGTCGGCCCGGACACCGTAGGGGCCGGGGGATGAACCGGCCGATCCGGGAATCGTGAGAAGCTATTGACGACTTGCCGCCCCAGCTCCACCGAGGGAGACCATGACCGACTACGCGCTCAACGACCGCGGCTCTCTGGAGATCGTCACGGAGAACTTCTACGACACCGAGATCATGCGGGTGTTCGGCGGTCTGTCCTTCGGCAAGCTGCGGACCTGGACGGGCAACGCGGCCCTGGTGCCGGAGCCGGACAACCCCTTCGACCCGCACACGGTCTCGGTGCGGATCGGCCCCAACAAGGTCGGCCACCTCGCCCAGCAGGACGCGCAGCGGTACTGGCCCTACCTGGCCCGGGTGATCGCCTCCGGGTTCACGCCGGTGGCCCCGCTCAAGCTCGACGCCACGGTGCTGCGCCAGGACGGGCAGGCGGAGGTCGACGCGACGGCGCGGCTGTCGATCGCGGCCCCCGACCTGCTGTTCCCGCTCAACACGCCCCCGACGCACGCGACCGTGCTGCCGCAGGGGCCCTCGATCAAGGTCCTGGACGAGCAGGAGTTCGCCGAGTACCTGCACAGCGTGGTGCCGCCGTCGGGCGAGGGCCGGGTGATGCTGACCCTGGAGGCCAACAAGGTCAAGAACCACCACGGGCAGGTCGTGGACACCGTGGACGTGCTCTACGAGCGCCGGCAGGTGGGACGGCTCTCCACCCAGATGTCCCAGCAGTTCATCCCGATCATCAACCACGCGTTCCAGCACGAGCTGCTCACCGCGGTGTGGGGCACGATCCGCGGCTCCGCCTTCGAGGTGTCGATGACCATCCAGGCCGCCCGCCCGGAGGAGATCCCGGCGGAGTGGTTCGAGCGGCTGCCCAACGACGTCCCCGAGCTGCTCCCGCCCGCGGACACCCACCCGGTGCCTGACGCCTACGTCCCGGCCGAGGCCGACCGCTCCCGCAACGCCAAGAAGTGGCGCAAGGGCCTGACCGTGTCCGGGTCGGGGGCCGCCGGCGCCGAGCGCCCGGGGCAGGACGAGGCCGTCTCCGCCCAGCGCTCCTCCGCCCGGCCCCGCTCCGGCGCCGCGGGGCGGGTCGGCGTGGCCGTCTGGGCGCTGCTGGCGGTGACCGTGCTGCTGGCCGGGGTCGGGGCGGTGTTCCTGGGGATCGAGCCGCTGGTCAGCGCGCTGTGCTTCATCGTGGCGGTCGCCACCGGCTTCATGTCCTTCTACCTGGCCCGGATGAGCACCGGAGTGGCCGGCCGATGATCAGCCGCCGCGAACGCTTCCTGCAGATCCTCGAGGTGCTCTCCAAGCACGGCTTCGGCTTCGCCCTCGGCGGGATCAAGGAGGAGTGGCGGGCGCCGCTGGCCCGGGTGCGCCTGATCGACCCGAACAAGCTCTACAGCCAGCCGGTGCACCTGCGGCAGGCCCTCGAGGAGCTCGGTCCCACGTTCGTGAAGCTGGGGCAGCTGGTCTCCACGCGCCCGGACCTCCTGCCGCCGCGCTACGTGCAGGAGCTCACCCGGCTGCAGGACAACTCGCCGCCGGTGCCGCCGGAGCAGATCCGCGCGATGATCGAGTCCGAGCCGGACTCCGCCGCGGAGGAGATCCTCGCCCAGATCGACCCCACCCCGCTGGCCACCGGCTCGATCGGCCAGGCCCACGCGGCCGTCTACCACGGCGTCGACGTCGTCGTGAAGGTGCGCCGTCCCGGCGTCGTCGAGGAGGTCAACCGGGACCTGGAGATCCTCGCGGAGCTCGCCAAGCTGCTGTCCACCTACTGGCCGGCCGTGGAGCACTTCGACCTCGCGGGGCTGGCGGACGAGTTCGCGCAGTCCCTGCGGGACGAGCTGGACTACCTCACGGAGGCCCGCAACGCCCAGCGGATGGCGGAGAACTTCCGGGGCGATCCGCGGGTGCACATCCCGGAGATCTTCTGGGAGGCCTCCACCTCCCGGATCCTCACCATGGAGCGGGTCCGCGGGATCAAGATCAACGACTACCCCGCGCTCGAGGCGGCCGGCCTCGACCGGCACCTGCTGGCCGTGGACTCGACCGAGGCCATCTGCCGGATGATCTTCGAGCACGGCTTCTTCCACGCCGACCCGCACCCGGGCAACCTCTTCGTGGAGGCCGGCGGGCGGATCGGCATCATCGACTTCGGCATGATGGGCACCCTGACCGACGAGTTCCGCGACCACCTGGTCACCCTCATGCTCGGGGTGGTGCAGCAGAACCCCCGGCGCGCGGCGGCCGGGCTGCTCGGCATGACGTCCCAGGAGGAGGACGTCAACAAGCGGGAGCTGGACCGCGACGTGGGGATCCTGCTGCGCCGCTACGCCAACAAGCCGCTGCAGGAGGTGCGGGTGGGCCACCTCATGGGCGACCTCATCGGCCTGCTGCGCCGCTACCGGATGCACCTGCCGCGCGAGTCCGCCCTGTTCCTGCGGATGCTCGTCACGGCCGAGTCCGTGGGCACGGGCCTGGACCCGGACTTCGACCTGGTCACGGTGCTCACCCCCTACGCCCAGCGCTTCGTCCTGCACCGGCTCTCCCCCGAGGTCCTCGTCAAGCGGCTGCGGGACACCGTGGAGGACGCCGTGCAGATGGGCGTGGAGGCCCCGGAGTACCTGCGCCGGCTGATCGTGGTCCTGGAGCGGGGCGGCTTCGACGTGCACCTGCGCGCCGACGAGTTCGAGCCGCTGCTCAAGCGCGGCGAGAAGATCGGCCACCAGGTGATCGCCGGGGCGGTGATCGCCGCGTCCATCAACGGGATGGCCCACATCCTGGCCTCGGACCCGGAGCGGTGGCGCCGGTACCACACGCCGCTCATCGCCGGCGGGGCGACCACCGTGGGCACTCTGACCGGCTACCTGGTGCTCTCCACCAACGTGCCCAAGGTCCGGCGCCTGGCCAACACCATCCGGGTCCGGCGCCGCTTCTGAGCCCGGCCGGCCCGGACGGCCGCCTCCGGGATCACCCACCGGCCGGCGCGCCCGGACGGGCCCCAGCAGGGCGCCGGCCGGGGCCCGGTGAAGTGTCCCGGCGGTAGTCACACCGGGATAACACCGCGGGCCGGATCATGGCCGTGCGACCGGCGGCCCCGGGCCCGCCCCGGCGGACGGACCCGACGTCCCGTCCCGGTCGCGGCCACCGTCCACCGTGGCGGGAGCGCCGTGCCACCGGCCGGCCCCGCCCCGCGTCGAGGAGCACACCATGACCACACGGGACCTTCCGCACGACCGGACCGCTGCCGCAGCCCCCGGCGGCGTCTCACGGAGGAACCTCATCACGGCCGGGGCGGTGCTGGGCGCAGGAGTGGCCCTGGGCCCGGCCCCGGCCAGCTCCGCCGCGACCGTCACCACCACCGCCTGGTCGGGCTGGGAGGACCTGGGCGGGGTCTGCCGGTACGGCACCGGCGTGTCCTCCTGGGCGCGGGGCCGGCTCGACGCCTTCGTCGTCGGCACCGACGAGGCGCTCTACCACAAGTGGTACGAAGACGGCTGGAGCGACTGGGAGGGCCTCGGCGGCCGGCTGAAGTCCAATCCCGCGGCCGTCTCCTGGGGCCGGGACCGGATCGACGTCTGCGGCATCGGCCGCGACAACGCCCTGTGGCACAAGTGGTGGAACGGGCGCCGCTGGAGCAACTGGGAGAGCCTGGGCGGGCGGTGCCGCGGCGGCGTGGGCCTCTCCTCCTGGGGCCGCGACCGGCTGGACTGCTTCGTGCTGGGCACGGACGACGCCCTGTGGCACAAGTGGTGGAACGGGCGCCGCTGGAGCAACTGGGAGAGCCTCGGCGGCCGGCTGCGGTACAACCCCTCCGCGGTGTCCTGGGGCAGGGACCGGATCGACTGCTTCGGCATCGGCACGGACCGGGCCCTGTGGCACAAGTGGTGGAACGGGCGCCGCTGGAGCAACTGGGAGAGCCTCGGCGGCGACTGCCGGGGCGGGACCGGCGCCTCGTCCTGGGCCAGGGGCCGGCTCGACTGCTTCGTGGTCGGCACCGACGACGCCGTGTGGCACCAGTGGTACGACCGCGGCTGGAGCGGCTGGGAGAGCCTCGGCGGGCGGGTCAAGCACAACCCCTCGGCGGTCTCCTGGGCCCGCGACCGGGTCGACGTGTGCGCGATCGGCAGCGACGACCGCCTCTACCACAAGTGGTGGGACTGACTCCTCCTGACCGGCCCGGCCCGGGCCCCGCCCGCGGGGCCCGGGCCGGGCCGGTCGCACTCGATGCGGGGCGCGACATGTCGTTGACTTCCCCCGGGACCGCGGCCCAGCATGGCGGTGAGCCCACGGCGCGGACATCGCGCCTGGTCAGCCGGGGGGAGACAGCTCATGGCCGAGCGGGGGACGATCGCGCTGCGGCTGCTCGGGAACTGGGACGCCACGGTGCGGGGCACCCGGGTGCAGACCGGGTCGCGGCAGCAGCGGCTGCTGGCGGCCCTGGCGATCCACGGCCCCCGGTCCCGGGCCTACCTCGCCGGACTGCTGTGGCCGGAGGTCCCGGAGGACCACGCGCTGGGCAGTCTGCGGGCGGCCGTCTTCACACTGTCCCGCCGCCTGCCGGGGGCGGTGGTGTGCCAGGGAGGCGCCCTGTCGCTGTCGGAGACGGTGGACGTGGACCTGCACCGCCTGCTCGAGCTGGTGGTGCGCCCGGTGGCCTCCTGGTCCGCGGCACGGGACGACGCGTGGGTGCTGGACCGCCCCGGGGTCCAGCTGCTGCCGGGCTGGTACGACGACTGGGTCCTGGCCGAGCAGGCGCGGCTGCAGGAGCTCTACGTCAACGCCGTGGAGGAGCGGGCCGAGTTCTGCCTGGCGCACGGCGACGTCCACCACGCCCTCGCCCTGGCCCGCACCGCCGGTGACGCCGCTCCCCTGCGGGAGAGCGCCGTGTGCCTGCTGATCCGCGCGCACCTGGTCCTGGGCAACGAGACCGAGGCGCGGCGGACGTTCGAGGGCTACCGCGCGCTCGTGGCGCGGGAGCTGGGCGAGCAGCCCTCCGACCGCGTCCGCGGGCTGCTCCAGCCGCTGCGCCGGGGCTGACGCCCCGGCGCCCCGGGCACGGGTGTGCCCGGGGCGCCGTCCGCAGCTACCGTGACGCTCCCGCCCCGGGACCGCCCGCGGGCTCAGCCGCGGGCCGGGGGCATCTCGATGTGCACGACCTTCACCTGGGTCATCTCGTCCAGCAGCTCCGGCCCGTAGCCGAAGCCCGCACCGCTGGCCCGCCGCGGCTGCGCCGCACCGCCCGGGGCGCCGCCGAAGACGTTGTTGACCTTCAGCGTGCCGACCGGCAGCTCCGCCACGGCCTGCTGGGCGTGGGCGATCCGGCCGGTCAGGACGGTCGCGGCCAGCCCGTAGCGGTCGGCCGCGGCCAGCCGCAGGCCTTCCGCGAAGCTGTCCACCACCTGGACGGGGGCCACGGGCCCGAAGGTCTCCTCCGCCATGACGGTCATGCCCGGGCCGCACTCGCGCAGCACGGTGGCGGGGTAGAAGGCCCCGGGCCCCTCGGGCACCCGCGCCCCCTCCAGCACGACGGCGCCCGCGGCGACGCTCTCGGCGACCTGGCGGTGGACCTCCTCCCGCATCCGCTCGTCCACCAGCGGCGCGAGCGAGCCCTCGGCGTTGCGCCGGCGCGCCTGCTCGGTGAGCGCCGCGAGGAACGGCTCGGCCACGGCGCGGTGGACGTAGATGCGCTCGACCGCCACGCAGATCTGCCCCACGTTGGCGAAGGCCCCGAGGGCCGCCTGCTCGGCGGCCCAGGCGGGGTCGACGTCGTCGTCGACCACGAGGGCGTCGTTGCCGCCGTTCTCGCGGATCACGTGGGCCCCGGTCCCCACGGCGGCGCGGGCGATGGCCTCCCCGGTGGCGGTGGAGCCGACGTGGGCCAGGACGTCGACGTCCGGCAGACCCGTGAGGAGCTGACCGACGGCCGCCCCGCCGCTGACGGTGCCCAGCACCCCGGCCGGCAGGGCCTCGGCGAGGATCTCCCCCAGCCGGGCGCCGACGTGCGGGCAGCGCTCGCTGGGCTTGTGCACCACGGTGTTGCCCGAGACCAGCGCGGCCCCGAGCAGGCCCGCGGCCACGGCGACGGGGTCGTTCCAGGGGGTCAGGGCGACGACGACGCCGCGCGGCTCCGCCACGGTGTAGTCCGACGCCAGCACGTCGCCGCGCAGGCTGCGGCCCCGGTGCACGGGACCGAGCTCGGCGTACTGGTAGAGGGTGCCGATCCCGGCCTCGACCCCGCCCAGGGCCTCCTCGAAGGGCTTGCCGGTCTCGCGGGTGTTCAGCTCGGCGAGCTCCCGGGCGTGCTCGGCCAGGTGGTCCGCGGCCGCGCGCAGGGCCTTGCCGCGCTGTTCGGGGGCCGTGCGCGCCCAGTCCCGGGCGGCGGCGCGCGCGCCGGCGACCGCGGCGCGGACCTCGTCCTCGGTGGCCGCGGCCACGGTGCCGACCACGGACCCGTCCCGCGGGTCCAGCACGGTGAGCTCGGCGGTCGGGTCGGTGGTGGGGTCGGTGGTGGGTGCTGCGGTGGTCATGGATCTCCTGTTCCGTCGGGCGGACGCCCTCCGGCCGCGAAGGAGCCGGGGGTCCGGGGCTGTCCCGATGAGCATACTTACCGACGGCCCGGGACCGGTTACGGTAGCAGTGACCAGGCCGCCGCACCCGCGGGGGCCTGCCCCCTGTTCCGACGAGGAGCAGCACGTCCGCCCGCGGCGCCGTCCGCGGGCGGAGCAGTGCCCAGCAGAGAGGAAGTTGCATGAGTTTCCAGCCCACCAACCCCGGGCGCGTCCTGATCACCGGTGGTGCCTCCGGGCTCGGCGCCGCGGTGGCCGAGGCGGTCCGCGACAACGGCGGCACCCCCATCGTCCTGGACCGGGACATCAGCGCGCTGAGCGGCGTGACCGCCTACGAGGTCGACGTCGCCGACACCGCCGCCGTCACCGCGACGGTCCAGCGGGCCGTGCAGGAGGCCGGGGGCCTGGACGCGGTCGTCACCGCCGCCGGCATCGACCGCTGCGGCCGGCTCGAGGACGTGGAGACCTCCGAGTGGGAGAAGGTCGTCCAGGTCAACCTCTTCGGCACGGTGTCCACCGTCCGGGCGGCGCTGCCCGCGCTGCGGGAGTCGCGCGGACGGGTGATCACGGTCGCCTCGACCCTGGCGCTGAAGGGCGTCTCGGACGCCACCGCCTACTGCGCGTCCAAGTTCGGGGTGCTGGGCTTCAGCCAGGCCCTGGCCGCCGAGCTCAAGGGCGAGGTGGGCGTCACCCAGCTCATCCCGGGGGGCATGAAGACCCGGTTCTTCGACGACCGCGACGAGCAGTACAAGCCCCAGGACGACTCCCAGCTCAACGACCCGGAGAACGTGGCGAACGCGGTCCTGTTCGCCCTCGCCCAGCCGGCCGGCTGCGAGATCCGCGAGCTGTTCATCGCCCACGCCGAGGAGGGCTCCTGGCCGTGACCGGCTGAGCCGGTGCGGCGGCCGCCGGGTCCGGGGCACGCTCCCCTGTGCCCTGCGGCCGCCGCATCGCCGCTGATGAGACGGGTGTTGTCCCCACAACCGACCACAGATCCCGCGGCGCGGCGGATGCATGCGCATCTAGAATGGGGATCATCCCCCGTCCCGGCAGAAAGGCACGATCCCACCGTGGACACTCCCCTCGTCACCGCGGTGGCCGGCCTGCCGCGCGTCGTGCGCTGCCTCGACGCCCACGGGCGCCCCGTGAGCCTCTCCGGGCGCACCCTCAGCCGCTCCTCCACCCAGCTGCAGGACCTGCTCCGCAGGGCCTACACGGGCGTCCGCGGCGACGCCCCCACCGAGGAGCTGACGGTGTCCTTCCTCGAGGAGCAGGACGGGAGCCTGCAGCTGGAGTACCTGGTGGTGGACCGCGCCCGGCCCCGCCGCGGGGTCCGCGGCCGGCGCCGGGCCCGGGGCCGCGCCCGGGACAGCCAGACCGCGCTGACGCAGGCGGCGCTCGTGGTGGCCGGCGCCGTGGACACCCTGGGGGTGCTCTCTTCGGCGGCCGAGGCGCGGTGGACCGACAGCGACAACCCGGACTTCGCCGACGTCGAGCTCGACGGCGTGCACACCGTCCGGGTGCCCGCCGCCGTGCGCACGCTGCTCCGGGACGAGGCCGCCCTGGAGTCGCTGCGGGGAGTGCTGGTGATGTTCCTGGACGACGACGTGGAACGGCTGGTGATCGGCAGGGACCCGGAGATGCTGGGCCGCTACCACGAGTCGGTCGTCTCCCGCTCCCCCGCCCTGCTGCGCTTCCTGGAGGGCGCGCCGCCGGTCGGCGCCGACCCGCAGCGGAGCTGACCGCCTGCCCCGGCCGCCGCACCGTCCCACGGGCCTCGAGCACGGGTTGCGCGCCGGACGGGGCCGGACCCGTCGGTGGCACGCCGTTCGCTCCCGCGCCCACCCCGGTGCACGCCCGGGTCCGGCGCACCGGGTGTCGGAGCCGGGGCGCATACTGGGGCCGAGGCACCGCACGGGACGGGAGGACGCGCACGTGGGACTGATGGCGCCGTTGCAGGAGCGGCTGCGGACCACCTTCGCGGGCCAGGCGGAGGGCGTCCCCGCGTGGGAGCTGGCGCTGGCCGACGGCGAGGACGCCGGCCACTTCCGGCCGGGCTCGGCGGTGTGGGCGGTGCACGGCTCCATGGCCACCATCCCGGCCGGAGTGCGCGCGCTGCTCACCCAGGCGCTGCACCCGGGCGCGCTGGCGGGCGTGGTGGAGCACTCCGACTACCGGCGGGACCCGCTGGGACGCCTGGCGGGGACCATCCGCTGGATCTTCACCGTCACCTACGGGGACACGACGGCCGCGCAGCGCGCCTCCGGCCACGTGCGGAGGCTGCACGAGAGCGTGCGCGGCACCTACACCGGTGCCGACGGCGTCCGGCGGCCCTACTGCGCCAACGACCCCGACCTCACCGAGTGGGTGCACCTGGCGTTCACGGACGCGTTCCTGCGCTCCCACCAGCGATGGGGTGGGCCGATCCCGGGCGGCCCGGACGCCTACGTGCGGGAGTGGGCGGTGGCCGGGCGGCTGATGGGCGTGGTGGACCCGCCGCGGACCGAGGCGGCGCTCGAGGCCCGGATGCGCGCGTTCGGCCCCCAGCTCGCGGGCGGACCACGGGTGGACGACGTCGTGGGGTTCCTGCGCCGCCCGCCCCTGGACCCCCTGCTCCTGCCGGGCTACCGGGCGCTCTTCGCGGCCGTCGTCGACTCCCTGCCCGAGGAGCGGTTGGCCCTGCTGGGCCTGCGCCGTCCCCGGCTCGGCCCCGTCCCCCTGCCCACCCGGGGGGCCGCCGGGCTCACCCTCGCGGTCGTCGGCCGGGCTCTCGGGCAGACCGGACCGAGCGAGGCCGCCGCCCGGCGGCGGCTCCGGCGCCTGGGCCTGCTATGACCGCACCGTGCCCCCGGGCGCGAGCCCGGCCGTGATCCCGTCGGCGATTCACGCCGCGGCTCGGGCCGTGGCTCAGGCGGTGGCCTCCTGCGGCCCGGCCCGGCCGGTCAGGTGGTCGTAGACCTCGGCGGCGTCGGCCGCCACGGCCTGCCAGGTACGCCCCGGGACCGCCCGGCGCCTGGCCTCCCCGCCCAGGCACCGGCGCACCGCGGGACACTCGAGCATCATCTGCAGGACCGTGGCGAGGGTCTCCGGGTCCCCCGCCGGGGTCAGCAGCCCGGTGATCCCGTCGGCCACCGTCTCGGCGAGCGCCGGCAGCCGGGAGGCGATCACCGGGGTCCCGGTGGCCAGGGCCTGCACGGCCGCGGTCGGGACCGCGGAGCGGGTGACGGGCCCGTCCCTGCGCGGGACCACGAACACGTCGAAGGCCTGGTGGTGGAGCAGCACCTCCTCGTCGGTGAGCCGCCCGGGAAACCGCACGCGCCCGGCCGGCCCCAGCCGCCGGGCCAGGGCCTCCAGCTCCGCCCGGGCGGGGCCGTCGCCGACGATCACCACGAGCAGCTCGGGGACCCGCTCGGCCACCAGCGCCGCGGCGCGCAGCAGGTCGTCGAGGCCCTCGCGTTCGATCAGGTCCGCGACGGCGCCCACGACCGGGACGGACGCGGGCAGCCCGAGGATCCTGCGGGCCTCCGGCCCGGGGCGCGGGTCGGCGAGGTAGGGCCCGTCCACGGCCGGGGACGCGACGCGGGCCGGGACCGGGCCGCCCGGCAGGGCGCGCGTGAGCTCCCGGACCCTCTCCTGCATGGCCCGGCTCGGGGCGACCACGTCGTCCGCGGCGGACAGGAGCTCCGCCTCCCGGGCGCAGCACATCCGGAAGCGCTCGCTCGCGGCGGCCTCGGCGGGACGGGTGGCCGCCCACCGGTCGGCCGGCAGCTCCCCCACCTCGTACACCCACGGGATCCCCAGGGCCTCCGCGACCGCCCGGGTGAGGAGGGCATTGCCGGCGTGGCTGGTGGTGCGCAGCACCGCGGGCCTGGCCCGCAGCGCCAGCTCGAGGAGCGCCTGCGCCTCCTGCTGCAGCCGGCCCGTGGCCGTGCCCGTCCGGTCCGCCGGGAGGATGCGGTGGTAGGCGACGCCGTCCACGGTCCATGCGCCCGCGGGGCGCCGGGCAGCGGAGTCCGGGAACGGGCCGGGGCGGACCACGGCGGTCACGTGCCAGCCTGCGGCCGCGGTCGCGGTGAGCAGGGAGTGGGCCCGCGGGGCGCGGCGGTGCGGCCGGGCCCCGGCGAGCACGTGCAGCACCGAGGCCGGGTCCGGCCGGTAGCCGACCACCGGTGTCAGGGCGGGACGCCAGCCGGAGAGCAACCGCAGCTCGTCCTCGTAGCGGTGCAGCTGCCGGCGTTCGCGCGCAGTGGCCCGGCCGGCGGACACCGCGCGGCGCAGCCCGACCACCGCCTCGGAGACCCGTCCCACGTGCCGGTGCCGCCGGCCCCGCGTCCCGGCGAGGCCCCGGGTGCCGGGGGGCACGAGGGCGAGGTAGCGGTCCGCCTCGGCCACCCTGCCCGCCGCGAGGGCGAGCTCCGCGAGCCGGTGGGCCGCGCGCGGCGTGGGCCGGCCGCGCTCGGCGCGCCGCAGCCGGGCCGCGAGGTGCCGGTCCATGCCCGGGCCCGCGGCCGGGCCGCGGGCCACCGCGGCACCGGCCTCGGGCCAGGGGCTGCGCAGCAGCGCCCGGGCGGCCGGCCGGGCGGCGAGGGTGGTCAGCAGACGGGCGGCCGACCGCCGTGGGGGCGCGGTCCCGTCGTCCGGGGGAAGGGGGCGGGGGGTGTGCGGCATGGCTCTCTCGTGGGGGTCAAGAGGGGCCGTCCCGGTCGATCACGGGGCGTGCTGCGGGCGGGGAAGGAGAACCCGCCGGAGCGGGGGATCCGGCGGGGCACTACTGATCGTCGGGGCTCAGCGTAGCAAGATATCCGCCCAGATTGTCCTCCGAAATGGCCTCGCCGACGCCGGCCATCGCCTCCAGGTCCGGCACCACCACCGACTGCCCGTCCGGGGACCAGCCGAGGCCCTGCTGCGGGGCCGTGGCCATGTGCAGGCTCCCGGCGGAGAGGCCGACGAGGTCGGGCACCAGCCCGGTGATCCACCGGGCGTCGAGTCCTTCGCTGACCACCAGGTAGGGCGAGAAGTCGTCGACCACGGCGTGCAGCCGGAGGGGGTTGAGCAGCGTCTGCGGGGCCAGGGCCCGTTCCAGCGCCGCCCGGACGTAGGTGCGCTGGTTGGCCACGCGCTGGAAGTCGCCGTCGGCGAAGGCCTTGCGCTCGCGGACGAACTCGAGGGCCCGCTCCCCGTCCATGTGCTCGGGGCCCTGCTGGAAGGTCATGCCCTCGTTCGAGACGAAGTCCTGGGGCACGTCGACCGTGACCCCGCCCAGGGCGTCGGTGAGCGCCTGGAAGCCGGCGAAGTCCACCTCGGCGACCTGGTCGACCCGGGTGCCGACGAGTTCCTCGACCGTCTCGACCATCAGGGGCACTCCGCCGATGTCGAGGGCCGCGTTGATCTTGGCCTCCCCGGCCCCGGGGATCGGCACCCAGGTGTCCCGCAGGATCGAGAGCACGTAGGCCTCGCCGCCGTCCTCGGGCAGGTGCACGAGCATGATGGTGTCCGCCCGCTGCCCCTCCACGCCCACGTCCGCCCGTCCGCCGGGCTGGGTGTCGGCGCCCAGCACCAGCACGGTGGTGCCGCGGTCCTGGGCCGAGCCCACGGCGGGCCGGGTGGATTCGGCCGGGAAGGCGTCCTCCAGGGTCTGCTTCCGGGCGTCGAAGGTCCGCCCGAGGTTCCACAGGAACAGTGCGGCGGCCAGGGCCAGCACGAGCACGAGGCCCAGCAGCACGAGCAGCACCCGCCGCACGGTGTGCCGGGGGCGGGACGGGCGCGGGGGCGCGGGGGCGCGGTCGTGGTCGGCGCGGGACATGGGCTGCTCCGGGATCGGCGGGACGGCGGGCGGGGGTGCCGCGCCGGGCGGCGCCTCTTCCCCCGCCGCCCATGCTAGGCCCCCGCCGCTGCGGGATCCCTGGGAGCGGGGGCGCCGCCGCTCAGGGGACGCGGGTGAGCCACTCCGGGGTGCCGAACTTCGTGGCGACGAGCTCGCGGGCCGCGGCGAGCTCGTCCTCGCCGACCGCGCCGGGCACGGCCGCGTAGCGCCCGGTGAAGACCTCCATCAGCTTGTCCACGACGTCGGTCCGCGCCATGCCGGTCTGGCGCCGCAGCGGGTCCACACGCTTCTTGGCCGAGCGGTGTCCCTTGTCCGAGAGCTTCTCCCGGCCGATCCGCAGGACCTCGGTCATCTTCTGGGCGTCGATGTCGTAGCTCATCGTCACGTGGTGGACCATGCCGCCGCCGGCGAAGCGCTTCTGCGCCGCGCCGCCGATCTTGCCGTGCTCCGTGGCGATGTCGTTGAGCGGGACGTAGAAGGCCTGCAGGCCCATCTCCTGGAACGCCTGCATCACCCACTGGTCGAGGAACGGGTAGGACTCCGAGAAGCTCAGCCCGTCCACGAGCGTCTGGGGCAGGTAGAGGGAGTAGGTGATGCAGTTGCCGGCCTCCATGAACATGGCGCCGCCGCCGGACACGCGCCGCACCACCGAGATGCCGTGCCGCCGGGCTCCCTCCGCGTCCACCTCGTTGCGCAGGGACTGGAAGGAGCCGATCACCACGGACGGCTCGTCCCAGTCCCACAGCCGCAGGGCGGGCCGGCGCCGGCCGGCCCCCACCTCCCGGGCCAGCACCTCGTCCAGGGCCAGGTTCTCCACGGTCGGCCGGACCGCGGGCGGGATGACCTCCCACACGTGGTCGTCCCACGTGGTGGCCCGGGCCAGGGCGCGGCGCACCGCCGTGGCGATCGCCTCCGGGGAGAAGCCGAACAGGACGACGTCGTCCGCCAGGCCCGCCCGCACGGCTCCGGCGATCCGCTCCGGGGTCGCGTCCTCCTCCAGCCCGGTGAGCGCCGCGTTGATGTCCTCGAGGGCCTCGTCGGGCTCCAGGAAGAAGTCCCCGTTGACGGAGACGTCGGCCAGGCGGCCGTCGACGACGCTCAGGTCGGCGACCACGAGCTTGCCGCCCATCACCTTGAACTCCCCGTGCCGCCGCTCGTGCTGCTCCATCCGTGCTCTCCCGTCCTGCGTGCCGCTGGTCCCGGGCCAGCCTACGCCGGTCGCCCGGAGGGCACCCGGGTCCCGGGAGGGGGCGAGCCGGCCCCGGGCACGACGCAGGCCCGGACCGATCCGGTCCGGGCCTGCGTGCGGCGCTGCGGGGTCCCGCGTGCGGGAGGGGCGTCAGCTGCCGGACTTGCCGAAGTTCTTGAAGCGGGCGTTGAAGCGCTCCACGCGGCCGGCGGAGTCCATGATGCGCTGCTTGCCCGTGTAGAACGGGTGGGACTCCGAGGAGATCTCGACCTCGATGATCGGGTACTCGTTGCCGTCCTCCCACGTCTCGGTCTTCTGCGAGGTGGCGGTGGAACGGGTCAGGATGGTCTTGCCGGAGGCCAGGTCGCGGAAGAGGACCGGGTGGTAGTCCGGGTGGATGTCAGTCTTCATGGGGTTCAAACCTTCTGTCGGTGCCTGGATTTTGCCAGGCACGGTTTCGCTCGGTGGACGGTGCGCCGTCGTCGTCCGGCCGCGGTCCCGTGGAGCGGACGCGCGCGCGGTCCCGTGCGGGAGGCACCAGCGATCCAGCGTACCGGATCCGGGCCTCCAGGTCACACCCCGCGCGGCGGCGGGCCCGGCCGCAGCCGGGCCCGCCACCGGCGTTCGCGGGAGGGCACTGGGCCTACCACCGGTGGGCGACGTCCACCACGAGCCGGGAGCCCTTCCCCGGGCCGTCGAGCACGAACACGCGGAACGGCAGCCGGGCGCGGACACCCAGGCCGACGGACGTCCGGGCCTCGTAGCTGCCGCCCCACGCCACCTGGCGGAAGGTGCGGTAGCCGCGCACGTCCACGAGCTCCGAGCCGTTGCGGAACCTGTACGTGGCCTTGCCGTTGTCGTCGTAGGCGGGGGCGTTGACGGTGATCACCAGGTCCCGTCCGCGCAGGGCGATGGGGTCGCCGGAGCCGATGCCCGTGAACCCCTGGTAGCGGACGTCGTAGCCCCGCAGCCGGCCGTCCAGGTCGATCACCAGCCGGTCGAAGCAGGCGTGCTCCCCCGCCCGGACGTCGGTGACATGGGGATAGCGCGGCGTGCTGGCCTCGCCGCTGCGGGCCTTCGCCCCGGATCCCCAGGTGATGCCGCAGTACGGGGCCGCGGCGCTCGCGCTGCCGGGGACGATGAGCCCCAGCCCCATGGCCAGCACCAGTGCCGCCAGCCATGAGATCAGCTTCTTCATGACACACCTTCTCGGTCGTCCGCCCGCCGGCCGTCGGCTGCTGCCGCGGTTGTCGCAGCGGCCGCGGACGCCTCCAGAATAGTCTTCGCAGATGCCAACGGCGCTGGTGAGCGCGGGATCGACGCCCGAACCGTTACGATCGGCGCCGGTGGGCTCAGCGTCCGGGCCGGGTCTCCCAGAACGCCACGGCGGAGGCCGCGGCGACGTTGAGGGAGTCCACGCCGTGGGACATCGGGATCCGCACCGTGAGGTCCGCGTGGTGGACGGTGGCCGCGCTCAGCCCGTCCCCCTCGGTGCCGAGGATCAGGGCGAGCTTCCCGTCGCGGCGGGCGGAGAGCTCCTGCAGGGTGAGGGAGTCCTCGCTCAGCGCGAGCGCCGCGGTGGTGAAGCCCGCGTCCTTGACCCGCTGCAGGTCGGCGGTCCAGTGCTCCAGCCGTGCCCAGGGCACCTGGAACACGGTGCCCATGGACACCCGGATGGCCCGCCGGTAGAGGGGGTCGGCGCAGCGGGGGGTGACCAGCACGGCGTCGACGTCGAGCGCGGCGGCCGAGCGGAAGATCGCGCCCACGTTGGTGTGGTCCACGATGTCCTCCAGGATCGCCACCCGCGACGACGTGGCGAGCAGCTGCTCCAGCTCCACCGGCGCGGGGCGCTGCATGGCCGCGAGGGCGCCGCGGTGCAGGTGGAAGCCGGTGATCTGCTCCAGCACCGCGTCGGGGCCGACGTACAGGGGCACGTCCGGGTGGGCGGCGAGCACGTCGGCGAGGTCCTCCAGCCACTTCTCCGCCATGAAGAAGGAGCGGGGCCGGTGCCCGGCGGCGAGCGCCCGGCGCAGCACCTTGGAGGACTCGGCGATGTACATGCCCCGCTCCGGTTCGAGCTTGCGCCGCAGTCCGACGTCGGTCAGCCGGGCGTAGTCGGCCACCCGGGGGTCGTCGGCGGACTCGAGGCGCAGGAGCTGGGGGAAGTCGGTCACGGGGTCTCTCGTCGGCGGCGGCGGGGGTCGTTCCGATGGTAGCCGGTGCCCCCGTCCGGTGCCGCCCGGGTCTCAGAGCAGTTCGGAGACCATGCTGACCAGGGCGACCACGCCCAGCACCACGATGACCGTGCGCAGCGCGACCGGGGAGAGCCGGCGGCCGATCTTGGCGCCGGCCCACGCCCCCACGGTGGAGCTGAGCGCGATGAGCAGGACCGCCCACCAGTTGATCCGGTCGAAGGCGAAGAGGATGTAGGAGGTCGCGGCCACGATGTTGACGACGGCCACGAGCACGACCTTCACCGCGTTGGCCGCCTGCAGGGAGGCCAACAGGAACACCCCGAGGATGCCCAGCAGGAGCACGCCCTGGGCGGCCACGAAGTAGCCGCCGTAGATCCCGGCCAGGAAGACGAGCACGTACAGGGAGGCCGGCTGTGCGGCGCGGTCGGGGTCGATGGGCCGCGGGGTCTCCCCCCGGGCCTCGGCGGCCGCCCGGGCGGACGCCGCCTGCGCGTCCTTGCGGCGGCGGACTCCCGCCTGCAGGCGGGGCTGGAGCACCACGAAGCCGAGGGCGACGACGATCAGCACGGGCGCGGCGTAGCCGAACACCTCCTCGGGCAGGTGCAGCAGCAGCCACGCGCCGATGACCCCGCCCAGGGCCGAGGCCGGCACGAGCTTCAGCAGGGTCCGCTCCACGCCCCGCAGCTCGGCGCGGTAGTGCCACGCACCCGTGAGGTTGCCGGCGATCAGGCCCATGGCGTTGGACATGGAGGCGGTCACGGGCGGGACGCCCATGGTCACGAGCACGGGGAAGGTGACCAGGGTGCCCGAGCCCACGATCGTGTTGATCAGCCCGGCGGCGACCCCGGCGAGCAGGATGAGGGCGGCCTGCCACCACTCGAACGGGAAGCCGGCGGCGAGATCGGCGAGCGTCTCCAGCACGACGGGCGGTCAGGAACGGCCGAAGGCGGCGTAGCGGTCGCCCACCTTCACCAGCTTCAGCGGGAGGCCGAAGGTCTCGGAGAGGTTCTTCTGCGTCATCACCGTCCGGACCGGGCCCGCGGCCACCACCCGGCCCTCGCGCAGCAGCAGGGCGTGGGTGAAGGCGTCGGGCACCTCCTCGAGGTGGTGGGTGACCATGACGATGGCCGGGGACGCCTCGTCCCGGGCGAGCTCGTCCAGCCGCGACACGAGGTCCTCGCGCCCGCCGACGTCCAGGCCCGCCGCCGGCTCGTCGAGCAGCAGCAGCTCCGGGTCGGTCATCAGGGCGCGGGCGATGAGCACGCGCTTGCGCTCGCCCTCGGAGAGCGAGCCGAAGCGGCGCTCGGCCAGCGCCTCGAGCCCCCACGCGGCCATGAGCTCGCGCGCCTGGGCCTCGTCGGCGTCGTCGTAGCTCTCGATCCACCGCCCGGTCACGCCGTAGGCGGCGGTGACCACGCAGTTGAGCACGGTCTCGCCCTCCGGGATCTGGGTGGCGAGCACGGTGGAGCTCAGGCCGATCCGCGGCCGCAGCTCGAAGACGTCGACCGCGCCGAGGATCTCGTCGAGGATGTCGACCATGCCGCGGGTGGGGTGCAGGCGGGCCGCGGCGATGGACAGCAGCGTGGTCTTGCCGGCGCCGTTGGGGCCCAGGATGACCCAGCGCTCGCCCTCGTTGACGACCCAGTCCACGGAATCCAGCAGGGTCTTCTGCCCGCGGACCACGCTGACGTCCACCATCTCCACCACAGCACTCATACCGGCCACTCTAGGACACCCGGTGCGCCGCCCCGGCGCACCGGCCCGGCGGGGGCGCCGTCAGGCGCGGGCGGCACGGCGCGGCCACCGCCCCCGGACGATCGAGGTGCGGTGCTCCTTCCCCGATCGGGCCGCGCTGCTGCGGGCGGCCCAGAACTCCTCCCCCGCCCAGGCGAAACGGGGTGGCTTCTTGGCCAGGAAGGCCTGCTGCCCGATGCGGGCGTCGGGCCCGTCGAGGACCTGCCGGAAGAGGGCCTCGGAGGTCTCGTCCGCGCCGAGGGTGCCGGGCACGGCGTCGGCGGCGCGCCGGATCAGGTGCTTGTGGGCCTGCGTGCTCAGCTGCGAGCGCTGCGCGAGGCCCGTGACGACCTCCGCGAGGACCGGGGCGAAGTCCTCGTCCGCGACCACGCGCGTGAGCATGCCCCACCGCTGGGCGTCGGCGGCGCGCACCGTGTCGCCGGTGAGCAGCAGGTAGGAGGCGGTTCCGGGGCCCACCAGCCGGACCAGCGCCTCGACGCCGGAGGCGGGGAAGACGATGCCGATGCGGGCCGGGGTCAGCCCGATCCGCAGGGACGCGGTGGCGATGCGCAGGTCGCAGGCCCCGGCCAGCATCCAGGCCCCGCCCATGCAGTAGCCCTCCAGGGCGGCGACGGTGGGCTTGTGCACCGCCGCCAGGGCGGTCTCCGCCGCGGTGAGCAGCCCGCCGCGGGGCAGCCCGGTGCCGGGCTCGCCCAGGCACTCGAAGACCTCGGCGATGTCGGCCCCGGCGGAGAAGACGCCGCCGGCGCCGCGGACCCCGATCACGCGCACCTCCGGGTCGGCGTCGAGCTCCGCCAGCAGGCCGGGCAGGGCGGCCCACATGGCCGGGGACAGGGCGTTGCGCCGGTCCGGGCGGTCCAGGACCAGCCAGGCCACGGGACCGTGGCGCCGGACCTCCACGGCGCCGGTCGGGACGTCGCGCACGGGCTGGGCGGTCATCGCAGGGACTCCTTCCGCTGCGTGGCCGTGCCGGCTCCGTCGCCGGTGGCACCGAGCCAGGCGCGCACGGTCCCGCCGTGCTGGTCGAGGACCGGCGGGGCCGTGTGGGCCCGCCGCGTGGTCTCGTCCGTGTCGCCGGGGGCGAAGAACCGCACCGCGGGGCCGGGCAGGTCCACGGGCCCGAGGACCTCGTGGTCGACGCCGACCACCAGGCCCTGTGACCGCACCTGCTCCCAGGCGTAGACCTCGTCCAGGGTGCGCACCTTCCCGGCGGGGATGCCGAGCTCGGCCAGCTGCTCCAGCAGCTCCTCGGGGCCGTGCGCGGCGAAGGCCTCCTCGACCGCGTCGATCACGGCGCGGCGGTTGCGGACGCGGTCGGCGTTGGTGGCGAAGTCCGCTTGCTCCGGGTCGATCCCGAAGGCCTGCGCGAAGGTGCGCCACAGCTTCTCGCTGCCCACGCTGATCTGCACCTTCCCGCCGCGGCAGGAGAACAGGCCGTAGGGGGCGATGGAGGGGTGGTGGTTGCCCTGGGCGCGGGGCACCTCGTGGGCGACGGTGGCCCGGGTGCCCTGGAAGGCGTGCACCCCGACCACGGAGGAGAGCAGGGAGGTCCGGACCACCTTGCCCGCCCCGGTGCGCTCGCGCTCGTAGAGGGCCGCCAGCGCTCCGTAGGCGCCGTTCATCCCCGCCAGCAGGTCGGCGATGGGCACGCCCACCCGCTGCGGGTCCTCGGGCCCGGAGCCGGTCAGCGACATCAGTCCCGCCTCGCCCTGCACGATCTGGTCGTAGCCGGACCGCCGGGACTCGGGGCCGTCGTGGCCGAAGCCGGTGATGGACAGGACGACCAGGCGGGGGTTGAGCCGGTGCAGCTCCTCGACGGAGAAGCCGAGCCGGTCCAGCACCCCGGGCCGGAAGTTCTCCACCAGGACGTCCGCGCGCTCCACGAGGGCCCGGAGCACCTGCACGCCGTCGTCGGACTTCAGGTCCAGGGCGACCGACTCCTTGTTGCGGTTGCAGGACAGGAAGTAGGTGGCCTGCGGGTTCTCGGCGGGGCCCACGAAGGGCGGTCCCCAGCCGCGGGTGTCGTCGCCCGTGCCGGGGTTCTCGATCTTGATCACGCGGGCGCCGAGGTCGCCGAGCATCATGGCCGCGTGCGGGCCGGCGAGGGCGCGGGAGAGGTCGACGACGAGGGTTCCGGCCAGCGGGCCCTCGGGGGTGGCGGTCGTGGTGTCGGGCATCGGGTGTTCCTCCGGGTGGGCTCGGGTCGGGCGGGACGGGGTCGGACGGGCTGGGGTCGGTCGGGGCGGGAGCGGGCTACAGCCAGCCGGGGGCGACCATCACGCCCCAGGCGAGCAGGGGGCCGATGACGACGACGCCCGTGGCGTAGACGAGGATCTTCTTGTAGAAGGCGTCGCGGTCCACCCCGGCGGGGGCGTTGGCGAGCACCAGGGCGCCGTTGGTGGAGAAGGGCGAGACGTCCACGATGGTCGAGGAGACCGCCAGGGCGCAGATCAGCCCGGTGGCCCCGACCTCCCCGGCCAGCAGGAAGGGCACGGCCAGCGGGATGAGCGCGGCCAGGATGGCGGTCGAGGACGCGAAGGCGGAGACGACGGCGCCGATGTAGCAGATCAGCAGCGCGGCCAGCAGCGGCATGCCCATGCCGGCCACCCCGTCGGAGACGTACTCGATGGTGCCGGCCTCCTGCAGCACCCCGACGAAGGTGAGCATGCCGCCGAGCAGCAGCACGGTGGACCAGTCGATCTTGTTGACCGCGCCCTTCTGCGCCTTCGGGGAGACCAGTGCCAGGACGACGGCCACGGTGATGGCCACGAAGCCGACGTCCACGCCGAAGCCCAGGGCGACGACGGCCAGGACGACCAGGCCGATGATGGTGGCGATCTGCGGCACGAGGCTCTCGCTGCCCTCGCTGCCCGCCGCCGGTGGCGTGGAGGAGCCGGCCGGGTCGCGGGGACCGTACATGCCGGAGCCGAAGCCCTTGAAGGCGACGTCCTTGTCCCCGACGTGGCCGGCGGCGACCTTGCTGCGGGACAGGCGGGCCTCGGCGGCGCGCTCCACGAAGTCCTCGGCGCGGGCGGAGACGAGTCCTCGGCCGCCGAGGGCGACGAACAGCACGACGGCGATGAGCAGGTTGAAGATCAGGCTGGAGAGGAACACCGCGGTGGGGCTGACGTCCAGGCCGGCCTCGGCGACGATGCCGTTGACGGTCACGCCGTACACGGCGATGGGCGAGAACCCGCCGCCCTGGGCCCCGTGGATGACCATCATGCCCATCATCAGCGGATTGATCCTGTACTTGGCCGCGAAGCTCAGCGCGATGGGGGCGATGATCGCCACGGCCGCCGGGGAGAGGGCGCCCACGGCGGTGATCACGGCGGTGATGAAGAACATGATCCACGGGATCAGCGCCACCCGGCTGCCCACGAGCTTCACGGCGCCCTGGACCAGCAGGTCCACGGTGCCGTTCTTCTGGGCGATCGCGAAGAGGTAGGTGACGCCCACGATGGTCAGGAACAGACCGCCCGGGAACGCCTCGAGGATCTGGTCGGTGTCCATGCCCAGCACGAAGACGCCCAGGACGAAGGCGCCCACGAAGGCCAGCGCGCCCATGTTGACGGGCAGGACGGTCGCCACGACGAACATCGCGGCGAGGATGACGATGGAGAGCACTTCAGGGCCCATGGGTCTGCTTTCTGACGGTGGCGGGGAGTCCGCGTGTCGATCCGTGACCCGGTGTGATCAGGACCACAGGTTTTGGACTAGCCAATAGGACACCTGTCCGCTTGTCAACAGGGCGGGTAGCATGAGGGCCAACGATGCGGGGCAGCGGCACCGCACGACGACGACCCGGGTGCTGCGCCCGGCGCAGAGCACGGGGAGGCCGGCGATGGCAGGGGCCCGGGGACTGGACCGCGTGGAGCGGCCGCGGCTGTACGAGCAGGTGGTCGAGCGGCTGCTGGACCACGTCATCGAGCAGCGGCTCCGGCCCGGCGACCGCCTGCCGCCGGAGCGCGATCTGGCCGAGCGGCTGGGGGTCTCGCGCGCCACCGTGGCGCAGGCCCTCGTGGCCCTCGAGGTGCTGGGGGTGATCGACGTCCAGCACGGCAACGGGGCGGTGCTGCGCTACCGCCCCAGCAGCGCCGCGGTGCTGCGCGGGCTGCGCGAGCACACCGACCGGCTGCCCGACATCGTCGACGCCCGCAGCGCCGTGGAGACCAAGATCGCGGAGCTGGCGGCGCTGCGGCGCACCCCCGAGGACCTGGCCGCCGTCGAGGACGCCCTGGAGGTCATGGACCGGGACATCGCCCGGGGCGGGCGCGGCCTGCGCGGGGACGAGCTGTTCCACGCCGCCGTCACCGCGGCCGCCCACTCGGCCGTGCTGGCCCGCCTCATGACGTTCATCTCCGACCTGGTGCGGGAGACCCGCATCGAGTCGCTGAGCCAGGAGGGCCGGCCCGAGCGGTCCCTCGAGTCGCACCGGGCCATCGCCCGGGCCATCCGCGAGCAGGATCCCGAGGCGGCCGCGCGGGCGATGCTCGAGCACATCCGGCTCGTCTCCGACGTCGCGGTGCTCCGGCCCGAGTGAGCGCCCGACCCCGGTGAGCACCCGGCGCGGCCGGGGACGGGCGGGCACCCGGATACACTGACGGCATGACCACCGACCTCGCCGTGATCGCGTTCGCCCAGAATCCGGACCCGGAGGCCCGCGAGCGCATCCTCACCCTCGTGCGGGACGCCGGTGCCGAGATCGAGCGGTTCTCCACCGTGCGGGTGACCGGCCCCGGCTCCGCGGGCCCGGACGCGGAGGTGCCCGGCTACAACGCCCTCACCGCCCGTGTGCACGGCAGCGAGGCGCCCGCCCTGCTCGCCGCGCTGCGCCCCGACCCGCTGTCCCAGCTGCTGCCCGGCGTGGACGTCAACGTCGTGCCCACCACGCTGCTCGACCCGGGGCGCAAGAAGCTGCTGGTCATGGACGTCGACTCCACGCTCATCCAGCAGGAGGTCGTCGAGATGCTCGCCGCCCACGCCGGCCCGGAGGCCGAGGCCGAGGTCACGGCCGTGACCGAGGCGGCCATGCGCGGGGAGGTGGACTTCACCCAGTCCCTGCTCGCCCGGGTCGAGACCCTCGCCGGGCTGCCCGCGACCGCGATCGACGAGGTCCGCGCCGCCGTGCGCCTGTCCCCCGGCGCGCACGTGCTGATCAAGGCGTTCCTGCGGGAGGGCCACGCCGTGGCGGCGGTGTCCGGGGGGTTCCTGGGCGTGCTCACCCCGCTCGCCGAGCAGCTGCAGCTCACCCGGCACGCCGCCAACCTCCTGGAGGTCGCCGACGGCCGGCTGACCGGACGGATCGTCGGAGACGTGGTCGACTGCACGGCCAAGGAGCGCTTCCTGCGCACCTGGGCCGCCGAGCTGGACGTGGCCCTCGAGGACGTGATCGCCGTGGGCGACGGCGCCAACGACATCGACATGGTCACCGCCGCCGGGCTCGGCGTGGCGTACAACGCCAAGCCCGCCCTCCGCGCCGTCGCCGACGCCCAGATCAATCTGCCCAACCTGGACGCGGTCCGCTTCTTCGCCGACCTGTGAGGCGGGTCGGCCCGCCCCCGGGCCACCCGTCCCCCGGCGGCCCGTTGCGGACCGCCTCCCGCACGACCGCCCGGCCGGAGGAGGGACCGTGACGACACCCCGCACGCGGCCGGGCTTCCTGGCCCGGATGCTGCTGCTGCACCTGGCCGTGGTGGCGGCCGTCGTGCTCCTGTGCGGCGGGGTCTACGGCTGGCTGACCTACGAGCGGCTGGGCCGCGACGCCGAGCACCAGGCCCTGTCGATCGCCCGGTCGGTGGCGGCCGACGACGACGTCCGGGCCGAGGTGGCCCGTCTGAAGGAGGCGAGCCCCGGCGACCTCGCACCGGCGGTTCTGGCCGTGGGCCCCCTGCAGGAGGCGGCCGAGGACGTCCGCCGCCGCACGGGGTCGCTGTTCGTGGTGATATTCGACGACGAGGGACTGAGGCTGTCGCACCCGAACCACGCACGGCTCGGCGAGCGGGTCAGCACAGACCCGAGCGAACCGCTCGCGGGACGCGAATTCACCGGGCAGGCACGGGGCACTCTCGGCAGGTCGGCCCGCGCCAAGGTGCCCGTCTACGCTCCCGGGTCCAGCGAGGAGGTGGTCGGCGGGGTCAACGTCGGATTCTCGCGGGCGGACGTCCTGTCGAGCCTCGAGGAGGACATCGCACCGGTGGCCGCCACCGCCGTCGGGGCGCTGGCCCTGGGCGCCGCGGCCTCCACCGCGATCGCCCGCCGGCTCAAGCGGCTCACCCTGGGTCTGGAGCCCGAGGAGATCACCGAGCTCGTCCAGGACCAGGAGGCCGTGCTGCGCGGGGTCGACGAGGGCGTCATCGGGATCTCCCCCGGACACCGCATCACCGTGGTCAACCAGGAGGCGGGGCGGCTGCTCGGCATCGCCGACCCGGCCCGGCTCGTGGGCACGCCCCTGGCCGAGGCGGGCCTGCCGGACTCCTTCCCCGCCCTGCTGGCCGCGGCCACCCCCGCGTCCCCGGCGGTGGAGCAGGTGGTGGGCCCGCACGTGCTCATCCTCTCGGCCCGCGCCGTGCGGCCCGCCGGGCCGGGTCAGCCCGGGCTGGGCTGGGTGGTGCTCGTGCGGGACCGCACCGAGCTGCAGTCCCTGACCCGGCAGCTGGACGCCGTGGGCGCCCTCAGCACGGCCCTGCGCGCCCAGCGCCACGAGTTCGCCAACCGCCTGCACACCATCTCCGGCCTGCTGGCCCTCGGCGACACGGACGAGGCCCGCCGCTATGTCGCCGAGGTGACCGAGACCGGTCCGCTGAGCTATCCCGCCGAGCAGGCCGAGCTGCTGCGGGACCCGTACCTGCAGGCCTTCCTCGGCGCCAAGAGCGTCGAGGCCGCCGAGCGCGGCGTGGTCCTGCGCATCGGCGAGGACACCCTCGTCCGCGGGCAGATCACGGACCCCCAGGACGTCACCACCGTGATCGGCAACCTCGTGGACAACGCCGTGCGCGCCGCGGTCCAGGGCGCCGCCGAGGACCGGTGGGTCGAGGTGGAGCTGCTGGACGAGTGGGCCGACGGGACCGGCACGCTGCACCTGGTGGTCGCCGACTCCGGCGACGGCCTGCCGGTGGCGGACCCGGAGCCGGTCTTCGCCCAGGGCTGGTCCACCGCCGCTCCCCCCGCGGACGGCGCCGTCGCGGCGCCCGGGCTGCCGGAGGCCCACGGGCAGGGCTTCGGCCTGCCCCTCAGCCGGGAACTGGCGCGCCGCCGCGGCGGGGACGTGTGGGTGGCCGACCGGGGCAGGCCGGGCGGTCCCGGAGCCGTCTTCTGCGCGCGGCTGCCCGGTACCGTGGTCCCCGGCCACCGGCCCGCGGACCGGGCCGCGGCCGGACCACGGGAGGACGGAGGCCCGGCCCCCGTCCCCCGGGCGACCGGAGCAGGGAGCACCGGGATCCGCGCCGCCGGCCCCCGGTCCGGCGGCGCAGCCGGAGAGGCAGCCGGACGAGCAGACGGAGGAACCGGATGAGCGAGGACCTGGTGGTCCTGGTGGTCGACGACGACTTCCACGTGGGACGGCTGCACGCCGGCTACGTCAACGCCGTGCCGGGCTTCACGGCCCTGCCCCCGGTGGGCACCGCCGAGCAGGCCATGCGCACCGTGCACGCGCACCAGCCCGACCTCGTGCTGCTGGACGTGTACCTGCCCGACGCCCTCGGCCTGGACCTGCTGCGCGCCCTGGACGTGGACGTCATCATGCTCACCGCGGCGGCCGATCCCGTCTCCGTCCGGACCGCCGTGCGCCGCGGAGCGCTCGCCTACCTGATCAAGCCCTTCACCGGGCCCCGGCTCGCCCGGACCCTGCGCGCCTACGCCCGGTACCGTCGCCTGCTCGCCGACCGGGACGGGCTCACCCAGGAGGGCGTGGACCGCGCCCTGCACGCGCTGCACCCGCCTGAAGCGGCCCCCGGGGAGCGTCCGCGCTCCGCGACGGAGGCCTCGGTGCTGGCGGCGCTCGAGCCGGAGGCCCCGCTCTCGGCCGCGGAGATCGCCCGGAAGGTCGGCATCTCCCGCGCCACCGCCCAGCGCTACCTGTCCGCTCTGGCCGAGGACGGCTCCGTGGAGATCCAGCTGCGCTACGGCAGCACCGGCCGGCCCGAGCACCGGTACGGGCCCGCCGCGCCCTGACCCCGCCCCCGGTCGGCCGTCATGTGGGGCGCCACGAGGTCCCCAGCGCATAGGATCCCGGTGGGGGCACGAGCGACGGCACCCGCTCCGACCACCGGCCCCTCTCCTCCACCGACAAGGACCCCACCTCATGCGCCGCTCCCCCGCCGCCGCACTCGCCGCGGCCGCTCTCGCCTCCGTGGTCCTCACCGGGTGCGGGCTCACCACCGACTCGATCGCCGCCAGGATCCCCGCGGGCGGGGCCACCTTCGACGACGCCCTGGGACTGCGCGAGGCCGTCGTCGACGCCGGCGTGGAGTGCCCGGGCGAGCAGCAGCTGCGCGACAACCAGGGAGGCACGGGCAGCACCGTGCTGCCCTGCGACTACAACCTGCTGCTCGCCGTGGCGGACGGCGAGCAGCTGACGCAGCAGCTGACGGACAACCTCGAGGCGATCCCCGGCATCCACTATCTGCATGCCGGCAACTGGGTGGTCGCCTCGGACGACCGCGGCCGACTCGAGCGGGTCCAGGAGGAGCTCGGGGGCGAGATCACCTCCACCGCCTCCTGACCACCCGGCCCGCCGCGCCCCGCCCGCACGGCGGGGCTCAGGCCCGTCGCAGGTCCAGCCAGTAGACGTCCCGCTCCGTGTCGTGGCGCAGCAGCTTCACCACCGGCCCCTCGTAGACCTCGAACGCCCGGACGACCAGCTCCCGGACGTCCCGGGTGGCCACGGTGACCGTTCCGCCCAGGGCGTCGTCGGCGGTCTCGCGCACCACCACGACCCGGCCCGGGTCCACCCAGGACGGCTCGCCCTCCGCGTCGCGCAGCACGTCCAGGGCGTACTCGAGCTCCTCGGCGCCGGTGTCCGCGAAGACGTCCAGGCGCACGGCCTCGGGATGCCGGCGGGTGAGTTCCTCGGCGACCAGGCGCAGCAGCTTCCGGGCATAGCTCCGCCGGGCACGCTCCAGGGCGTCCTCGGCGGCCCGCAGCGTCTCCTCGGGGGTCAGGGTGGTCGTGCTCATCGGCAGACAGCCTATGCGCGCCGGCGCCGCAACCCGCGCAGGAACCCGCCAGCCGCCGGGCGGGTCGTGCACAATGACAGGATGATCGACGCCCACCTGCACATCGTCGACCCGCGGTTCCCGCTCGTGCCGAACCAGGGCTACGTGCCGGCGGCGTTCACGGTCGCCGACTACACCCGGCGCACCCGTGCCCTGGACGTGCGGGGCGGCGCCGTGGTCGGCGGCTCCTTCCAGGGTCACGACCAGAGCTGGCTGCAGGCGGCGCTGGCCGAACTGGGTCCCGGCTTCGCCGGGGTCACGCAGCTGCCCTCCTCGGTGCCGGACGAACAGGTCCTGGCGCTGCACCGGATCGGGGTGCGCGCGGTCCGGTTTCCGCTGCGCCGGGGCGCGGACGCGGATCCGGCGCGCATCGAGCGACTGGCCCGGCGGGTGCACGAGCTCGCCGGGTGGCACGCGGAGTTCTACCTGGACGGCTCGTCCCTGGAACCGATCGCCCCGGTGCTGCGGCGGCTGCCGCGGGTCTGCGTGGACCACCTGGGCATGACCGCCGACGCGCAGCCGCAGCTGCTGCGGCTCGTGGAGCGGGGCCTCAAGGTCAAGGCCACGGGCTTCGGCCGGGTGGAGCTGGACGTGCCCCGGGCGCTGCGGGGGATCCACGCCGCGGACCCCACCGCGCTGCTCTTCGGCACCGACCTGCCGAGCACCCGGGCGCGGCGGGCCTTCCGGGACGACGACGTGGACCTCGTCGTGTCCGTGCTGGGCGAGGACGCCGCGGCCGCGGTGCTGCACGACAACGCCGCGGCCTGGTACGGGCTCCCCCGCCCCGCCTCGTCGGCCTGATCCCGCGACCCGCGCAGCCCGGGGGTGCCACCGGCGCGGATCGGGCGGGCTACTCGGGCCAGACCTGCCGCTCGGGGCCCTCCAGGACGTAGCGCAGCTCCACCGCCCCGCCCTCGAAGTGCGTGGTGCGCTGCAGCCGCAGGTCGTGGGCCGCCTCCGTCGGGAGCACGGGATGCCCGGCCCCCAGCACGATCGGCATGCAGGTCAGCCACAGCTCGTCGAGCAGACCCGCGTCCGCGAACTGGGCCGCCAGGCGGCCGCCGCCCACCACCCACAGGTTGCGCCCGCCCGCGGAGTCCGTCACGGCCTCGGCGTGCACGCCCACCGGCCCGCTGACGAAGCGCAGGTCGGCCCCCGCCGCCCGGGGCAGGTCCCGGTGGGTGAAGACCCACACCGGCAGGTCGCCGTAGGCCCATCCGCCCTGCCCGAGGACGAACTCGTAGGTGCTCGCGCCCATGGCCAGCGCCCCGACCTCGGCCAGGAACGCGTCGTAGTGCTCCTGGTAGGCCTCGAAGCCGTACTGCAGCAACCAGTCCAGGTGGTTCTCGCGATCGGCGATGTAGCCGTCCGCGCTGGCGGCCACGTAGTACTGCGTCCTGCCCATGGGCACCAGGGTACGCGCGCCCTCGCCGAGCCGTGGTCCGTGGGGTCGTAACGGATCCGGCGGCAACCGCGCCGGTGTTCCGCCCCCGCCGGCGCGGGGCCATCATGGGGGGCATCGACCCTATCGACGCGGAGGACGGCCCATGCCCGTGCAGCTCAATCCCTATCTCACGTTCCGGGACACGGCCGAGGAGGCGATGACCCACTACCGCTCCGTGTTCGGCGGGCAGCTGACGATCAGCAGGTTCGCCGAGTACGGTGCCGGTGACGGCCCGGCCGAGCAGAACAAGGTCATGCACGCGATGCTGACCACCGGCGAGGGCCTGGTCCTCATGGCCTCCGACACCCCCGACAGCATGGACCTGACCGTCGGGGACAACATCTCGGTCTCCGTGGGCGGCGACGACGAGGCGGTGCTGCGCCGCTGGTGGGACGGGCTCAGCGACGGCGGGACGGTCACGATGCCCCTCGAGCCGGCGCCGTGGGGCGGGCTGTTCGGCATGTGCACGGACCGGTTCGGCGTCCACTGGATGATCAGCGTCGACGAGGGCGCCTGACCGCAACCGCCCCGTTCCATTCCACCTGATCCCGTTCCACCTGCTCCCGTTCCGCCCCGTCCTGTTCCGCCGCACCGAGGAGGGCCGTCCGCATGCGGATCACCCACACCAGAGTCTTCGTCGACGACCAGCAGCAGGCCCTGCTGTTCTACACCGGCAAGCTCGGGTTCATGGTCAAGCACGACCTGCACACGGGGAGCGGCCGCCGGCTCACCGTCGTCTCCCCGCAGGCGCCCGAGGGCGTCGAGCTCGAGCTGGCGCCCTCCGAGCACCCCGCGGTCGGCCCGTTCCGGGCCGCGCTCGTGGCCGACGGGATCCCGTTCACGAGCTTCGCCGTGCGGGACGTGCAGGCGGAGTACGAACGGCTCGTGGAGCGCGGCGTGCGCTTCGTCCAGCCGCCCGCGACGACCGGCACCACCACGACCGCCGTGCTCGACGACACGTGCGGCAACCTCGTCCGGATCGAGAGCGGCGGCCCCGCCTGACCGCCCTGCTGGACGCCGCGTCCGGCCACCTCGCCCGGACCGGGAGCGGCGGTCAGCCCCGTGAGTGCAGCACGTCGGCCAGCGCCCGGTAGTACTCGGCCATGGCCGGGTGGTAGTCCCGGGCGAAGTCCAGCTCGTCCGGGTCCCGTCCGCTCTCGGCGGCGACGAGCCGATCCAGGTAGTACTCCCAGCCGGGGCCGACGGAGTCGAGCTCCCCGGCCGCGGGATACCGGTGCGTCAGCCGCACCTCGGTGGTTCCGCCGCCGTCCTCGAGGTCCAGGTCCACCCGCCAGGCGTCGGCCGTCGTGCCGAGGGTGACGGCCAGGTGCCGCGGCGGTTCGCACCGGCGGAGGAGCACGGGTTCCGGCTGGTCCGCGCCCTCGGCGGTCATGAGCACCTCGACCCGCCCGGAGGAGGGATCGCCGCTCCAGGTGCCGTACCAGCGGCCGAGTCGGCCGGGGTCGGTGACGGCGGCCCAGAGCTCCTCGAGCGGCCCCTGCAGGGTGCGGGACAGGACGAGGTGTCCCTCGGGGTCGAGGCGTCCGGTGGGCTGTGCGGTCATCGCTGCTCCTCACTGGGCTCCGCGCCGGCCGAGAGGACCGGGGCGCGGGGCGGTCGGCTCACTGCCGGGTCCTCCATGGGTAGCACCCCCGGCCGGTGCAGGGCGTCACAGTGCCGTCACCTGCGCCGGGCGGGGAGCCCGGCGCAGGGGCGGGTCGGGCACGCGGCCGGCCGGGGCCCGCGCCCGGACCCCGCCGCCGCGGTCCTCGTGCAGCACCACCGGCGCGACGAATCCGTGCGCACCCACCGCGGACCGCACCCGCTGCAGCACGGCGGCCTGCCGCTCGGGGCGCGGTCCCGGCCCGTAGGCGATGAGCAGCGTGCCGCCCGGTGTCAGGGCCCGCCGCAGCACGGACAGCTCGGGGTCCGCCCGCGTCGTCCAGAACAGGTTCACGTCCACGGCGAAGGCCACCTCGAAGGAGGCCGCCGGGACCGACAGCTCCGCGAGGGCGACCTGCTGGACGGTGAGCACGCCGGCCTGCACGGCGCCGAGGTTGCGCTGGACGGTCCGGGCAACGGCGGTCGCGGAGCGGTCGACCGCGAGCAGCTGCGCCCCACCGGGCCGCGCGCACACGAGCTCGGCGGCCGCGCCGGACCCGCAGCCGACCTCGAGCACCCGGCACCCCGGCCGCAGCGGCAGCTGATCGACGGCCCACCGGACGCGCTCCGGCACAGTACGCGGTGCCACGGCTAGCGCGAGCTCACGGTGGCGAACTTGCGCAGGCACAGCGGCACGAACACCACGAGCAGCAGCACGCTGCCGATCACCACGGTCAGGACCGGATGCTGCATCGGCCACACGTCGGGCACGGGAGCGGAGCCGGTGTTGCCGAACAGCTGGCGAGCGGCCTGCACGAGGGCGGAGACGGGGTTCCAGTTGGCGAACGTCTCGAGCGGGCCCGGGAGGTTCTGGGACTGCACGAACGCGTTGGAGATGAACGTCAGCGGGAACAGGATGATGAAGGAGGCGTTGTTCACGGTCTCCGCGCTGCGCACGCTCATCCCCACCAGCGCCATGACCCAGCTGAACGCGTAGCTGAACAGCAGCAGCAGGGCGATCCCGGCCAGGAACGATCCGACCGACGTGGTGAACCGCCAGCCGACCGCGAAGCCCGTGCCGATCATGATCACCATGGACACGGCGTTGAGCACCAGGTCGCTGTTGGTCCGCCCCACCAGGACCGCCGAGGGGCTCATCGGGAGCGTCCGGAACCGGTCCACGATCCCCTCCTTGAGGTCCTGGGCCATGCCCGCCCCGGAGAACGTGGAGCCGAAGAGCACGGTCTGCCCGAAGATCCCGGCCATCAGGTACTGGGTGTAGTCGGTCCCCTGCACCTGGATCGACCCTCCGTAGACCTGGCTGAACAGGAGCACGAACATCACCGGCTGGAGCACCGCGAAGACCAGGAGGTCCGGTGAGCGCCGCAGCTTGATGAGGTTGCGCTGGGTGACCGTCCAGCCGTCGGCGGCCCACGTGCCGAGGGTGGCGCCCGGGCTGGTGGCGCCGGGCAGCGTGCGGGTGCTCATCGGTGCCGCCCTCCCCCGGGCGCGGCCACGGCGGTGCCGGCGTCCTGCTCGTGCGGACCGGGTCCCACCGCGGTCGAGTGCCCGGTGAGCGAGAGGAACACGTCGTCGAGGGTGGGCCGGCGCATCCCGGCGTCGTGCAGGGCCACGCCGTCGGCCTCGAGGTCGGCGAGGATCCGCTGGAGCGCCGGCGGGCCCTCCCGGACGGCGACCTCCAGCTCCCGCCCCTGGTCCGCCGGCACGGGCGCACCCTCCCCGTGCCGGGCGAGCACGGCCGCGGCCCGCCCGGCGTCGGCCCCGTCCTGCAGCACGACCACCACGCGGTGCCCGCCGACCTGGGCCTTCAGCTCGTCGGGGGTGCCCGCCGCGATGACGCTGCCGTCGTCGATGACGGAGATCTGGTCGGCCAGCTGGTCGGCCTCCTCGAGATACTGGGTGGTCAGCAGCACCGTGGTGCCGTCCGCCACGAGGGAGCGGATCACCTCCCACAGGCCGATCCTGCTGCGTGGGTCGAGCCCGGTGGTCGGTTCGTCCAGGAACAGGACACGGGGCCGGATGACCAGCGCCCCGGCGAGGTCGAGGCGGCGCCGCATGCCGCCCGAGTACCCCTTGACGGGCCGGTCCCCCGCCTCCTCGAGGCCGAACAGCTCCAGCAGCTCCGTGGCCCGGCGGCGGGCGGCGGCCCCGCCCAGGTGGTAGAGCCGGCCCACCATCCGCAGGTTCTCGGTGCCGGTGAGGTTCTCGTCGACCGCGGCGTACTGGCCGGAGGCCCCGATCATCCGCCGGATCCGTGCGGGCTCGGCGACCACGTCCACCCCGTCGATCCGCGCCGTGCCGGCGTCCGGGACGACGAGCGTGGTGAGCACCTTCACCACCGTGGTCTTCCCGGCGCCGTTCGGGCCCAGCAGCCCCTTGACGACGCCCTCCGGCACGGACAGGTCGAGACCGGCCAGGGCGTGGACGGTGCGCGTGCGCGAGCGGTAGGCCTTGGTGAGGCCCTCCACCTCGATGAGCGGACGGGTCACGGCGCGGCCCCCTTCCGGGGCGCACGGCCCCTGTCCCGGCCGGTCCCGCTCGGTGTCCGGGGCCGGCCGCCCGATCCGACGATGTGAGGAGCATCTCACCCGCCCCGGACAGTGCACCAGGGCGGGGACGGGGACGGCGCAGCTCCGGCCGGGGACACCCGGGGGGGCTGCGCCGCTGTCTCGCCGTCCGCCGGGACGACCCCGGCCGGGCTACTTCTGTCCGGCCTGGGCGAGGAAGTCGTCGGCCCCGCCGACGAGCTCCACGTGCCCGGTGGGGACGTCGGCCGTGACCATCCGCGCGATCTCCTCGGCGAACTCCCGCACGGAGTAGAGCTTGCCCGCGGCCTCGCGGCGCTGCTCGAGCGCACCCGGCCGGGCCCGGTTGAGCAGCGTGGCGGTCACCGTGCCCTCGATCATGTCCCCGGAGACCACCACGAACGTGATGCCCTTGTCCGTCAGCTCCGGGATGCGGGCGGTGAGCGCGTCCTCGCCGGCGCGCTTGGACTTCGCCACCTGCACGTACTCGGGCATGGTCTCGACGTCGTTGATGAAGTGGGCCTGGTGGCTGGTCACGAACACCACGCGCCCGCCCTCGGGCAGGTGCTCGAGGGCCGCGGTGAGGGTGTCGTCCTGGGCGTCCCGGTTGAGCCGGAGCGCGTAGTCCTCCCCGAGGTCCGTCTCCATGCCGCCGGAGGCGTTGAGCACCAGCACGTCCACGCCGCCGAAGGCCTCCACGGCCCGGGCGAAGAGGTTGCGGACGTCCTCGGGGGCCGTCATGTCCGCCTGCACGGCGATCGCGCGGCCGCCGGCCTCCTCGATCTCCCGCACGACCTTGTTGGCCCGGGGGGCCTTCTGCCGGTAGTTGACGACGACGTTGGCGCCCTGGGCGGCGAGCAGCTTGGCGGTGTCGGCGCCGACGCCGCGCGAGGACCCGGTGACGACCGCGGTCTTGCCTGCGAGTGAACTCATGGTGCTCCTTCGGTGGAACGTGTACGAGGGAAGTGCGCGTGGGAGACGCGCGGTGGACGGTGTGCGGGGTGGGCGGGCTCGGTGGGCGGGCTCAGTGGCCCATGCCCAGGCCGCCGTCCACGGGGATGACGGCGCCGGAGATGTACTTCGCCTCGTCGGAGGCGACCCAGCGCACGACCGCGGCGACCTCCTCGGGCTCGGCGAAGCGGCCGGCCGGGATGGAGGCGAGATAGTTCTGCTGGGTCTCCTCGGGCAGGGCGGCGGTCATCTCCGTGTTGATGAACCCCGGGGCCACGACGTTCGCGGTGACGTTGCGCCCGCCCAGCTCGCGGGTGATCGAGCGGGCCATGCCGACCAGACCGGCCTTGGAGGCGGCGTAGTTGACCTGTCCGGGCGAGCCGTAGAGGCCCACCACGGAGGAGATGAGCACCACGCGGCCCCGCTTGAGCCGCATGAAGCCCTTCGCGGCGCGCTGGACCACCCGGAAGGCGCCGGTGAGGTTGGTGTCCACGACGTCCTGGAAGTCCTGCTCCTTCATCCGCAGCAGGAGGGTGTCGCGGGTGATCCCGGCGTTGGCGACGACCACCTCGACGGGGCCGAACTCGGCCTCGACCGCCTTGTACGCCGCGTCGATCGACGCGGCGTCCGTGACGTCGGCCTGCACGGCGAAGAAGCCCTCGGGGGCCTCGCCGGAGCGGTAGGTGACGGCCACGTTGTCCCCGCCGTCCCGGAAGGCCTGCGCGATGGCCCGCCCGATCCCGCGGTTGCCGCCGGTCACGAGGACGGTGCGGGGGGCCGGGCTGCGCTGCTGGTCTGCCATGGGGAACGGTGCCTTTCGGTCGCGGGTCGCCGGGGCCCGCCGTCCGGCAGGAGGCGGGGCCCGGGGAAGATCCCTCCGATCCTACCGGGCGACCCGGGCGACCGTCCGGTAGCCTCCGGGAGGCCCTGCCGGATGTCGGACCCCGGTGAGAGAATGGAACGTCTGTTGGGAGGACCATGAGCAATCGCTATCTGACGACCGGCGAGACCGCCGGTCAGGACGACGTCCACTCCATCACGGCCACGGCCGGGTCGCACACGCAGGACATGAACCACCGGATGAAGGTCTACAGCATCCAGATGGGCCTGCGGATCCTGTGCCTGATCGTGTTCGTGGCGGTGGACAACATCTGGGTCCGCGGCGTCGCGATCCTCGGCGTCGCCATCCTGCCCTGGATGGCGGTGCTGCTGGCGAACAGCAACGACCGGTCCACGCGGACCAGCCACTACTACGAGCCGCTGGCGGCCCCGGCGCTGGCGGCCGCCCCCGAACCGGCGCCTCCGGCGGCGCCGCTGGCCATCGACTTCGTGCTGGAGGGCGAGTTCACCACCGGCCACGCGGAGGACGAGGACCAGGACCGGACGGAGGGTCCGAGGACCGGGAGCACCGGGACGAGCCGCACCGCCTTTCCCAGCGGGGACCCGGCTTCCTCCGCTACTGTCGAGGGCGACACCTCCCGGCGCCGCGGCGCGGCCTGAGCCCCGCGCGGGCTGCGCCGGGGCCCCGACCGCAGACCCTGAGGAGCACGACCGCCGTGGAGTTCGACCTGCTCGGATCGCTGTCCCCGCGAGGGTCCGAGGCTCCCCCGGCCGGACCCGACACCCCCCAGTGCTCTCGCAAGGGCTGCCGCGCGGACGCCGCCTGGCAGATCCGCTGGAACAACCCGCGCATCCACACACCGGAGCGCCGCAAGATCTGGCTGGCGTGCCCGGACCACCGTGCGGACCTCGAGCAGTTCCTGGGTGCCCGCGGCTTCTGGAAGGACACCGTCCCGCTCGGCCACGAGGGGCCGGCCGAGGAGGACCGGCCGTGAGCGACTACCGGTTCCTGCTCAGCGGGAAGTGGTTGCTCTGGTTCCTGATGGCCTGCGCCGCCGCGGCCGTGGCCGTGTACCTGGGCGGGTGGCAGATGGACCGCAACGACCACCTGGTCGGGGAGAACGCCAAGATCACGCAGAACTACCGGGCCGACCCCCTCACCGGGGACGAGGCGGTCGCCCAGTTCACCGCCCTCGACGAGCGGCTCACCTGGCACCCGGTGACCCTGACCGGGGAGTACCTCGCCGATGACCAGGTCCTGGTGCGCAACCGTCCCCAGGACGGGCGCGTGGGCTACGAGGTCCTCGTCCCCTTCCGCACCCAGGACGGGGACGTGGTCGTGCTGGACCGCGGCTGGATCCCCACCGGCTCGGCCGCCAACGGGATGCCCGACGAGGTCCCCGGCCCGCCCGCCGGCGAGGTGACCGTCACCGCACGGCTGCAGCCCGGCGAGCCTGCCGTGGAGCGCGGCGCCCCGGAGGGCCAGATCGCCACCATCGACCTCGAGGAGCTCCGGGAGCGGTGGGCTCTGCCGATCGGCACGGCCGCCTTCGCGGAGGTCTTCGCCGAGGACCCGGCCCCGGCCGTGGCCCC
>NZ_WOGU01000058.1:0-641 GCF_009735315.1 Kocuria sediminis
GCCGACCATCAGCGGTCGCCTCGGCAGATCCGCCACGCGCTGCGCTCACACATCACTTCGCCGACGTCCTTGGCCCCGTCGACCAAGAAGCGGTAGCCGAACTCCGGGTCGTCGTGGTGGGCGCCGAACGGAGTGTCCGCCCGGTACGCCACGGCCAGCTCGGCACCGGTGACCGGGTCCGCCGGCCACCGATAGTAGGGCCGGCGGGAGCACTTGAGCATCCGGCACGTCACCGCAATGGGAATCCCGTCGGCGGCGAGCTCGCTCGCGAGCCGGTTGCGTCTTTTCCCGCCAGGATCGCTTGGGACAAATAGGCCGCCGGACGGCGCAGGACCCTGCCCTCCTGCTCGAGCAGGCGGATCTGCTTCTTCAGCTCACGATTCTGTGTGGAGTCGGCCTTCGTGACGCCGGGCTTCTCACCGTCCTCGACGTCGGCCTGGCGCATCCACTTCGACAGGGTCATCTCCTCGATGCCGAGGTCCTTGGCAATCTGCGCCATTGCCACCCCGTCTTCTCGGGCCCGGGGCACACGCACGACATGGTCACGGAACTCTTGGGACAGGCCGCGGGCGCAGCAACATCCTTCCAGGCCGCCCTGCGGGCAGGCCAGATCGGATGTCACCCATCGACGCGGCCGTCCC
>NZ_WOGU01000059.1:0-634 GCF_009735315.1 Kocuria sediminis
ATTTGGAGCCATTGGTGGAGGAGTTGCAACAACTATGGCAAGGAGTCCCAGCATTCGATGCCTCTGAGACTTCGACACGTCCGAGATCATTCACTTTGCATGGCATATGCATGTGGACCATGCACGACTATCCAGGTGAGATAAATGCAAGGATGAGAATATGTAATATTGGCTATTTTGTTCATTTGTTCATTAGATATTGACACGTCTAACTATTGGTTGCGTACCATGACATCCTTTATTAGGTTATGCTCACATTTCTGGCCTTCAAACTTCGGGTCATCATGCATGTCCATGTTGTGGAGAGGCTTTTGAGTCCAAGTATTGTCCACATATGAGGAAGTGTTATTACATGGGCCACACCAAATACTTACCACTTGATCATGAGATGCGTGGCGATCGGGTTCTTTGTCCTCACGGGAGAGATGATCGTCCCATTCCAAAAGAACCTGACTCCATTGATTGGCAAGCAAAGTGGTATGCTGTTGAATACGAAGGAATGGCGAGGAAGGATTGTGGGATGACACGACTCTCCATCCTACATACATTGCCATATTGGGAGGTATGATGTAGCCATTGTCCTCATTAATTGTCGTGGGTCAAATTCTACTATCATGTTTCTATGGTAGTTCTC
>NZ_WOGU01000060.1:0-626 GCF_009735315.1 Kocuria sediminis
CTGCAGAACAGCACCGCCAAGAAGTCCTACGGCGGGCGCACCATCCTCATGGACGTCCCCCCGACCACCGAGGTCCCCGGCGAGCAGCCCACCGCGCAGAGCTTCGACGACGGCCCCCGGGACATCGGCGCCCGGGACGCCCAGGTCCGCGCGGAGCACAAGGACGACGCCTTCGGCCGGGCCACCCAGTAGGTCCGGAGCCCCGCAGGCCCCGCGGCCAGCAGGTGCCGCGACCGACGGACGGCCTCCTCCCGTACCGGGAGGGGGCCGTCCGTCGTTCCGTGCCGGTGGGGAGGTCGTCCGGCGCCCGTGCAGGCGGCAGGCCCGTCGGCGCCGCATGCCGGAGGACGGCCGTCCGTCGCCCCGAGGGGGTGCACGGGGTGTCGGGGTGACGCACTAGACTGGGCGCTGACGCCTCTGCGGCCCTCGGAACTCGGCCGCGCCTCCACCGCCAGAAGGGGAACATCCATGGCCAACCGAGCCGCCTCGTCCACCAGCACCTCCTCGGACGCCTCGACCGGCCGCCCCACCGTGCGCTCGCACTCGGGCCAGGGCCGGCTCGTGAACAACCTGCTGTTCTTCGCGGCCTGCATGATCATCATGGTCGGCAGCTTCTGGGCCTTCGC
>NZ_WOGU01000061.1:0-575 GCF_009735315.1 Kocuria sediminis
TAGATGTGCCCGGTCATAAGATTAGTCGCAGACGGCTGACGGGTGGGTGGCCGCCGAGTGCGCTGTGATGCCTGTCAGTGTTGTAATGCTCGATCCAGGGGGCAAGGGCCGGCGCACGTTCGACGTTGGTCGTCAAGACCGGGCGGTAGGCCCACTCGGTCGCCAGGGTGCGGTTGAAGCGCTCGAGCTTGCCGTTCTGCCACGGGCGGTACGAGCAAATGAACACCTGCCTGGCGTCCAGTTGGGCGATGACTACGCGCAGGGAGTGGCGGTGGGCCCAGGCGTAGTCGGCCATCACGCGTTCGATCCAGAGGATCCCGTGGGCTGCGAAATAGGCTGCGGCCCGGATCAGGAACGCGGCGCAGGTGGTGCCCTTCTCATCGGCCAGGATCTTGGAGTACCCCAGGCGGGAGTGGTCATCGACCAGCGAGTGGACGTAGTCGAAGCCCCCCCGCGCGTGCTGCGGCCGCCGGTGATGCTGGCGGCCGCAGCGCCCGTGGGCCCGCCACCCGCCGCCCTCAGGGATTCGGCACAGTTTCTTCAGATCCATGTGCACCAGCTCGCCCGGGTGGTCC
>NZ_WOGU01000062.1:0-556 GCF_009735315.1 Kocuria sediminis
GGCTCCGCCTTCGGGACGTGGTGCTGTGCGTGGACGGGGCGTCCCAGATTCATGCCCTTTGAGCGCACGGCCCCAGATCTGCCGATGCAGCCCGGGCAGCCGGCGGCGCGCACCACCGACTACGTCCGCCACGGGACGTCCACGTTGTTCGCGGCCCTGGAGATCGCCACCGGTCATGTCACGGCCGCCTGCGAACCACGGCACCGGCGCCAGGAGTTCCTCGCCTTCCTCCAACAGGTCGCCCGGGTCTACCCGGCCAGGACCTGGCGATGGACAACTACGCGGTGCACAAGACTCCCGAAATCGAGGAGTGGTGGGAGGTGAACCCCTGGGTACAGGTGCACAACACCGGTACCTCGGCGTCCTGGCTGGACCTCGTGGAAGCGTGGTTCGGGATCATCGAGCGTCAGGCCCTGCACCGGACCGATCTCGCCTCGGTGCTCGAGCTCAACCGGTGGAATTGGGCGTTCGTCACCGGCTGGATCGACCGCTGCCACCCGTTCGGGTGGACCAGGACCAGCCCCGACATCCTCAAGATAGCCAACCGGTCAACGAC